>REEG01000147.1 GCA_007695195.1 Gemmatimonadales bacterium | reverse complement strand
CAGGACCCCCATGCCGGGAAGTGGGATTCAGCCGCCCGGAGCCGCCTCCCTCAGTTGCTCATGATCCGGCGGTTCAGGAAGATGGCCGGCGGATGGCGATGTCGAAGTGCTCGCGGCGGTAGTTCCAACCGGCGTTCATGAGTTCCACGGCGTCCAGGGCGCTCCGGCCCTTCCTCCACATCGAACCCCTGGGCCCGGAGGAGCGAGACCAGGGAGTCCCGGGTCTCGAACTCCTGGAAGCCCAGTTCGGCGAAGGAGAAGAGCTTGTCCGGTGATTCTCACAAGGGCGAGGCGGGTGGTTACTCAAGCTCAGGGTCATGAGCGTCGAAACCGAGGGAAGAGTCGCTCTCTCTCGTTTCGAGATGTTGCAGGTTGAAAGACCCTCAGGCAGCCTGCCATGCCCATGAATCGACCGGCTCGCCCAAAACCCTTGAGTCCAGGGCGGGTTCGCCTTATGGCACGGTGTCTGCCTCCTTTTTGGAACAAGACTTGGCGGGTCTTGACCCGGGCCGGGAGTTGGAGAGGCGATCCCGGCTCTATCCATCTATTCCCAGACCCTGGGAGGTCCTAGTGCCACCCATCGATCACGAGACCACTCCAGGGCATCCGGTGGTGGAGTGTGGTTCGAAGGCGAGGAACGGTCCGTGGGGGGGACGAGATCGTCGAGGGGTCACCCTCATCGACGTCATCCTCATCCTGGTCATCGTCGGGACGCTGACGACTCTCTCGGTGCCTGCCTTCCGCGCGCTCAGCAACGACCTTCGCACCGCCGTGACGGAGACCTCCGGATTCGTGGCTCAGGCCCGTTCCCAGGCCATGTCCACCAGTTCGTCCGTTCGTATTCGGGTTGTGTCGGATCGGGAACTCATTGGCGAGCGGAGTCGGGACTGCGCAGGGACGGGCGGGTGGGAAGTGGACGGCCGCGTCCGACTGGAATTTCGTGAAGGGCTTCGACTGTCCGGCCCGGAGACGGATTCCGTGCTCCTGTGCTTCAACAGCCGGGGGGTATCCGACGCCAATCCCACCTTCGTCCTCACCGATCGGGACGGACGCAGCCGGGAGATCGAGGTGCTCCTGGGCGGCGGAATCGTGGACCGGCATCCGGGGGGTGGAGAATGAACCGGCTCGACTGCATGGACGGCGAACGGAAAGGGGACTGGGAAGGAAGCCCCGGGGTGTGGAGAGCCGGGATCAGGGATCGGCGCGGATTCTCACTCATCGAAGCCATCGTGGCTCTGGCCATTCTGGCGGTCGTCCTCGGCGCCGTGGTTCCCACGTTTGCCCGGAACGTCCGCCTCAATACCGACTCCGAGTTGAGGGGTTGGGCGGTGGCGGTGGCCCAGGAAGAACTCGATGCCCTCCGGGCGTCGGGAAGCTGGCCAGCCAGCGGAAGTCAGCAGACGGTGACCGCCGGCGAGGCAACCTTCACCTCACACCTCGCCTACGAACGATACTGCCAAGGGTCCGTCTGCTATGACGGGGCCCGTCACGTCTCACTGGAGGTCCGTCATGGAGGCCAGACGCTTTATACCGTGGAGACGGTCTTCACCGTCCTGGACGGTACGACAAGCGAAGGCGGGATTTAGCCTCCCTGAGCTCATCATCGTGATGGTGGTGATGGGTCTCATACTGGGCCTCCTTCTTCCCCTCGTCCTGGGGAGTCGGGACGCCCTGCGGGGTGACCAGAGGCGAACCGGTGTGAATCAGGCCCTGCGGATTCCTGCCGAGATCATCGGGAATGACATCCGCATGGCGGGCGAGCGCTTCGCTCGACTGAGCAACACAGGGTTGCAGCCGGTGGAGATCATTGCGGGCGGCAGCGGGGCACCCGACCAGATCATCCTGCGGCGAAACCTCTCGGACGATGTCCTTCCGGTGTGTGAATCCGTCACGGGGACGCAGAACTCCATCAGGGTCTACCGCGACTCCACGTGGCTCGCGAACACGACCAGCCCGTCGTACCCCGAGTGCGGGCCGGTCATTGATCCGGATGGCTGGCCTCGGAATCTACGGTCCGTGCAGGATCTGGCCGACGATACGACGTCCGATGGAATCCTGCGCGGCTTCCTCTTCAACCCCGCCGCCGGTTCAGGTCAGTTCTTCAATTTCAGCATCACCTCGTCCCCTGATCCGTCTTCCGGTCAGATCCTCCGCCAGGGCTCGGGTCCTACCTGGGCCGGCTACCCTCTGGAGAATCGCCCCCGGATCTACATTCTCGAGGAACGTAGGTACAGACTCGAGGACGGATTCATCGAACTCGTTGTGAACGGAAGGGACGACGAACCCCTGCGGGTTGCAGCGGACGTATCGGAGTTGCGCTTCCAGTACGTCCTCGACGACGGACAGGTCACCGGCATCATGCCTGCCGACATGGGGTGGCGAAACATTCGCTCCGTCGAGGTTCTGATCACGGGTGAGCAAGCGGAGGGGGCCGATCAGACAGAGCGGACGCTTGCCTATCGCTTCTTCCCACGTAACGTGCTTTCCAGGTGAGGAGTTCATCATGATTCGCCACCGAGAGGGGTTTGCCCTCGTCTCCGTTCTCCTTGCCATGCTGATTCTGGTCGTGCTGTCCGCGGCGCTTGTGGCCACCACCATGAATGAGACGGTCTCCAGTCGGGCGGTCATGGCCCGAAGCAGCGGGTTCTACGCCGCCGAAGCGGGTCTGAATATCCGCGGCGAGCTGGTGCGCGCCACCTTCCAGGGCTTTCAGCGCCCGGCCGGGACGAGCCCCGCCTCCACCTCTGCCTGCTCATCTGGAAACCAGGGAAGCGGTGATTTCCGGTGCATGGAGTTCGATTTCAATAACCGGACTGTGTCCACCTACGTCTCGGAAGATCCCCGCAACAACGATCCCGACGACAGCGAGCGGATGATCACCATCCCACCGGGAGAGCGCTTCGCTGGGCTGAACGCCATCCAGTATCGCTATCATGTGATCTCCGAAGCCACGCCACCCTACCAGGATTCCCCTGAGGCCATGCTGGAGATGGTGTTCAGGACGCGGCTCGTGCCCCTCTTCCAGTTTGCCGCGTTCTACGACAAGGACCTGGAGATCCTCCCGGGGCAGACCATGACGCTCTCGGGTCCGGTCCATGTGAACGGTGACCTCTACATGAACGGGCTCCTGGAGGTGCTGGGCGAGATCTCGGTGGCCCGTCGGGAGGGAGGGGGCGGGGGAGAACTATGGCGGGGCCGAAAGGATGCCAACGCCTGTGATGGGCAGGTCCGGGTGGATGACGCCGACGTGGCCACCGATCCTAATCCCGCCATCACCTGTCCCCGAGGGGTCAAGGATCAGGGGTATCTGGATACCTGGAACGGTCGTATCGAGGTGGACCTGGATGCCCTCCATGTCCCTCCCCGGGCCACCTTTGAGCCGGGTGGGGAGTACTGGCGAGCGGCGGACCTGGTTGTGGCGCTGGATATTCGGAGCGCGGACCCGACGGAGTGGCGTCTCATGGTCCCGAATCGGACCTTCACCGGGGGGCGCGAGGGCATCACCGCCAATGAGGCGCTGACCCAGATCCTGAACGAAGAGCCGGCGTGCGCGGCCGGCTTCGCCCCGGATCAGCGCACCTACGAGGCGATCCCCGACGCCCATCCGGGATCGCCGGGAAGTCCGGATTTCCCGGAGCTCTCCGATACCGGGACCCGGGCGGTGGAGTGGTCCAACAACTTCCGGGATCGCCGGGAGAACCAGGGGAACGCGGGAGCGCGAAACGCTCGACGGGTCCTGGTGGAGGTGAACGTCCGGGAGCTCATGAACTGCCTGCACCGGGAGCCGGATCTGTTCAATGACGGTCCCAGCTCGGAGCGACGGCTGGACGACACCTCCAGCGGCGGCCTGGTCTGGTACCTGACGGTGCTGGGGCCCGACTCCAACGATCCCTCCTCCGGGTACGGAGTCCGGCTGCGGAACGGCGCCTTCCTGGGGGCGGACCCAGTTCAGCCTGCCCCGTGGGATACGAACCCCCCACCTCCCGATATCCTGGGACTCACGGTGATCAGCGATCAGTCCGTCTTCCTCCAGGGAGACTACAACCTGG
>REEG01000226.1 GCA_007695195.1 Gemmatimonadales bacterium | reverse complement strand
ACCTGAAGCGGGTGGTGGCTCACATCATGAACCTCCTCACCGCCCTGGTCATGCCCCTGGATCAACTGGACTTCTTCGACGAGGACCCGGAGGACCGGAGCGACCGGATGGGCCGGGCCTGAGCACCTGGGCTGCCCGGACGTGGGAGGGTCGGCGGATCAGAAGTAGACGTGCATCCTGATCCCGACGGTGAGGGTGCGGAGGGAGGACTCGGTCACCGTCATGTCCCCGGTCTTGGTACGATCCCGGACCATGGAGAGTCCCGTGGTGCCTCCGAGGCTCATCTGAGGGACAATGAACCAGTCGGCTCCGAAGCCCAGATCAGCGGTGAAGGACGTGGTCCGCGCATCCGTGGGCGGATCATCCACCCCGGCAGTTCCAGCCACGTACCAGAAGGGAGCCACACGCTGGTTGTTCCCTGCCAGGTACCACTTCACCGCAGGACCACCGGAATACCGCATCCAACTCTCAGATTCCGAAACACCTCCAGGGACCTCCACCTCCCGTGTGCGTCGATCCAGCGTGCCGATGAGTCCTATCCGCGTGTGATTCGTGGCGGTGAACCAGATGCCGGCCTCCGGTGCGCTGTCGAGCCCCAGCGACACGGAAAGGGTCCCCGGGGAGACGGGCGACTGGGCGGCGGCGGTGGATGGTGCCAGGAGGGCGGCCACCAAAAGAGCGGCCATGGTTCCCACGGCACGGACTGCGCGGGCGACCGTGCTATGGGTGAAAAGGGAAACGGGCGACATCGGGATCTCCAGGAAGGAGGGGGTGGGTCCGAGCCGGGGCGGCAGGAACACCGAAGCGACGATGGCATGATGGTCCGGCAGCGGAAGCCGGACCACACCGAAGCTCGGTAACCGAATTGTACGCCGCGGGAATCTCCGGCGTTCCCCGATCTACTATGCCAACTCCACCATGAAGAGTCCCATCCGGAGCTTGGGCTGGAACCAGGTGGATTTGGGGGGCATGAACTCCCCGGCGCGACACACGTCCAGGAACTGCTCCATGGTGACGGGAGCCAGGCTCACGGCGTAGCCGAAGGCCCCGGAGCGCACCTGCTCCTCGAGCCATGCTGCATCCCGATTGCCGCCCACGAAGGTGAGCCTGGCGTCCCTCGGATCGCGGATCTCGAAAATCTCCTGGAAGACCCGGCGTTGCACGATGGCGGCATCGATGGAGTCGGCGGGGCCCAGGGACGCCAGATGTTCCGGAGCGGGAGTGAGGCGCAGCCATCCCTCCCGGTCCAGGAGTCCGATCTGGTTCACGGCCTGCGGTCGGAACCCCTCGGGGATGTCAGCCAGAGGCTCCACCTGGAAGAAGCCCTCAAGCTTCTCCACAAGCCGGACCCTCGGGAGAGGGGCCACTGCCACGAGCCGGTTGTAGGGGGCCAGCCCCATGCGCCCGGCCGGGAAGACGACGGCCGGGAACCCCTCAAGCCCCAGCATGGCCGCCGCCGCGCTTCGGTGGTTGCCGTCGGCCACGTAGGCCTCGGGCTCCCTTTCCAGCGCTTCAACGGCTTCGCCGGCATCGACGCCCCCTGCGGGAAGGATCCAGATCCGGTGCGTGCACCCGCGCTCGTCGATAGCCTTCAGGTCGGGCAGACGCCGATCCGCCACCCCTTCCAGTACGGATGCGAACCTCCCGGTCCGGTCCTCCACCGCCAGGTTCACCGTCCCGATGATGCTTCGGGTCGCCTCCACGAGTCGTGCCCGGCCCCGGGCCTTCTCCTCCCGGATCCCCTCGTTGCGGACGATGCGTCCCACCTCCTGCCCTTCCGTTCGGATCTCCGAGGTCGGGGCCATCCCCCCAAGTCCGATCTGCCGCACACCGGGGCGCTCGGGGTCCACGATCTCATACAGGACGAAGACACCTTCCACCCGTCGCAGGAGGGGACTCCGGGCCAGTGCCCGAAACCCCTCTCCCGCCTGCTGCAGCGCCTCCGGAGAGTCCTGTTCCAGGATCTCGTCCGGGGTTCGGACCGCGCAGTGCGCCATGGTCACCGTGAGGACGCACGACGGACGCCGCTGGATCTCCCGAAAGACCTCCATGTCATCCAGGTACTCGTCGTAGTTCGGGGCGGAGACCTTCCCGGCCGCCTCCGAATCCACGGGAATCAGGGCCCTGGCGATGGGCCCGAGGAGGGGAGTCGTTTCCACCGTCATCCCATCTCCGGAAGGCCGGCCAGCCCTGCTTCCAGGGCCTCCGGGTCGTAGTCCCGGTCGTCCAGATTCCCCGAGAAGTACTCCGAGTAGGCGGCCATGTCGAAATTCCCATGCCCGCAGAGATTGAAGAGGATGGTCTCGCTCACGCCCTCTTCCCGGCAGCGGACCGCCTCGTCGACGGCGCCCTTCACGGCGTGGGTGGCCTCGGGGGCCGCCAGGATCCCCTCGGTACGCGCCAGGAGTATCCCCGCCTCGAAGCAGGGGTTCTGGTGGTAGGCCCGGGATTCGAGAAGCCCCAGCTCCTGCAGGTGGCTCACGATGGGCGCCATTCCATGGTACCGGAGCCCCCCGGCGTGGAAGCCGGGAGGTACGAAGTTCGAGCCCAGGGTGTGCATGCGCATGAGGGGGGTGAGGTGTCCCGTGTCGCCGAAGTCGTAGGCGTAGCGCCCCCGGGTCAGGGTGGGACAGGCCGCCGGCTCCGTGGCCAACACCCGCACCTCCGTCCCCTCGCGGAACTTCTTCCCCAAGAAGGGGAGGACCATCCCGGCGAAGTTGCTCCCCCCACCGGTGCAGCCCACCAGGACGTCGGGGTAGTCCCCGGCCATCTCGAGCTGCTCCATGGCTTCGAGCCCGATCACCGTCTGGTGGAGGAGGACGTGGTTCAGCACGCTCCCCAGGGCGTAGTTGGTGTCGTCATTGGTGGCCGCCAGCTCCACCGCCTCGGAGATGGCCATCCCCAGGCTCCCGGTGGTCTCCGGATCCCGGGCCAGGATCTGCCTTCCCGCTTCCGTCTCCATGCTGGGGCTCGGGATGCACTCCGCTCCGTACGCCTCCATGAGCGCCTTCCGGTACGGCTTCTGCTCGTAGCTCACCCGCACCATGAAGACCTTCACCTCGATGTCGAAGAGGGACCCGGCGAAGGCCAGCGCCGATCCCCACTGCCCCGCCCCCGTCTCGGTGGTGATGCGCTTGATCCCCGCCTCCCGGTTGTAGAAGGCCTGGGCCACGGAGGTGTTGGGCTTGTGGCTCCCGGAGGGGCTGACCCCCTCGTACTTGTAGTAGATGCGGGCCGGGGTATCGAGGGCCGCTTCCAGGCGCCGCGCCCGATACAGGGGCGAGGGCCGCCAGAGCCGGTACACGTCGCGCACGGGCTTGGGGATCTCGATCCACCGCTCCTGGCTCACCTCCTGCTCGATGAGGGCCATGGGGAAGAGGGGCGCCAGATCGTCGGGTCCGATGGGCTGGCCCGTTCCCGGGTGGAGCACCGGCGAGAGGGGCTCGGGGAGGTCGGCGGCCACATTGTACCAGGCCTTGGGGATCCGATCTTCCGGAAGGAGGAACTTGAGGGTGTCAGCCATGATCCGTGTCGATGTGGAGGGTGGAAGGGTCGGGGTGGAAGGAAGGGCGCCCCGGGGCCGGCTACCGGCTCCGGTCCGCAACATTCCAAGCTCCACTTCCTGGCGCGGTGGGGCAAGATGGGTTTCTTCAGCATCAGGATCCCGGCGGTTCCATCAGGAGTCCGGCGATCCCTTCAGCGTCCAGGGGATTCCACTCACCATGAAGACAACCTGGTCCGCCGCCGCTGCCACCCGCTGATTGGCCCGACCCTGGGCGTCGCGAAACCACCGACCCAGGGGGTATTCGGGGACGATTCCCATTCCGAGCTCGTTGGTGACCACGATAAGCCTTCCGGCGCGGCACGCCGCAGTGCCAAGCAGTTCATCTACAGCCTGTTGAGCCCGAGCTTCGACCTGCGCTTCACCCAACCCATCGGGATCCGGCAACCCTGGGGAACCCTCATCCCCTGCGAAGATCGCCCCGGTCAGGAGTAGGGTGAGGCAGTCCAGGATCACGACCGGGTAGGTGGCCCGACCAAGCCCGTCCT
>REEG01000050.1 GCA_007695195.1 Gemmatimonadales bacterium | reverse complement strand
CCCCCCCACGGCAAATGTTGGTGTTGAAACTCATTCTCATCTATCTCCCATAGCCGTTGCCGTGTTCCCCCGCTTCATGATCATCCCAGCTTCCAAGGCCTTCGCCCCCACCCCACTCACGTGAGGTCCCCATGCGCCGTCCGTCACCGACCACCTTACCCATGGCTCTGATCCTCGGGTTCACGGCCGCTGGCGCCATGAACCCGGCTCCGGTCTCGGCCCAAACTCCCTCCTCCAGCGAGCGCGTCATCAGTCTGGGAGGGAGCGTCACCGAGGTCCTCTTCGCCCTTGGCGCAGGAAGCATGGTCATCGCCCGGGACGGCTCATCCCTCTACCCCGCGGAGGTCGAGAGCCTCCCAAACGTGGGGTACCGGAACGGCATCAGCGCCGAAGGGATCCTGGCCCTCCGACCCACCCTCATCCTCACCACACGCGACTACGCCCCTCCCGTGGTGCTCCAGCAACTGCGTGGGGCGGGCGTGTCGGTGGTGGAAGTCTCTCCCGATGCGTCCATTGAGGGGGCCCGGGAGCGAATCAGCGAGGTGGCCGCCGCCGTGGGCCGGACGTCGGAGGGGGAGGTACTCCTGGCCCGGCTCGATGAGGATCTCAGCCACCTTCGGCGCGACGTCGAAGCACACCCCCTCCCCGATCATGGAACCCTGATCCTCTACCTGCGGGGCACACAGTCCACCTTCGTCTGCGGTCCCGACAGCGCTCCGGGGGTCATGCTGGCGCTGGCGGGGGCCCGAAACGCCGCCCCCGATCTTCGAGGGTGCGCCCCCATGACGGCTGAGTCGGTGGCTCGTTCCCGGGCCGATATCCTGCTGGTCTATACCCTCGGGTTGGACTCGGTGGGAGGGGTGGAGGGGCTCCTCACGCTGCCGGGAATCGCCCAGACCCCCGCCGGTCGAACGGGCCGGGTGGTGGTCATGGACGACCTTTACCTGGGAAGCTTCGGTCCCCGCTCCGGACGCGCCGCCCGGGACCTCCGGAGCGCCCTGGCGGAGGGGACCGGGGTGAGCTGGGTGGAGGGTCCATGAAGGTTCGGTACCGAACCGCCATGGGGGCGTTGGCCTGGGGGCTCGGGGGAGCCGTCCTCCTGGCGCTGTCCATCGGTGCCTACGCCATCCCCCTGAGGGACATCCCCACGCTCCTGATCTTTGGCGGAGAGGGAGAGGACATCCTCCGTATCATCCGCATCCCCCGGGTACTCCTGGCCGCCGCCGTGGGGGCGTCGCTGGCGTTGGGGGGGGCCGTTCTGCAGGGTGTCTTCCGGAACCCGCTGGCCGACCCGGGGCTCATCGGGGTCTCGGCGGGAGCCTCCCTGGGCGCGGCGCTCTGGATCATCCTCGGCTCCGCTCTGGCTCTGCAGTTTCCCTGGCTTGCCCTGTGGGGTCCGTCGCTGGCCGCCTTCCTCTGCGCACTGGGGGCTACCGCGCTGGTCTGGCGACTGGCCCTTCGCGGTGGCCGGGTTTCGACGGCCACCCTCCTCCTGGCCGGGGTCGCCCTGAACAGCCTTGTGGGCGCCTCCCTGGGCTTCCTCCTCTTCCTGGCCGACGATCAGCAACTTCGCTCCCTCACCTTCTGGACCCTGGGAGGGCTGGGAGGAGCGACCTGGAGCAGTCTGAGTGTGTCCGCGCCCCTCATCGCCGCGGGTCTGGTCCCCCTCCTTTTCCTGGCCCGCCCGCTGAACACTCTGATCCTGGGTGAGGGAGAGGCGTACCACCTGGGTGTCCATGTCGAGCGAGTGAAGAAGATCGGCATCGTCGGGGTCGCCCTGGCGGTGGGAGCCGCCGTGGCCGCCGCCGGAGGGATCGGCTTCCTGGGCCTGGTGGTCCCCCACCTGTTCCGCCTGGCCGCAGGCCCGGACCACCGGTATCTCCTTCCGGGAAGCGCCCTGGGCGGGGCGCTTCTCCTGGTCCTGGCCGATCTCTTCTCCCGGACCGTGGCGGCGCCGGCCGAACTCCCGGTGGGTGTGGTGACGGCCCTCCTGGGAGGCCCCTTCTTCCTCTGGCTCCTGGTCCGGTATGGGCGGGAGGTGGCCCTTGCCTGAACATGGAGCAACCCGGGTGGGGGGAGATCCTCCCTTCCTTGAGGTCGTGAAGGTCGGCTACGAGGTGGATGGCCGCTGGCTGGTCCGGGCCGTGGACCTCACCGTCGAGCCCGGGACCTTCACGGCTCTCCTGGGCCCAAACGGCGCCGGGAAGACCACCCTTCTTCGCCTGATTTCCGGAGAGCTGACCCCATCTCAGGGAGACGTCGCTCTTCGGGGAGCCCCGGTGAGCGCCCGGCGCCCGGAGGACCTGGCTCGGATCCGGGCGCTTCTGCAGCAGCGCAGGCACCTGGCGTTCCCCTTCACCGCCGAGGAGGTGGTGCGCCTCGGTCGGCATCCACACCGGACCCCCGGCACGAGGCATGACGAGGTGGTGAACGGATCCCTCGACCGGGTGGGCGCCCGGAGTCTGGCGCCTCGGATCTACCCCACCCTTTCCGGCGGAGAGGCCACACGGGTCGACCTGGCTCGGGTCCTGGCTCAGGAGCCGGCGCTCCTCCTTCTTGACGAACCCACGAACCACCTGGACCCACGGCATCAGCACGAGATGCTTGAGATCTGCTCGGCGCTGACCGCCGAGGGGTGCGCAGTGGTGGCCGTCCTCCACGACCTGAATCTGGCGGCCCTCCATGCCCATCGGGTGCTCATCCTGTCGCAGGGAGAGCCCGCCGCCCTCGGCGCTCCCCGGGAGGTACTGACCGCCCAGCGCATCGAGGAGGTATTCGGACTGCCCTGCCAGATCTGGGAGCACCCCAGCGGGTGCCCCTGGGTTGTACCATGCCCCGCCCTGCGCCGCCTCGGGCGTAGGCCGCCCGGGCCACTTCATCCCTCTCCCCGGGGCGTACTCGCCCCCCACTCAAGGAGCTGATTCCATGTCTTCACCACCGGCCCGCCCCGATTCACTCTCCCACCGCTGGAGAGAACTCCGCGCCGAGGACCCGCGCCTCCGAGCCCGGGAGGCCGCCCATCGCCTCCAGGTCACCGAAGCCCAGCTCGTGGATTCCCTGGTGGGCCGGGGAGTCACCCGACTTCGCGGCCCCTGGGTTCAGCTCCTCAAGGCCCTGGAGCCCCTGGGTACCATGATGGCGCTCACCAGAAACGAACACTGTGTCATTGAGAAGGATGGGATCTACCGACGGGTGGAGGACTTCGGGGCCATGGGTCAGGTCCTGGATGAGGGGATCGACCTCAGGCTCTTCCTCACCCGATGGGGCTCGGCCTACCTGGTCCGGGAAGACGAATCGTACGGCCTGCACCCCAGCATCCAGTTCTTCGACGTCCATGGGCACGCCGTCCACAAGGCGTACCCTCGCGGAGAGGGCGACGCCGGGGACAGTGGTGGAGACGAAGAGGGCCGTTCGGAGGAAGAAGGAAGCCGACGACAGCCGGCAACCGGCGGAGATATTTGGCCCCATGCCAAGCTCGAAGGACTCGCCACGGACATGGCGGATCCGGATCAGGATCCCGGGCTGGTGGTGCGCCCTCCGGTTCCCACTCCACCGGCAAAGCCCGATGACGACGTGGACCGCCGGGGCCTTCGGGATGCGTGGCTCGCTCTCCAGGACACCCATGACTTCCACCGCCTCCTGCAGCAGTTCGGCGTCGGTCGGACCCAGGCCCTGCGGCTGGCGGGGAGGGATCTGGCCTGGCCCGTCTCCACCCGGGCCCACCGGGAGGTCCTGGAGGGAGCGGCCACGGGGTCGGTTCCTCTCATGGTCTTCGTGGGGAATCGCGGCGTGGTGCAGATCCACTCGGGCGTGGTGCAGCGCCTGGAGGCCGTGGGTCCCTGGTACAACGTCCTGGACCCGGGCTTCAACCTGCACCTCCGCGAGGAGGGGGTGACTTCGGCCTGGGTCGTTCGCAAGCCCACGTCCACCGGGGTGGTCACCGCCCTCGAACTCTACGACCACGAAGGGACCCAGATCGCCCTCATCACCGGAAAGCGTCCCCGCGGCCAGGAAGAGAGCCCCCGGTGGCGGGCGCTGGTGGAAGCGCCGGCGGCGACCCCGTGAACCC
>REEG01000052.1 GCA_007695195.1 Gemmatimonadales bacterium | reverse complement strand
CGTCGCGGGCGTTCACCTGGAAGGTGTAGCGGCCCGGCTCGAGGCGGGAGAGGTCGAGGCGGAGGGCCCGCCCAGCCATGGCCTCCTCGCCCGGTGCCTCCCTCCAGGTGAAGGCCATGGTGGAGGGCCGGTCGAGGATTCGGAGGGCCTGGCCGAGTCGGCGCAGGAACCCCCGGCTGTCAGGCGTGGCCGACAGGGACAGATCGATCTCCTCTTCAGGACCCACCCCGTAGATCTCCCAGAAGACACCCAGCTCGGCCTCGGCCCGGACGGGGTCGTGCCTCAGGCCTCCCAGTCATGGGGAGCGGACTGATCGAACTCGAACCCGTGCGGGCTGAACCCCGTGACGAATGGCAGAGAAGGTATCCCGCCGGCTCACCGGAGCGAAGCGAAGGTAACTCCGGGGCAGCGTCGGGGGCGGCGAGATCGAAGGCCGGGGACTGGTCGAGGTCAAGCTCGGCCTGGGGAGGGCCCCGGGCGGGGGAGACGCGGGGCACAGGAGCGGGAGCACCTCGTAGATGCGAACCAGGAGCCGGGCCCACAGGATGCGGCTGGGCATGCGGCTGGATCGTGCACGCGGCTTGGCTGGCGTGGTGCCGGTCGGTGCCAGTTCGCGAGAGGGTCCGGGCGGAGCGACGGAGGGGGAGGCAGGGCCGGGAGACGGTGGGGACTCCGCATACTCCGCATCGGCCGGAGGCTCGTCGGCCGCGGGCCGTCCGATGGAGACCACGATGGGTCTCAGGCGAGCGTTGGGAGCCAGGAACCCGTGCCGGGCAAACCAGCGCAGGACGCGGCGCTGCACCGTGCGGGCCAGGGCTTCTGCGTCATGCACGTCGAGTCGGGTGGCCTCGTGAAGCCGGACTCCGCGCTCGACGCCTCCGGAGACCACGCCGTCGAGGGCCAGCACGTGGTAGTGATGGTGCGGGTTTAACGAGCTCCCGAAGCGCTGCGGAAACGAAATGGCTCCGAGCTGCGCGTCGCGAAGCGCAGCCGGCGCTCCCGGACTCGCGTCTCGGAGCGCTGCCCGGAGCGCCCGGAGGAAGATGGCGAGCACGGCACTCGCCACCTCGGGCGTCTGGTGCAGGAAGGGCCGAAGCCGCTTGGGCACGGAGAGCACCCACTGCCGGGTGGGAAGGTGCGGGATCACCGCGTCGGTCAGGTGGGCCGCCACCTCCGCCATGCGGCGCGCGTTGCACGACGGGCAGACCCCCCGACCCTTGCAGGAGAAGGCCAGGAGCCGGTCGTGCCCACAGTCCGTGCAGCGCACCCGGGCGAAGCCGTGGGCCAGGATGCCGCAGCGCAGGTAGCTGCGGAAGTCGCGCTCCACCCACCGGGGGACGCCCCGGCCCATGGGGCCAGAGTCCTGCGCCTCGGCGAGAAAGGTCTCCAGGTGATGCTGGACCACCGGGTACAGGGGGGTCTCGGTGGGGCGGCGGGGGCGGTAGACGGCACCGCTCGGGCGGTACGCCTGGGCAGGGGTGGCGCCCGACCAACGGCGAACGGTCTGGGAGGCGGCATGAGCCGTCATCTCCTAACCCAACGGTGACGGGTGGGCGGGGCCATGGTCGGATGCGTCACCTGCGTCTGCCAATCCTCCGTCCTGCCAATCCTGCGCAGGGCTGGCCGCCGGGACCTCAGTCCCCGCTGGCCGGGCCCACCCCGCTCAGCACCCCCCCCGCCCCGGTGACGGACCCCGCAGCGCGTCAGCCGTCGCCTCCCCCCTCCAGCAGCCAGTGCTCGAACCAGCTCTGGAGGCGGACCAGCCGGTCCACCAGGAGCCAGGGCTCACCGGTGCGGGAGAGCCCGTGGGAGGAGCGGGGGTAGCGGACGAACTCCGACGGGACCCCCAGGGCCTGGAGCGACATGAACCACTGCTCCCCGTCCTGCATGGGGGTCCGGTGGTCCTGCTCGCTGTGGATCACCAGCGTGGGAGCCGTGACGTTCTGCACGTAGTGGATGGGGGAGGCCAGCCGGTAGCGCTCCGGCTCCTCCCAGGGCGTGCCGAAGAAGTGCGTCTCCAGCGTCCCCAGCGCATCCGAGGTCCCCCAGAGGTTCTCCAGGTTCGTGATGGAGCGGCTGGTCACCGCGGCGGCGAAGCGGTCGCTCCGGGCGGTGAGCCAGTTGGTCACATAGCCGCCGTAGCTGCCCCCCGCAATTCCCACCCGGGCCGGGTCGATCTCGGGGTAGGCGGCCAGCACCGCGTCGAGCCCGGTGAGGAAGTCCTCCTCGTCCACGAGGCCCCAGCTCCCCTGGATGGCCTGCATGTAGGCGTGGCCATAGCCGGTGGAGCCCCGGGGATTCGGGTAGAAGAC
Source organism: Gemmatimonadales bacterium (assembly GCA_007695195.1). GTDB lineage: Bacteria > Gemmatimonadota > Gemmatimonadetes > Longimicrobiales > Gaopeijiaceae > PWLA01. The sequence goes on along the minus strand of REEG01000052.1, from coordinate 1,760 downwards.
GAAGAAGCCTGCGGCCGAGAGGTTGTGGAAGGTCTGGAAGAAGGTGTGGCCGTACATGGCGTTGGGCCCGCCGTGGGCCTTCACCACCAGGGGGAAGCGGCGGGTCGCGTCCTGGCCGGCGCCCTCCTCCCCCGGGACGTGGCCCACCGGGGGGATCACCCACCCCTGGATCTCGGTGCCGTCGGCCACCTGCCAGAGGATCTCCCGGGCCGGGTTCAGCAGGACCTCGGTGAGCCAGGCATCGTTGAACCCGGTGAGGCGCACCTCTCCCGTGCCGTCGCCCCGGGCCACGAAGACCTCGGCCGGGGTGTGGGCGTCGGTGGAGGTGTAGGCCAGGAAGCGGCCGTCCCGCGTCCGGTGCTGCTCCACATGTCCTGCATGGGCGCCATGGGGAGCGGGCGCGAAGGGTCTGCAGAAAACCTGTCAGCCTCACCTGGCTTTCTGGGCCGGGGCGCCAGGTGCTCCGGTCCCGAAAACTCCCCTGACCCACTCGACTGCCATACGCATCACGGCATCCATGCCGACGCCGGAGAAACCGTGGTCGGTCTCGAGGACCCGGACGTCGAGGGCGGGATGGCTCAGCGCCTTCAGCTCACGGTACAGTGGAAAGAAGTGATCCTCTGCGTAGCAGACCTGGTCGTCCAGACCGACGATGAACAGGAGCTTCTTGCCCAGCAGGGCCTCTGCGTCCCGGGTAAAGCTGTAGCGCGCGGCGTTCTCCGCGAGGTCGTCCATGAAGATCGCTCCGTCCTGATCGATGACCCCGTTCTCACCGAAGAGCGACTCACGGGTCTCGTCAAGGAAATCACGGATCTTCGAGTCTGGGTTCGGGATCTCGGCGCCGAAATATCCATGATCGCACGGGGCGAGACTGACGACACCGGCAATGCGGTCGTCGTCACGAGCGCCGATCAGACCCACGGCCGTGCCAAAGCTGTAACCGATGACGAGGATCGGTGAAGGAGGGAGCCCGAAGCGCTCCATGGTTTCGGGAGCAGACAGGAAATCCACTGCCGCATTGAGGTCACCGATCGCGTTTGTCAACATGAAGTCGCCTCCGTTTCCCCACAGGCCGCGGTAGTTGAATCGAAGCACGGCGACGTTTGCGGAGGTCAACTCGTCCGCCACGACGGAGCTTGCTGGGAGCGGCCCGCCCGGGTTGCCTTGGAGGTAGATGGCCACGGCCCGGGGCGCTTCATCCGAGGCGTGATGGAAATAGGCCTTCAACTCGACGCCCTCGCTTTCGAAGGACGTGCCTTGCACCTGTGCGGCACCCGCCGCCGGAAGGAGGGTGAGCGCGGACAATGCCAGCGCGAAACGGAGGTCGGGTCGGTAGGCTTCAATCATCATTGTGGCAACATGGCCATCGGGACCCGAGGCCGCCAGCGCACCCGTCAGCGCCACGAATCACATCGGTGGGAGGAATAGGAGTTTCAACCGCCCTGTTGGAGGCGGAGGCAAGGTAGGGCGCGGGTTCTGGCTGAGCAAGCGCTCGACGAGTCGAGGAAGGTGGGGCCTGACGTGAGGGCGGGAAGCGCCGGAGAGCAGGCGGAGGGGAGGTGGACGAAGGGCGATGGGAATCGGGGCCGGGAGGATGTTCGAATGGGCGGTGGCGGACGCCGCGGTGCGAGCACCGGAACGGCAGGGAGTCGGCGGGAAGGAGGTTCAGGACTCCCAGCCGTCGGGTAAGGACTGATCGAACGCGAACTCCGGGGGAGCGTCGGGAGCGACGAGATCGAAGGCCGGGGACTGGTCGAAGT
>REEG01000054.1 GCA_007695195.1 Gemmatimonadales bacterium | reverse complement strand
CGCTCTGGATCATGGACGCCGACGGCTCCCGTCAGCGGCTCCTGACCCAGGGGAGCTCGCCGCGCTGGTCGCCGGACGGCACCCGAATCCTCTATCTGGCGGAAGGGGACCAGGGGACGACTCAGGTGTTCGTGCGGTGGATGGACGCCGAGGGGGCCACCAGCCAGATCACGCGGATGGAGCAGACGCCCCGGGATCCCCGCTGGACCCCGGATGGCCGGCACATTGTCTTCGCCTCCCTGGTCCCCAATCCCAGCCGCTGGGACGTGACCCTGCCTTCGCCTCCGGAGGGCGCGCGCTGGACCGAGGGGCCTCGGGTCATCGATGACCTCCACTACCGGCAGGACTTCCAGGGGTTCATGCGGCGGGGCTTCATGCACCTCTTCCAGGTTCCCGAGCACGGGGGCGCCCCTCGGCAGCTCACCGATGGGGAGTGGAATGTGGGCTCCCGCTTCGATGGGCTGGTAGGGGCCGTGAACTTCTCCTTCACCCCTGATGGGGGCACCATCGTCTTCGACGGGTGGACGGGGGACTGGGACTCGGTGTATCGCCGGTCCCACCTCTACGCCCTGGACCGGGCGTCGGGGGAGATCCGGCAGATCACCCCCCCCGACGGCTTCTGGACGAATCCGGTGGTCTCGCCGGACGGGCGCCAGGTTGCGTTCCTCGGCTATCCGGATCAGCCCGATACCTATTCCCAGCCCTACCTCCACGTCATCGGCCTGGACGGGAGTGGGATGAGGAATCTCACGGAAGAGTTGGACCGGTTGGTGGCCGATGTGATCTGGGCCCCGGACGGTGCCGGTGTGTACGCGGCGGTGACCCACCACGGGACCCGGAACATCCGCTACATCCCCCTCTCGGGCGCCATTCAGGAGGTGACCTCCGGGAACCACCTGGTCTCACTGAACTCCATGGCCGGCGGGCGCGAGGCCTTCGGAGTGGGGGTGCGGACCGGTCCCCAGGCGCCGCCGGACGTGGTGCGCTTCCCCCTCCGCCCGGGTTCGGCGGTGGAGCAGCTCACCGAGGTCAATGAGGCGCTCCTGGGCTCTGTCCGCCTGGGGGAGGTGGAGGAGTTCTGGACCACCTCCGCCGACGGGACCCCGGTGCATGGGTGGGTGGTGAAGCCCCCGAACTTCGACCCCTCGCGGCAGTACCCCCTCCTCATGGAGATCCACGGCGGCCCCTTCGCCGACTACACCGTGGCCTTCAACTTCAACTACCAGGCGTGGGCGGCTATGGGGTACCTGGTCCTGTACACCAATCCCCGGGGCTCAACCAGCTATGGCGAGGAGTTCGCCCGGGGTATCAACTTCCGGTATCCCGGGGTGGACCACGAAGACCTCATGGCCACCGTGGATGAGATGGTGGGGCGGGGATGGGTGGACACCACCCGGAAGTACGTGGGAGGGTGCTCGGGAGGAGGGGTCCTGTCGAGCTGGGCCATCGGCCACACGGACCGCTTCGCCGCCGCCGCCGTGCGCTGTCCGGTGACGAACTGGATCAGCATGTTCGGCCAGACCGACATTCCCTTCTTCACCATGAGCTTCTTCCACGAGCCCTTCTGGGAGAACCCCACCCGGTGGCTGGAGCAGTCCCCCATCATGTACGTGGGGAACGTCACCACCCCCACCCTCCTCATGACCGGGGAGCTGGATCTGCGTACCCCCATGCCCCAGACCGAGGAGTACTTCGCGGCGCTGAAGGTGCTGGGGATTCCGGTGCGCATGCTCCGGTTCAACGAGGAGTACCACGGCACCGGCACCCGCCCCTCCAACGCCATGCGGACCATCCTGTATATGGATGACTGGTACAGCCAGTGGGCGCGGGTGAATGGGGAGGCGGTCGAGCGCTGAGACGGAGTTGCCGAAACCTGTGGAGGGGGTGACGAGATGAACTCGACCCCCCCTCATCCCGTTCGAGAACGTCCACACCAGCCATCAGCGAGAAGCGACACATGATCCAGTTCCTGTATCAGGGCGGTCACGGATCCCACGGGCCACGGGCGCAAGCCCTGTCCAACGTCACTCCCGGCTCCAGATGCGGAGACATCGCCACAACCCAGGCGACCCAGGTCCCGGGACTCCATACGCTGACCTTCTGGGGGCACGGCGATTCGTACCGGCTGTGTGGCAAGACTCCACGGGAGTTGCACGAGGTCATCAAGGACTGGAAGAAGGTCAACCCTGGTCTGAACACGGTGGAGTTGATCACCTGCAACGCGCGTCATAGCACAGTGGGAGATCCCTACGCCAACCAACTCAAGTCGGGGATCGGGTTCGGGAGCAGTCTGAGGGGGATGAAGATCAAGGCGCTCCCCACCACGGTGACAGGGAAGCAGAACGCCTGGTCCATCCTGCTGGCCGAGACGTCATTCAACTCGTGGGTCTACATCACGGCTCCCGGCGTGGACGACTCCCTGTTGATGAAGGCCAAGACCCTCATCGACTTCACCACCACGCCCTCCGGAGGATCCGTGTCATTTCGCGGGGATATCGCCGTGCGGGCGAATGAGGTGGTCCGGGATCACCCGAATCGTCAATGGACCATGAACTACGGTTACTTCAATACCCTCCGCAACCACCTCGGGACGGTGTGAGTCGTCCTGACCAACTGTGGCTCCCCCGGGGCGCGTCCCGGGGGAGCGCATCTATTCCAAGAGCAACCGAACCCACCCATGCACAACCCCATCATCGCCGACGGCCTCCCCGCTCCCATTGGACCTTACTCTCCGGGGATGGGGTTCGAACGCCTCATTTTCGTGTCCGGCCAGGGCGCCACGGACCCGGCCACCGGCCGCCTGGTGGGGCTCGATGTGGAGAGCCAGACCGAGCAGGTCTTCCGGAACATGGAGGCGATCCTGAAGGCCGGAGGGTCCGACCTCTCGAAGGTACTGCGCTGCGGCGTCTTCCTCACCGACCTGCGGGACTTCGAGGCCATGAACCGGGTCTATGCCCGCGTCTTCGGTGACCAGCGCCCGGCTCGCACCACCGTGCAGGTGGCCTCACTCCCCGACCCCGGACTCCGGGTGGAGATCGACTGCATCGCGTATCGGTGAGGCGCTAGGGCGGTCCTTTCATCACTCCGGGAGGATCCTCGCTCGCACGATACGGTCCAGGAGGGGAAACTCCGAGGCCAGGTAGTCCTCCCCTTCAGCGGTGATCCGGTCCTGCACCGGACCCTCCCCTCGGGGTGGTGAATCGCCGTATCCGCCGTGGAGACGATCTACCGTGTCCATCCCTCCTGTGACCCGGGCGAAGGGGGCGAATCCGGAGTCATCCAGGCGGGTGTTGTCCACCAGGTTGATGAAGAGCTGCACGGTGCGGGTGTCGGGGCCGGCCATGGCATAGCTCACCATTCCCCGGAGATTGGACGTGGCCACCGAGTCGTCGGGGATGCGCTGCTCGCGCCAGAGGCCGCTCACCTCCGGATCAGGGTGGAGCCCGAACTGAACCACAAACCCCGGGACCACCCGGAAGAAGCGCACGCCGTCGTAGTACCCATGGCGCACCAGGTTGTAGAACCGCCGGGCACCCACTGGAGCCAGCTCCGGCTCTACCTCCAGGACGAAGTCTCCCGCCGTGGTCTCGAAGAGCACCTTGAAAGGGCCGGGGACCTCGGCGTCCATGGCCTCCGATTCCGGCTGGAGAAGGGGATTGGCGGGGGGAGCCGGGGTCCTGGAGGTACCAAGGCCCGGCGCGCAACCTCCCACGGTGAGGGCGAGGAGGAGGACGAAGGGGACGAAGCGGAGCATGGTAGCGGCGTGCTCTGGGATCACGGGGTCGAGGTCAGGGGGAAGGGAAGTCCACATCTTCCCCGGAGGCAGTGAAAGGAGGCAATGGAAGAAGGTAGTGAAGCGGGTTGCTGCCAGGCTACCCGTGAATCGCGAGAGGCGGAGGACCACGCCCCTTGCCCGTGCGCGGCGGGACGGCGGCTTCATGCCCCTTGCTTCGGTGCCCTCCTGCCCTGAGCTTTAGAGCCCGACACCTCCTGGAGGGGTGGCAGAACGGCTATTGCACCGGTCTTGAAAACCGGCGCCCGAAAGGGCTTGTGGGTTCGAATCCCACCCCCTCCGTA
>REEG01000195.1 GCA_007695195.1 Gemmatimonadales bacterium | reverse complement strand
GACGACGGGGCAGCGGAGCTGGCCGAGGACCTGCTGGCCCGCATGGCCAAGGAGGAGGCCGACTTCACCCTCACCTTCCGGGAGCTCTCCCGCCTCTCCGCCACCGACCCCTCCGGGGACGAACCGGTGCGCCGCCTCTTTGCCGACCCGGCGGCCTTCGACGGGTGGGCCGAGTCGTGGCGGGCCCGGCTGGCTGCGGAAGGGCGGGACGACGACGCCCGCCGGCGGGAGATGCTGGCCACCAACCCGGCCTTCATCCTCCGGAACCATCTGGCCCAGGAGGCGGTGGACGCGGCGGTGGAGCGCCTGGACCTTACCCCGGCCCGGCGGCTCCTGCGCGTCCTGGCCCGCCCCTTCGACGATCAACCCGGCGAGGAGGAGCTGCAGCGCCCGCCGGAGGCTGCGGAACGGGTCACCACCACCTTCTGCGGGACCTGATGGATGGACCGGCGGGGGAGGCGCCGCATCACTCCGACCGGATCACCAGGAGGCGCTGCTCGCTCATGTCTTCCATGGCGAAGCGCACCCCCTCGCGCCCGAGCCCCGAGTCCTTCACCCCGCCGTAGGGCATGTTGTCGACGCGGAACGACGGCACGTCGTTGATGACCACCCCGCCCACCTCCAGCCGGTCCCAGGCCCGGTGGGCCCGGTGGATGTCCCGGGTGAAGATGCCCACCTGAAGGCCGTACCGGCTGTCGTCGGCCTCCGCCAGCGCCGCGTCGAAATCAGAGAAGCGGCTCACCGCCACCACCGGCCCGAACACCTCCTCCCGGTAGAGGCGGGCGCCCCTGGGAACGTCCTCAACCACGGCGGGCTCCACCATGACCCCGTCCCGGCCCCCGCCGGTGAGAACCCGCGCCCCCCCTTCCTCCGCCTCCCGGATCCACGACACGATCCGCTGGGCATCATCCTGGGAGATGACCGGCCCGATGAAGGTGTCCTCGTCCCGGGGGTCTCCCACCGTCAGCTCCTTCACCCGGGCCACCAGGCGCTCCACCACCGCCTCGTAGACGTCGTCATGGATCAACACCCGCTGCACACTGATGCAGCTCTGCCCCGACTGGTAGAAGCCGCCGGTGATGAGCCGGTCCACCACATCGTCCACATGGGCGTCGGCGTCCACGATGCACGCCGCATTCCCGCCCAGCTCCAGCGTCACCTTCTTCTTCCCCGCCCGCTCCTTCAGCATCCACCCCACCTGCCGCGAGCCGGTGAAGCTCAGGAGCTTGAGGCGCGGGTCGGTGGTGAAGGGATCGGCGTCGTCCACCTCGCACGGCAGAATGGAGAAGGCGCCGGGGGGAAGGTCGGTCTCGGCCAGGATCTCGCCTATGAGGACGGCCCCCACCGGGGTCCGCTCCGCCGGCTTCAGGACGAAGGGGCAGCCGGCGGCGATGGCGGGGGCCACCTTATGGGCCACCAGATTCAGGGGAAAGTTGAAGGGGGTGATAAAGGAGCACGGGCCCATGGGAACCCACCGCCACATCCCCCGGTAGCCCCGGGCCCGCTCCGAGATCTCCAGGTTCATCACCTCGCCCCCGAAGCGAACCGCCTCTTCCGCCGCCACCCGGAAGGTATCGATGAGGCGCGTCACCTCGCCCCGGGCATCGCCCATGGGCTTCCCCGCCTCCAGGCACAGCGCCTCGGCCAGTTCCTCGAAACGCTCCCGGAAGCGGGTCACACAGTGCTCCAGGATGGCCTGCCGCTCGTAGGGGCGGAGCTGCGCCATGGGAGCCGCCGCCTCCACCGCCGCCGCGATCCCCCGCTGGATGGCCTCGGGACCGGCCCGACCCACCCGGGCGAAGACCTGGCCGCTGTACTTGTCCGTCACCTGCAGCCACGCATCTGCCGCGTCGGGGTCGGCGGGGTGGATCGCTTCGTTGGCCAGATAGAAGGGGTAGTCGTTCATGATTCGGTATGGGCAGGAGGGAGTGAGAGGGCACGGGCCAACGCCGGGATCTCCTCGTTCAGCACCCGGTTGTCGTGGGCGTAGGTGATGGGGAGCTCCACCACGTCCACCCCCTGGGTCCGCACGCACCGCTCCAGGAGGGGCGCGAACTCGTGGGCGGCGGTGACCCGGTGTCCCCGGGCCCCGTACGCCTCGGCGTAGGCCACGAAGTCGGGGTTCCCGTAGGAGAGGCCGTAGTCGGGGAACCCCAGCTCTTCCTGCTTCCACCGGATCATCCCGTACCCATCATCGCGGAGGACCACCACCACCAGGTCCAACTCCAGACGCACCGCCGTCTCCAGCTCCTGCGAGTTCATCATGAAGCCCCCGTCGCCGCACACCGCAACCACGGGCCGGTCGGGATGGACCATGCGCGCCGCCATGGCCGAGGGGAAGCCGGCGCCCATGGTGGCCAGAGCGTTGTCCAGGAGGAGGGAGTTCTGGCCGTGGGCCTCGTAGCTTCGGGCGAACCAGAGCTTGTAGAGCCCGTTGTCCAGGGTGACCACGCTCTCTCCGGGGAGAACGGAGCGCACGTCACGAACCAGGCGCTCCGGGCGCATGGGAAACTCGTCGGAGGCGGCGCGCTCGTGGAAGTGATCCCGGGCGGCCCGCCGGATCTGGGAGACGTGGGAGAAATCCCAATCACTCCGACCCTGCAGCGCGGCGCGAAGGCGCTCGAAGGCGTCGGCGATGTCGCCCACCACCTCCACGTGGGGAAAGTAGACCGGATCCACCCGCGCCGGGCTGAAGTCCACATGGACCACCCGCACCCCGTTGTGCTCCATGATGAAGGGGGGCTTCTCCACCACCGTGTGTCCCACATTCACGATGACGTCGGCCGCCTCTACCGCCCGGTGCACGAAGTCGCCTGAGCTGAGCGCCGCCGTTCCCACATAGAGATCCGATGCCTCATCCACCACGCCCTTCCCCATCTGGGTGGTGAGGAAGGGGATGCCCAGCGCCGTCACGAAGTCGTCCAGGCGCCGGCAGGCCCGGGTCCGATTGGCGCCGCTCCCGATGACCAGAAGGGGGCGACGGGCTCCGGCCAGGAGGTCGGCCGCCTTCTGGACGCTCTCCTCCTCCGCCACGGGAATCCGGACGAACCCGGACTCCAGGGGCTCGGCGTCGGAGCGGTCCCGAAGGATGTCCTCGGGGATCTCCAGGTGGGCGGCCCCGGGCCGCTCCTCCCGGGCCAGGCGGAAGGCCTCGCGAAGCTGGGAGGGAATGCCGTCGGCGCCCACCACCTGACGGGTGTATTTGGTGAGGGGCCGCATCATCCCCACCACATCGATGATCTGGAAGGCGCCCTGCTTGCTCGTGCGGATGGGCTTCTGGCCCGTGAGCATCACCATGGGCATGGCGCCGAGCTGGGCGTAGGCTGCGGCGGTGACCAGGTTGGTGGCCCCCGGTCCCAGGGTGGAGAGGACCACCCCCGGTCGCCCGGTGAGTCGCCCCAGGGTGGCGGCCATGAACCCCGCCGCCTGCTCATGGCGGGTCACCACCAGCCGGATGGACGACAGACGGAGAGACTCGATGAGGTCCAGATTCTCCTCACCGGGGACGGCAAAGATCGTCTTCACCCCCTCGGCTTCCAGAGAGCGGACCAGTAGATCGGAGGCTTTCACGGCGGGGGACCTCGCAGGAGATGTGAGGGCAGGAAACGGGTTCCGGAAGCTCGATGCTCCTCTTGTTGGAATCCCCCACCCCCGTCCGTCGTTCCGACGTCCGCCCTCAGCGCGTCCCCGACACCCCCGCCATCCGGACCCAGGCCTCCTGGCCGCAGAAGCTCCTCCGGGCCGCCTCCAGGGTGCTCACCGCCGTCACCTGGATGGTCCATTGCACCGTTGCGCCCGGGGTCGGGGCCCAGGTGGCATCCCACCCCTCCACCGCAGACAGGTCCGCCGTCACCAACGTGATGTCCTCCGATCCACCCAGGGCCGCCAGGCTGGCCGAGGTGGTGAAGGTCAGATCGCCCGTGCCGAAGGTGAGGCTCACAACCCCGGTCTCACCGGTCAGGTAGGGGGACGGAATGCGCGTCTCCATGGCAAGTCTCCGGTGGCCGCCGGCGGCGTCGCTGATCTGCGGGGTGAAGTCGGGCCAGAGTTCGACGTGCTGGTCCGAGAGTTCGCGGAAGAAGTGGGC
>REEG01000265.1 GCA_007695195.1 Gemmatimonadales bacterium | reverse complement strand
CGCCTCCGCCGTGGCCGCCTACGAGCTGGAGGGAGCCCTCCGCCGGCGCTTGGAAGCCCTGTGCCACACCGGGTGGGAACTCTTCGACCGGTTCGACAACGAGATCCGGCAGAAGGACTTCCACGCATTCGTGGCGGCGGACTATCCCGTGGTCCTGGCCACGCTTGTGGCCCTCCGGGCTCCGGGACAGCGCTTTCTCGAGTGGGGCTCGGCCACTGGTATCATCACCATCATGGCCGATCTCCTGGGCTTTGAGGCCTATGGGATCGAGATCGACCCCAGCCTCGCCGGGCAGGCCCGGGAGCTGGCCCGGCTGCACGGGTCGCAGGCCCGCTTCATCACGGGGAGCTTCCTTCCCACCGGATACCGCTGGAGACAGGCCGGAGGTGACGAACGCCTCGGCACCATCGCCACAGGGGAGTCGGGTTACCTGAAGATGGGAATGCCGCTGGAAGAGTTCGACGTGATCTTCGGGTACCCCTGGCCCGGCGAGGAAGGGCTCATGCTGGATCTCATGAGGGTCCACGGTCGAGCGGACGCCACCCTCCTCATCCACACCCCAGCGGGGATGAAGGTCTACCGGGGAGGCGTGCTGGTCCCCTGAGGGCGCCCTTTTCCCTCTCCGCCGCCGGTGCCATATGTTGAGGTGAGGTCCTTCCTCCCCGCCCACTCCGGAGGCCCCCCATGTCCGACCGGCGTATCCTGGTCAAGCTGAACCCCTCCCTGGCCCTTCGCGCCGCCGAATCCCGGGCCAACCTCCGCCCCCTCTACGACGGCCAGGCCGACCGCGACGCCATGCTGGGGATCGGGGCCTCGCCGCGCTGGTTCCTGGCGGACCTCCCGGACTCGGCCGGGGAAGGGGACGGGGGCGGGTGGGACGCGGCCCACGCCCGGGTGGCCGATCAGCTCGGGGTTGCCCCTTCCGATGTGGTCTTCGCCGAGCCGGACCTGATCCACAACCACATCCCCCCGGCGCCCGGCACCGAGCGCCCACCGGACACCCCCTTCGCCGTGGGCGACGACTGCGGTCCCAAGCCGCAGCAGTCCGGAGGCGGGGAAGCCAAGGGGCCCGACAACGTCTTCGGCTGGCACCTGGAAGACGACTTCACCCAGCTCGCCCGGGCCCGGGACGCGGTGGAGTTCCCCGACGACGGCCCCCGAGTCCGGGTCGCCCATCTGGACACGGGCTACTGGCCCGCTCACCGGAGCACCCCGGCCCACCTCCGCGCCGACCTGGCCCGAAACTTCGTGGAACGCTCCGACGAGGAAGGGGACTGGGGCGGCGCCGAGGATCCGGGCCGCACCGTGCGCCTCATGGACAACTCGGGGCACGGGACCGGCACGCTGGGGATCCTGGCCGGGAAGGACCACCCCGGCGGGGGAGGAAGGGCGCTGGGCGGGGTCCCGGAGGCCGAGGTGGTCCCCCTCCGCATCGCTCCCCGGGTCGTCCTTCTCCGCACCAGCGCCTTCGCCCGGGGGCTTCGCCACGCCCTGGAGGTGGAGTGCGACGTGGTCACCATGAGCATGGGCGGGCTCCCCTCCCGGGCCTGGCGGGAGGTCATCGACGACGCCTACCTGGGGGGGATGTGCGTGGTCTCCGCCGCCGGGAACAACGTCAGCGGACTCCCCACCCGGAACCTGGTCTATCCGGCCCGCTACGGCCGGGTCATTGCCGCGGCCGGGGTCATGGCCAACGGGGAGCCCTACGCCTTCCTCAGTCTCCGCACCATGGAAGGGAACCACGGCCCCCGCCGCCTCATGGGCCGGGGCGCCATGGCCGCCTTCACCCCCAACATCCCGTGGGCGCGGATGGGGTGCGAGGACCTCTACCGGATGAACGGCGCCGGCACCTCGTCGGCCACCCCCCAGATCGCCGCCGCCGCCGCCCTCTGGCTCCAGCACCACCGGGCCACCCTCTCCCGGGACTGGACGCGGGTCGAGGCGGTGCGCCACGCCCTCTTCTCCAGCGCCCGGGTCCCGGACCGGCGAGACGCCGAACTCCTCTTCGGCCAGGGTCTCCTCCAGGCCTACGACGCCCTGCAGGTAGCTCCGCGGCAGCGCCTCTCCCAGACGCCGTCGGACCGGGATTCCTTCGCCTTCCTCCGGGTCCTCACCGGCCTGGGCATCGACCGCCCCACGGTACGGGAAGAGATGCTGAACCAGGAGATCCTGCAGCGCTGGGTCCTGAACCCCGACCTCCAGGAGATCATGGACGACCCGGAGGGCGCCGAGCCCCCCTCCCACCGGACCCTCCGTCAGATCCTGGAACGGCTCGCCGAGGACGAGGGCGCCTCCACCGCCCTCCGCCGCCACATGGCCAATCGGTACTGCGCGGTGACGGGGAAGAGCCGGGAGTTCATGTCCCCCGAGTCCAAGGACCCCGAGCCCCGGAGCGGGCACCACTTCTTCGCGAGTCAGCCCGAACCCCAGGATCCCCCGGCCCGGCGTCTCCGGGTCTTCGCCAAGGATCCGGCGCTGGCCGGGGAGTTCGATCGGGCCGGCATCGCCGAGGCCACCCTGGAGGTGCGGTGGGAGAAGCTCCAGAAGGGGCCGGTGGGCGAGTACGTGGCGGTGCGGGACACGGAACCGGAGGGAGGCCGCGCCCCGGGGGTGGATCTGAACGACCCCCGGCTCCTGGCCACCGACGGATGGGCGCCCTCCGAGCCCAATCGCCACTTCCACCAGCAGATGGTCTATGCGGTGGCCATGAAGACCATCGAGCACTTCGAGACGGCGCTGGGCCGCCCGGTGCTCTGGCGGCCCCGCATGAAGAGCGATCCGAGCGACGACAGCGAGTACGTGCAGCACCTCACCATCCGGCCCCACCATCTGGAGCAGGCCAACGCCTTCTACAGCCCCCGGGAGGTGGCCCTCCTCTTCGGCTCCTTCGACGCCGTGGCCGAGGACCGGGGCCGGTTCATGCCCGGGAGCCGGATCCACACCTGCCTCTCCCACGATATCGTGGCCCACGAGACGGCCCACGCCGTACTGGACGGCATGCAGCGGCGGTTCATGGAGCCCACCAACCCTGACGTCCTGGCCTTCCACGAGGCCTTCGCCGACATCGTGGCCCTCATGCAGCACTTCTCCATGCCCGGGGTGCTCCGCCACGAGATCGCCCGGACCCGGGGCAACCTGGAGGCCGAGACCATCCTGGGGAGTCTGGCCGCCCAGTTCGGCCGGGCCACGGGGCGGGGGGCCGCACTCCGGGAAGCCATCGGCCGGGAGGAGGAAGGCCGGTGGGTCCGGAACACGCCGGATCCGTCGGAGCTCACGCGGCGGCATACCCCCCACGCCCGAGGCGCCATCCTGGTGGCCGCCGTCTTCGACGCCTTCCTCACCATCTACGGGGCCCGGACCGCCGACCTCTACCGGATCTACACCGGGGGGACCGGAGTGCTGGCCGAAGGGGCCGTCCACCCGGACCTGGTGAATCGCCTGGCGGAGGAAGCCACCCGGGCCGCCCAGCACGTCCTGGAGATGTGCATCCGGGCGCTGGACTACCTTCCCCCTGTGGACGTCACCTTCTTCGAGTACCTCCGCGCCCTCATCACCGCCGATACCGACGCGGTCCCCCGGGACCGCTTCCACTACCGGGTGGCCTTCGTGGAAGCCTTCCGGCGCTGGGGGATCTACCCCCAGGACCTCAGGAATCCGGCCCCCGACACCCCCCGGAACCTCTCGGTGGACACCCTCCGGTGGCGGGGGATGGGGTCGGGGTTCATCTCCGAGGCCGAGGCCGACGCCCTGGTTGCGGGCTATGAGGGGATCATGGAAGAGCTCAAGCGCTACGCCGACGACTGCTTCTATCTGGATAATCGGGAGGAGCTCTTCCACGCCACCCGGGCGGCGCGCCGGCGGCTCCACGGGCACCTGGCCAAGGGGTTCGGCGCCGAGCCCGCCTTCGCCCGGGAGCTGGGGCTCGACCCCGAAGCGCCCTTCGAGGTGCACGAACTCCGGCGGGCCCTTCGCTCCGGGCCCGGGGGGCGGACCGTGCCCCAGGTGGTGGTCTCCCTCACCCAGTCCGTGGACGTTCCCGCCGACGAGGAGGCCGGCGTCCCGGCCCACCGCTTCCACGGCGGCTCGACCCTCATCGTGGACCTCACCGGCCCCCGGGTCCTCTACCGCATCGCCAAGCGGGTCCAGAGCGAGCGGCGCCGGGCCCGCACCGCCGAGCATCTGGCGGCGTGCCACGCCGACCCCCTCCGGCAGCTCTATCTGGCCCGGGAGGCCGACGAGCCCTTCGCCCTTCT
>REEG01000211.1 GCA_007695195.1 Gemmatimonadales bacterium | reverse complement strand
CCGGCGGGACACGCATCTCTTCCCGGCGGGACACGCATCCAGCCGTCAGATGCAAGCAGGAGCATGGTCCATGCCGCGGGCCGGCAGCGAGGGAGGCGTCCCGGCGGGGCAGCCCTCGTTCGCCCCGCCGTCACGAGGTGTCTACCGGGATCGTCGGGTCGTGGTTCGCCGGGGTGTCTATCCTGATCGTCCTCACTCCGGTCACCGGGTGTCTGCCAGGGAGGACAGGTGCCGCCGGCCCCGGAGACGGGAATTCTCAGGTCCCCCGACGTCCTGGACGGGCGAATCCGGAGCCTGATGGGCGAGAGATCTACGCTGGGGAGGCCTGGGGACGGACCCAGGTGCCCAATGCTGAACGGACACCACGTTTTCGAACTGCGTTCAGCAAAGGTGACCATATAGGTTCCTGACGCGGAACGCACAGCGCGATGTGGGGAGCTCCGTTCAGCGAAGGGGACCGTATAGGTTACCAACGCTGAACGCTCCCGTATTCCGGGGCCTCCGTTCAGCGAAAGGCACCGCGGCCGGGACGACTCGGGAAGCCTCCCGGCCCTCAAACTGATATTCGGACTCCCCGAGAAGCTCCCAAGCGGTTCAAAAGCGGATCTAACGCCTTACATCATGGCTGAGATTCCAGTTCTGGGTCTTCTCCGAATCTGGTGCAGTAGAGGACAGAGCCGGCGGACTGAGGGCCCGCGGAGAGCGGGGGGTGCAGGAATCGACATCCGCTCCTCCGAGTGGTGTGGAAGGGAAGCGCCAACACCCCGACCACGACCCCAACCAAAATCCCAGGGAGGAGACGGATCTGGAACCCGGGCATAGCCCCCTCGCCTTGGGGCTGCCCCCCCCTCGCGGACCCTTTAGCCTCGTGGTTGCCATGGGTGCCGTGGGTGCCTGGTGGAGCCCCTCAGCGTTTGTTCTGGATTGCTGTTGGCGGGGGCCGGACGAGGTGTGCCCATCCTCATGAGGCCACCCTCTCATCCCGCGCACATCCTCATTCCAGGGCGCACATCTTCGGACGCTGACGCTCCACGGGGACCCGCCACCAACACGCTCCAAGAACAAACGCCCAGGGGTGTAATCAAGGAAGTGCATCCCCTCCGCCGGGGAAGGTGTGGAGTGTCACCTTCCCTAGCGGCGATCGCTTCTGGCGGCTGTCACCGAGGAAGATCAAACCGGTGGTGACAAGCCGGTGGTGACAAGGCTTGATGGCCCGCCAGGAAGCTAAAATTAGAACTCAGATTCTAATTTCTTAGGGAGTTGTGCTGGGTGAGTGGGGCCCTGGAGTGGAGCCGGGGCTGGAGTGGGGCCGGGGAAGGGGCCGAGGGCGCAGAGGGCGCGGGCGCGGAGGGCGGGGAGGCGAATGGGTCGGATCGGTCCATGAGTGGATAAAAAGCGGATCTCACGCTCTTCTGGATGGCTGAGGTTCGAGTTTTGCCCGCTCAGCGAACAGTATTCGAATCTGGACAGGGATTCCGTCGTCGAGAGTCGAATCTTCACCGCTCAGCGGGCAGAATCTCAACCGCGGCACCCTCGCTGGTACCGAGAGGCGAGTTTTGCCCGGTCGGACGGAACTGAAAATGCGAATCTGGATTCTAATTTTTCGCGCGTGTCAGGGGAGTGGTGTACGGATGCGTGGGGAGTGGACGGATGCGTGGGGAAGTGGACGGATAAGGGCGCGGATTCGCAACGGAAGACGTGCCCGGGGGTAGCTTCCGGTGCGAAGGGGACGTATTTCGAGAATACCAAGGAAGGTCGGCGCCCCGTCCGGTGCGCGGTGGGCGGCGCCCTGTCCGACTTGCGGCGCCCTGTCCGACTTGCGGCGCCCTGTCCGACTTGCGGCGCCCTGTCCGGCTCGTGATGCCCCGTTTCGCTCGCGGTGCCCCGTCCTGTTTGCGAACGGCCCGGATGGACTCCCATTCAACCCACGCCTCCATGTCCTCCCCACCAGATGCCCGGGGCCGCCGCGCCGACCTCCTGACGCCGGAAGAGCTCGCCTCCCTTGGCGGGCTCGAGTTCCAGGCTCGCGCCATGGTGGAGGGCGCCCTCCTGGGGCTCCACCGGTCCCCGAAGCGGGGATCCTCGTCCGAGTTCGCCGAGCATCGGAACTACCGCGCCGGCGACGAGATTCGCCACGTCGATTGGCGGATGTACGCCCGGTCGGATCGGTACTACGTGAAGCAGTACCAGGATGAGACGAACCTGAGGGCATACATCCTCCTCGATGTCAGCGCCTCCATGGACTGGTCGTCGGATCCGGATCACCTCCCCTCCAAGCTGCACGTGGCCCGACTCCTGGCCGCGGCCCTGGCCCTCCTCCTCCTCCGCCAGGGAGACCGCACCGGCCTGGGAATCTTCGATGGAGTGATCCGGGACTGGCTCGACCCCCGGGGCGGGCGCGGCCACTGGGTCGAAGTGATGAGACGGCTGCGGGATACGGCGCCAGGTACCGCCACCGACCCGGGGGATGCGCTTCGCACGGCGGGCCTCAAGCTCCGCCGGCGGGGCCTGGTGATTCTCTTGTCGGATCTCCTCATGGAGCCGGATGCCCTCCTCAGGCCCCTGGGCTTCCTGCGGCACCGGGGACACCAGGTCGTGGTCCTCCACCTCATGGATCCGGGAGAACGGGATCTCGGGGGTCGAGGCCAGGTGCGGCTGCGGGACCCGGAGACCGGCGACGAACTCAGGGCGGACATCGGCGAACTGAGACGCCGCTACCGGCTCGAGGTGGACGAAGCAGTGGCCCGGTGGCGAAGCCGCCTGGGCGGAGCCGGAGTCGGGCACCATCTGGTAGATACGGGGCAGCCCCTGGAGCAGGCCCTGAAGGCGGTGCTGAAGACCCGGAGCCGCATGGGATGACCGGTCCGTGACCTTCCTTGCTCCCCTCCTCCTACTGGCCGCGGCGGCGCTGGCCGTGCCGCTCCTCCTGCACCTTCGCCGGCAGCCGCATACCCGGATCGAAGACTTCCCCGCTCTTCGCTACGTCCGGGACACCCTCCGGGAGCGGACCCGCATGGTTCGCCTCCGGCGCCTGCTCCTCCTGGCCCTGCGCCTCCTTGTGCTGACCCTTCTCGTGCTGGCGGGAGCGCGTCTGGTGCTGCCCCTGACCGGAGGAGACCAGCCCCCCGCCGGTGTCGTCCTCATCGTGGACAACGGGCTTTCGTCCCTTTCCGTGGTGGGCGAGGAGAGGGCGTTGGAGGCGGTTCGGGAGATGGCGCTGGAAGCGGTGACCCGACTCGGGGTCGATGACCGGATCTGGATTCTCGCCACAGGAGAACCCTGGCGCCCTTCCCCTCCCCTGGATCGGGATGCGGCGGCTGCCCGCATCCGGACCCTGGACGGCACCGCCGTGGCCGGAGACCTGGATGCGGTGGTAACCCGGGCCCGAAGCCTCCTCCGCACCGGTTCCGCCGAACCTCGGAGGATCCTGGTGGTGTCCCTCCTGGCTTCGGAAGCCTTTCCGTCCACCGCCCACGGAGCGACGGACGGGGATGATCCGCCCATCCCCCTTCTGGTAGGGCGACCGGAGGTGGACCTTCCGCCGAATCGGGGCGTGGCACGAGCCCAGTTGGATGGAGGACTCGCCCCCCGGGCAGGGCGCCCCATCTCCCTCTCGGTGCAGATCACCGGCGCCCCCCACGGAGGGCAGGCCTTCCGCGTGATGTGGGACGAGGAACTGGTCTCCAGGGGCATCACCGATGATCAGGGGGAAGCGGTGGGCGAGCTGCCGCCCCGGGATGGGGGTTGGATCGTGGGCCGGGTCGAGTTGGACCCGGATCCACTCCGCGCCGACGATGTGCGCCATTTTGCGGCCCCCGTTCTCCCCCCCCCGACGGTGGGCCTTCACGGAACCCCAGGTCGGTACCTGGAGGCGGCCGTGGACCTCCTGACGGAGCGCGGGCGCATCGACCGCGGCCCTGATGGGATTTCCGTGGAAGCGGGTCGGCCGGCTCCCGGCTCCCCCGCCGCACCCGTCCTCCTCCTGGCTCCCCGGGACCCTGCCGATCTGGGCGCCGTGAATCGCCGGCTCCGGGAGTTGGGCGTCCCGTGGAGCCTGGAGCCCTTCCCCGCCCCACCGCCACCGGTGACGGTGGACCGGAGCGACCCCCGGCTCGGACTACCGGAAGGGCTGGAGGTGCGGCGTCGTTACCGCCTCGTCCCCGACGCAGGCGAGGTGGCCACGGGGATCTCCGTGGCCGTCCTCTCCGACGGCACGCCCTGGGCCGTCCTACACGGGGCCGTCGGGGTGACGGCCGGGTCCGCCG
>REEG01000055.1 GCA_007695195.1 Gemmatimonadales bacterium | reverse complement strand
GCCGGCCCGCCAGCGCCTCAGCCTCAGCGCAGCAGCCGCGCCGGCAGCGGCGTCGGTGCCATGAGCTTGTAGATGGGCACCAGCACCGGGTCGTCGCCGTCGCCGTGGAGCTGGGCCAGTGGGAGCCAGCGATCCATGGCACCCCAGTAGATGAGGTTGTCGTTGGTCTCGGGCTCCAGCAGGTGGCTGGCGATCCGCCCCATCATCTGCCCCGTGGGCACCACGTACGTCCCCTCCGGCAGATCCATCTCCACGGTATGGACGTCGCCGATCTCCAGCTGGTTGGTGGAGGCGTGGTTGTAGGCCTGCCCCCAGGAGATCCCGGTGAGCTCGTAGGCCTGTACCTCCACGGTGGTGGTGGCGGTGAGCACCTCCACCGTGATGTTGTGGCGTCGGAGGAGGTCCACCGCGTCCACCGCATCGCGGGGAAGGATGTAGGCGTAGGGGCGTGGCCGGGTCGCCGTGGCCACGGGCCGCTTCACGATGGGTGCGTCGGTGATGAGCCTCGGCTCGCCGTCTTCCCCGCGGATGAAGTAGTCCACCAGCTCCGGCTCCGGCTCCACCGTCATCTGCACCGCCACCTCGCCGGTGGGTTCGCTGCCGAGCTGGATGGCCTCGACCCGCGCCTCCCGCACCGTGTCCATCACCCGCTGCGGGTTGTCCCGCACGTACTCCAGCACCGCCAGGTAGGCCAGGTAGCCCGAACGCACGGCGTCGTGGGTGTCCAGCCAGCCCGGAGACTCGAAGAGAATCCCGATGGTGTTGGCGAAGCCCGAGTAGTTCCGGGAGATCCGGGCGTCGGTCTGGCCGCCGCGCCACCCTTCCTCATTGCCGCCGGCCCAGAAGAAGGAGAGGAACCCTTCCTCTTCCAGCCGCTCATCGATACGCGGGAAGATCTCGTTGTCGCAGAGCGCCGTGATCCGCTGATCCGGGTCCGCGTGCCCCGGGCACTGGTACTTGATGTGGTAGGGGAAGGAGCCGCCGTTGTGGCCATCCACGAAGACGTGGGGGTTCCACTCGTGCATGATGTTCTGGACCCAGTACTGGATCTCCGGGTGCTCCTGCTTCATGTAGTCCCGGTTCAGGTCGATCCCCCAGGCGTTGCCGCGGATCCCGCGCTCGCTGAACTCGTAGCCGTCGGGGTTCAGCTGCGGCGCCACGATGATGACCATGTGGTCCAACAGGTCGTTCTCGGGCGTTCCCGGTGTCGCCAGCTCCCGGATCAGCTGCAGGAGCGACTCGCGCAGATCCCGCTCACCCCCGTGGACGTTGGCGTGGAGCTCCACCACCGGCTTGCCCAGCGCGGCGGCCTCCCACCCCTTGGTCACCGCCGGGCGGCTGAACACCAGGTACGGCAGCTCCCGCCCCTGGCGCGAATGGCCGTAGATCCCCATGCGGAACTCGGTGGACACCGACCGGAGGTTGTGGAGGTACTCCATCATCTCCAGGTGCGAGGTGAACCGCTCGAGGTTCGCCTCTTCCCCCGCGGTCCGGAAATCCTGGGGGCTCTGCTGCGCGTCGAGGCCGGGTGCGGCGACCGTGGCCGCCAGAACCCCGGCGACGGCGGCGGGAAGGGCCAGGGCGCGGAGGCGCCGAAGCCCGGATCGTCCAATGGAAGTCGTGGTCATCATCTCTGTCCGAGGGTGCTTGGAATAGGGGTTTGGGAAGGAATAGGGGTGTGCACAGAAGGCTATGGGGTCAGGACCCGGATCACCGCCTCCATGAAGTGGGGAAGGTCGTCGGGCCGGCGGCTGGAGACATGGTGGCCGTCCACCACCACCGGCTCATCCACCCAGAGGGCTCCGGCATTCTTCAGGTCATCGGTGATGCCCGGGCTCGACGTGTAGCGCCGGCCGCGGACGATCCCGGCCGAAATGTTGATCCAGGGCCCGTGGCAGATGGAGGCCACGCACTTCTCGGCGGCGTGCATCTCCCGGGTGATGCGAAGCACCTCCGGGTCCCGCCGCAGCTTGTCGGGCATCCAGCCGCCGGGGACCACCAGCCCCTGGAACTCCCGGGTGTCGAGGCTCTCCACCGCCACCTCGGCCCGTTGGGGGTAGCCGTACTTCCCCCGGTACAGCGTGCCGGCCTCCTGCCCCGCCACCACCACCCGGGCACCGGCTTCCCGGAGGCGGTACTTGGGATACTGAAGCTCCATGTCCTCGTAGTCGGGGCCCACGAAGATCACCACCCTGCGTCCGGTCAGGGGCGCCATGGCCGCCTCCTCAGCGGTCGTCGTCGGAGGCGATCCGGAGGGGCACATCCACCACCCCGCCCCGGGTCGAGAGGAGGCGCACCGTGCCTTCCACCGACGTTCCCGCCGCCACCTCCACCTGCAGCGTCACCGAGCGGGTCTCACCGGCGTCGGTGCGGCCTGCGTCCACGAACCGCCCGCTCTCACCGAAGCGGATCACGGCGTCGTCCCCGCCCCGGACCAACTCGCCGTCGAAGTTCAGCTCGATCCGGTCGGGGCGAACGATCTTCACCAGCTCGGCCTGGCGGAGTGCCGTGGGGATCCCGCCCCGATTCGTCCACGTCACCTCGATGTCGAAGTGCTCACGGCCCTCGTCCTCGCCGGTCCGGCTCACCACCACGTCGTCGATGGTGAGGTGGGGGAGGTGCTGCACCAGCGCCAGGTTGAAGCGCATCTGCTTCTCGGCCCACTCCCTCATGATGTGGACCGGCGGGTTCTGCAGGAAGAACTTGGGGTGGAAGCCGCCCACCTCCACGGTGCCGAGCTGCGGGTGGGGCACCTCCACCCAGTCCTTCCACCCCTTGCGGCCTTCGTTGAAGTTGTCGTCCCAGTAGAGGCGGTCCCAGTCGTCCATCACCCCGTCGTCGTTGAAATCGTCGAAGCGGGCGTTGTTCCAGAGCTCGTCGCCGTACCAGATGGCGCCGTAGTACCAGTAGCCGAAGTCGGGGCCGTGACCGAAGAGGGGGCGGCCGCCCACGAAGTCATTGTACACGTCGCCGGACCCCGGATACCCGGTGATGCTCATTCCCAGGGTGTCGAAGTAGAGGAAGAGGTCCAGGTCCTCCGGGTACATGCGCTCCTCGGAGCCGGAGGTGGAGGGGCCCCGCAGGTGGAAGGGTCCCGAGGTGTCCATGCTGTTCACCACGGTGATGTTGGGATGGGTCAGCATCCACATGACCACGGCGTACATCTCGGGCTCGGAGAGGGGGTGCTCTCCGGCGCCGCCCTGGGTCCATCCCCGCCCCGTCTCGTCCAGGCCCGGGCCCGGCCGCCAGTTCTCGGGGAAGTTCCGGTGGAGGTCCAGGCCGCCGATCCCGTCGGAGCCGTAGCGGCCCTCGCCCACATGGTCGATCCCCTCGGTCTCGAGGCGCCAATCGCCCTGCCCCATGGGCACGCGCCGCATGAGGCGGCCGCTCTCGTCGCGGTCGTCCAGCACCGCGTTGCCCTCGCCCTCGCCCACATACCAGCGCATGAGGCGGATCGTCCCGTCCCCGTCCAGGTCCACCGGCGGGTTGGCATCCAGGAGGCCGTTGCCGTCCTGGTCCACCGGCCGCACCGACGAGCGGTTCCGCTGCGCCGTGTGGAGGTAGAGGTTGGCGCCGTCGGGGTTGGCGTGGGGCCGGAGGTAGAGGGTGGAGCGGTCCACCATCTCGGTGATCTCGGGATCGGTCCCGTAGTTCTCCAGCACATGCTGCATGAGCATGAGCACCGTCTCCGACGAGATGACCTCGCCGGAGTGCCGGGTCCCATCGAAGTAGGCCGCCGGCTTGTCGGTGTGCGCCCCCGTCTCAGGGTTGGTGATGGTGGCCTGGTAGATGGGACGCCCCTCGAAGGTGCGGCCCACCTCGTAGACCTCCATGATGTGGCTGTACTCCTCGGCCCACCGGAACATCCAGTAGTAGTGGACGTCGGGGGTGTTGTAGCAGTCGAAGGTCAGCTCGTCGCCGGGCTCGTAGCACACCTCCGGCTGCTGGATCCGGGGAAACATGGAGGGGCCGTCCCGCTCGCCCCGCACCGTATACCAGTTGGGATGCCGATCCCACTCGGGCACGTAGTCCGGCGCGGAGGTCCAGTAGCTCCCCGGCGGCGCCACCCGCTGCGCCTGGGCCTCAGGAGCCGGAATGAAGAGAAGGAGGAGGGCCAGGGCCGGAAGGGCCGTCAGGATGCGGGACATGCCGGATCTCCGCTGGAGTCGCTCGGAAAGAAGCAGGGAATTGGAAAATCCCCGCAGGATGGGGCGCCGCCGGGGCTTCTGTCAATCCGACGCGGTGGGGGGACGGCCTCGTCAGCTCCGTTTCCGGCACCCCTACCGACCCGTCACCGCCGCCTCCGGTATGCCCGGGTCGGTGTCCGGCG
>REEG01000076.1 GCA_007695195.1 Gemmatimonadales bacterium | reverse complement strand
CAGACCCTGTCCGCGCAGCTCCTACCCCCGGAGTCCCGAGGCTGGGCTCACCACGACGCTGGGGCCCGGATCTCCGGCGCCCGGATCTGGTTCCCCCGGGGTCCCGAGCCCACCTTCCGGCGAGGGGAGCCCGTGCAGGTCCACTTTCGAGCGGACAGGGAGGCCTACGTAGCCATTGCCCAGCTGGATACGTCGGGACGACTGAGCCTGCACTTTCCCTCCGGCCCCCGCGACCCCCAGTGGATTCGCGGCGGACAGGACCATCTCCTCCTCCTGGCGGGGGGACGGCCATGGGTGGTGGTAGACGACCCTGGCGTGGGGCACTTCTTCATCCTCACCGCCGATCGCCCCCTGGACTGGTCCCGCCTCGGGTATTCACGGGACCGGGGGTGGGAGCTCTCCGGAGCCATGGCGCCGGCCTACACGGACCCCAACGACGCCATGGACGACCTGGTCTGGGCGGTGCTACCCGAGTGGCAGGAGGCTGACTTCCACCTGGATCTGGCGTCCTATCGGGTGGTGCGCTGAGGAGAGGGCTTTGGGGGAACACCCTGCCCGGCGATGAGGGGGCGTCCCGTGGCCCGTCAGGGCAGCCCCATCCCCAGCTTGATGGAGAACCCGTCCTGTTCGCCGAAGCTGTAGTGCCCGGCCAGGTTCATGACCAGGAGCTGGAGGCGAGCGCCCACCAGATAGGTGGGCTCGGTGGAGACGGAGGTTCGGAACGAAACCGCCGCGCCGTCGGGCGGCAGAAGGGGCATGCCCCGGGGATTCTCCACCTGGTATTCGATGCGGGCCGAGCCGCTTCGGAGTTGAGCGGACCCGAAGAGGTCCACGGGACCGATGCGGGTGCCTCCAATGAGGCCCCAGTGGACGGCCCGGACATCGATGTCCTCTCCCGCCGTGGCCTCCTGGAATCCAGCGACACCGGTCAGGTCCAGCCCGGGGAGGGGAATCCAGCGAGAGAGGTGGTGATGCACGCTGAACCCGTGGGAGCGGAGTTGTCCCACCTCGGGGAGCACCTCCACGGCCGGGAGGAAGCGCATGGCCACCTCGGTGCCGAACCCGATGCCCACGGTGAGTTGCACCGCCAGATTGGGGGCCAGGGGTAGATCCAATCCCGACGGGAACACGAGCCGGAAGTCGTCGGGGTCGAGGCCGCTGCCCGCCAGCGCCGACCGGAATTCCCCCTGGGGTATGAGGATGAGTCCCTCACCGCTGCCGGCAATGGTGGGAGTTTCCAGGGAACCGTCCGCCGATCCATACGGTTGCTGGAAGATCTGCCCGGAGAAGCCGACGGTGTCCGGGACCGCCGCCGTGAAGGACCTACGTTCATCACCGGGGCGGATACCCAGGAAGCGGATTCCCAGGTCGAATCGGAGTCCTTCCAGAGGTCGGGATCGGTCCACATATCCACCGGCCAGCGCCCGGACCAGGCCTTCGGAGAGTGGGAGGGCGTAGCCTTCGGCGTTGGCCTGGCCCAGCCCCGCGATCTGGTCCAGGAGTTCCTGGGCCGACGCATCCCGGGCCGCCGACAGGAGAAGCCAAGGTACAACGGCGAGGGCGAGGATCGTGGGGAGCCGTAACAGGGTCCTGACGAGTCGCATGAACGGTCCGGG
Organism: Gemmatimonadales bacterium; assembly: GCA_007695195.1. Lineage (GTDB taxonomy): Bacteria > Gemmatimonadota > Gemmatimonadetes > Longimicrobiales > Gaopeijiaceae > PWLA01. The sequence goes on along the minus strand of REEG01000076.1, from coordinate 19,668 downwards.
GATGGAGTGGACGCCTCTTGACGCTACCTTCAACGGGCAGCCTGCGCCAGAGGCAGGGCTCGATTGATCGGGTCCGAGGCGCCGGTTATGTTGGAGATTCGGCGCCCGGCCGGACGCTTTCCCCTACCCCCGCCCCGCTCGTGTCCATCGAGAAGATCCGTAACTTCTGTATCGTCGCCCATATCGACCATGGGAAGTCCACCCTGGCGGATCGGCTCCTTGAATATACCGGGGCGCTGGACTCCCGGGCCATGCGCGATCAGGTCCTGGACTCCAATGAGCTGGAGCGGGAGCGCGGCATCACCATCAAGCTCCACGCCGTCCGTATGGACTACGCCGCCCCGGACGGGGAGACCTACGAGCTGAACCTCATCGATACGCCGGGACATGTGGACTTCACCTACGAGGTGTCCCGGTCGCTGGCGGCGTGTGAGGGCGCCATCCTGGTGGTGGATGCCAGCCAGGGGATCCAGGCGCAGACCCTCTCCAATCTCTTCCTGGCCATGGACGCGGGCCTGGAGATCATTCCGGTCCTGAACAAGATCGACCTCCCTGGGGCCGAGCCCGAGCGACGGCTGGAAGAGCTTGTGGATCTGCTGGGCGTGGACCCCGATTCGGTCCTCATGGCCAGCGCCAAGGAGGGCATCGGCATCGGCCCCATCCTGGACGCCGTTGTGAAGCACGTACCGCCGCCCAAGGGCGACGCCAACGCTCCCCTCCGGGCGCTCATCTTCGACTCCTACTACGACAAGTATCTGGGGGCTGTCCCCTCCATCCGGGTGGTGGACGGGGTGCTGCGGGCCGGGATGGAGATCGCCTTCGGCGCCCACGACGAGGTGTATGAGGTGTCGGAGGTTGGGTACCAACAGATCCGTCGGGTGCCGCAGGACGAGCTGGTCCCCGGCGACGTGGGCTATCTCACCGCCGCCATCAAGGACGTGTCCCACACCCGGGTGGGCGACACCATCCTGCACGCCGGGAACCGGGCGGGAGATCTCCTGGCGGGATACCAGGAGGTACGGCCCATGGTGTTCGCCGGCCTCTACCCCACCGACTCGGACGCCTTCGAAGACCTCCGGGAGGCGCTGGATCGCCTCCGGTTGAACGACGCCGCGCTCCACTACGAGCCCGAGACGTCGGCGGCTCTGGGATTCGGCTTCCGCTGCGGCTTCCTGGGCCTCCTCCACATGGAGATCGTGCAGGAGCGGCTGGACCGCGAATTCGGCGTGGATCTCATCACCACCGTGCCCAACGTGGAGTACCGGGTGCTCCTCACCGACGGGACGCGGATTTCGGTGGAGACGCCCACCAACCTTCCGGATCGCGGACGCATCGAGACCATCAGCGAGCCGGTGGTCCGGGCCCGCATCATGTGCCCGACGGAGTTCATCGGGAACATCCAGAAGCTCACCCACGAGCGCCGAGGGGTCTTCCTGGGGATGACCTACCTGGATCAGCAGCGCGTGGAGATGGACTACGAGCTGCCCCTGGCGGAGATCGTCCTGGACTTCTATGACCGGCTCAAGAGCAGCACCCGCGGTTACGCCGCCTTCGACTACGAATTCCTCGAGTACCGTGTCGACGAGCTGGTGCGCCTGGACATCCTGGTGAACGGGGATGCCGTGGACGCCTTCTCCGTCATCATCCATCGGGACAAGGCGGAGAGCTACGGACGCAACCTGGTCAAGCGGCTCCAGGAATTGATCCCCCGGCAACAGTTCCAGGTGGCTCTGCAGGCCACCATCGGCTCCCGCATCGTGGCCCGTGAGAACATCCGACCGGTCCGGAAGAATGTGACGGCCAAGTGCTACGGAGGAGACATCACCCGGAAGCGGAAGCTTCTGGAGCGGCAGAAGGAGGGGAAGAAGCGGATGAAGCAGGTGGGGTCCGTGGAGATTCCCCAGGAAGCCTTCCTGGCCGTGCTCTCCCTGGGAGAATAGGAGGGCGCATGGTGAAATCCGGACGGTGGATCCTGGCGCTGGATGTGGGCGGGACCAATATGTCAGGAGCCCTCTTCCCCGACAGTGGCGGGGACCCGGTGGCGCTTTCGACCCGGAAGACGCCGGGGTCCGAGGGGCCCGCCGGAGTCGTGGAGGCCGGCGCGGAACTCCTGGACGAGGTGCGCCGACAGGGGGCCGAGAAGGGCGTGGACGTCAAGCGGATCGTCGGTGTCGGCATCGGTGTGCCCGGTACCGTGGAGCCCGGTCGCGGCATCGTCTCCCTGGCGCCGAATCTGGGGTGGAAGGGGGTCCCGATCCGGGATCTCTTCCAGGACCGTGTCGGCCTTCCCGTGGTGGTGGACAATGACGCCAACTGCGCGGCCCTCGGGGAGTGGTGGGTGGGGGCCGGCCGGGGGAGCCGCCTCATGATCGCCGCAACCCTGGGCACCGGAATCGGTGGCGGAATCGTGAAGGAGGGTCGGGTTGTCCGCGGTGTGGCAGGAGCCGCCGGCGAGATCGGCCACATGACCATCGAGATGGATGGACACCCCTGCCAGTGTGGCAACCACGGGTGTCTCGAGGCCTACGCCTCCGGGACGGGCATCGCCCGTCGGGCCCGGGAGGCGCTGAGGGGTGGAGCGGAATCGACCATGACCGGGATGGTTGAGACGGAGGAGGAGATCACCGCCGCGGTGGTCACCCGTGCGGCGCAGGAGGGCGATCCGGTGGGACTCCGCATCCTCCAGGAGACGGCCCGGTACCTCGGCGCCGGTCTGGCGGGGCTGGTGAACGCCCTCAATCCCGATCGCATCGTCCTCGCCGGGGGTGTGGTGAAGGCCGGCTCACTCCTTCTGGATCCGGTGCGGGAGGAAGTACGCCGCCGTGCCTTCCCCGCCTCCGCCGAAGCCTGCGTCATCGCCGCCGCCCGGGATCCGGAGCTGGCCGGGGTCCGGGGCGCCGCGCTCACCTTCCGGCGCGAAGTCCTGGAGGGACGCCGGTGATGGCCTCCCCACCTGTTCTGGGGGTTTTGGGGACTCTGGTCCGAGACACTATCCACCGGGATGACGAGGGCGTCGAGGAGGCCACCGAGGCGTGGGGCGGGATCGCCTACGCCCTGGAGTCGCTGGAGGCGGGGCTCGCCGAAGGCTGGGAGGTGCTCCCCCTGGTGAAGGTCGGAGCGGACCTGGCGAAGGATGCGGAGGACTACCTGTCCAGGCTTCCCCGGGTTCGGGTTGGACCTGGCCTGGTGCAGGCCGCCGACCGGAATCCTCGCGTCGAGTTGAGGTATGTGGACGGGGTGCGGGTGTCGGAGCGGATCTCTCACATCCCCCCGGCGTGGTCGAGGTCCGAACTGGAGCCCCTGGTGGCGGAATGTGATGCCCTCTACGTCAATTTCATCACCGGATTCGAGATGGAACTGGAGACGGCGCTCCAGGTCCGCGCTCACTTCCAGGGGCCCATCTTCGCCGATCTCCACTCCCTCTTCCTTGCCCTGGACCACGAGGGTCGGAGGAGTCCCCGTACTCTGCCGGAGGCGGAGCGGTGGCTCGGGGCCTTCGACGCCGTGCAGGTGAACGAGAGGGAGTTTCACCTCCTCTCCGGTGGAGACGGCGATCCCTGGCGGTGGGCCACACAGGCGGTTGGCTCCGGCGTCTCCCTGATCACGGTGACGCTGGAAGACCGTGGGGCGGCCTACACGGCGGTCCCCGGTCTCCCCCCGGACCCGTTCCAGTGGGTCCGGTTGCGGGGCCGCGAGGTCGGCGACGCATCAGCGGAGGTGGGGGCGGTGGAGCAGCGGAAGGGATCGATTCGGGGGGACAGTACCGGGTGCGGCGACGTCTGGGGGAGTGCACTCTTCGCGCGCCTGCTGGCGGGAGAGTCCCTGGAGGGCGCCATGGAGCAGGCCAACGGGATGGCGGCTCGGAATCTGGGGCACTCCGGAGCCGACGGCCTGGCCCACCATCTGGTGCCGGCTTCCGGAACCGGGGGCGGCGAGCCGGTCGAGGGGGAATCCACAACGAGGGGCGGGCAGCCATGAAGATTGTCGAGGTTCCCGATACCCTGGACTACCGGTCGGTGGACCGGCTTCTGGCGTCGGTAGAGGCGGTGGAAGAGGACAGGGCCCTCCTGGATGCCCGTCACCTGCGCTGGATCGATCCGGTGGGCATGATCGGGCTCCTGGGCGCCGGGCGGGTCCTCCGGGATCGGAGTGGTACTCCCCCGCGCCTGCAGCCTCCCGAGTCCTCGGTGGTATCGGGCTACCTCACGCGCATGGGGTTCTTCGAGGCGGCGGCCGAGATCCTGGAGACGCCGCCCATTCGGCGCCGGGGGGGCGGGGATTCGGATGTGCTTCTCGAGCTCACCTCCATCGCCGAGAACCACGATGTCCACGCAGTGGTGGACCGGGTCCAGGAGCGGGCCGGTGCCATCCTGTCCCGGACCCTACGCTACCCGCCGTCGGCTGTGATCCAGTTCGCCGTCATCCTGTCCGAGGTGTGCCAGAACATCCTGGAGCACGCCGATGCCCCGGGGTGGGTGGCGGCGCAGAGCTATAACTGGAGTCGCCGACTGGGTCGCCACGTCCTGATCCTGGCGGTGGGGGATCTGGGGCGGGGGTTTCGCGGGTCCCTGGCGTCCCGTCACTCCAGCCGGTTCGGAGATCGCTGGAGCGATGCCACGGCGCTGGAGGCCGCCTTCATCCACGGTCTCACCCGCTTCCCCGACCAGGGGCGGGGGCAGGGGATCCAGCAGATGCGCAAGCAGGTGCGTCGGTGGGACGGGGTGATCTCCGTTCGCAGCGGGACGGCACGAATCGCCGATGTACCGGAATGGGAAGACCTTCCGCCTCTGGAGACGAATCTGCCGCCCCTCCCCGGCGCCCAGATCACCATCCTCCTTCCGGAGCGTCTCCCGGAAGAGGGGAGGTAGCCCCATGACCGGAAAGGGGGAGGGAGATCGGACCCTGCGCGGGGGCGAGGGGAGCGGGAATGGGGAGGAGGCTCGTGGGGCCGAGCCCGCCGATCCGGGATCCCAGGATTCCTCGCCCCAGTTGGATGCCTTCGCCGTGGACCTCCGGGACGTGCTCGACCGGAACGTGGCAAGCCTCTACTCCCATCTGGTGACCCGACCCACCGGGCGGGCCGTTCGCCTCGCCATCGAGTCTCAACTGAAGGAGCTGGGCCTTCCGGCCCTTTCCCTGGTGGATCTGTCGTCGGTGGCGATCCTGGACTATTCCTGCGCCGACGAGGTTGTGGCCAAGCTTCTCCTGGCCCGGCGCTCCCCTTCGGCTCCCCACCGAGAGGTCTTCTTCGTCTTCCACGGTCTCCGGGAGCATCACCGGGAACCCATCCTGGAGGTGCTGGATCGTCATCGGCTGGCGGCGGTGACCCGGGGTCATGAGGCGGGTCGGGACTTCGAGCTCCTGGGCACGGTGGCCGAGGAGGAGGCCCGGGCCTGGACCCGACTGCAGGCCCTTCGCCGGGTCCCGGCCCTGAAGATCCAGGATGCGTTCCCGGACCCCTCGGAGCGACGAACCCTGGACGGCCTCGTGCAGCGTGGGCTGATCTTCCGGCATCCGTCGAGGGGTGACCTCCACGCCCTCAGTTCACTTCTCTAGTCACTTCTCCAGTCCGGTTCGCCATGGACCATCGATCTCTCGAGTCCCTCTCCACCCGGGTCATCCACGGAGGCACCTCGCCCCTTGTGGAAGGGGCTCCGGTGGTCCCCCCTCCCGTCCAATCCGCCACCTTTGTGGGTGGCGGGCCTGATGGAGATCCTGAACTCCTGTACACCCGCTACGGGAACAACCCGACCCAGATGGCGCTGGGGGCCCGGATCGCCTCGCTGGAGGGGATGGAGGCCGGGGTGGGGCTGGGGAGTGGGATGGCGGCCATCTCCCTTTCCATCCTCTCACTGGTGGAAGCGGGAGATCATATCGTCAGCTCCCGGTTCCTGTATGGAGCGACGCTGGCCTTCATGGAGCATGAACTCCCCCGGCGGGGCGTTTCCGTGAGTTGGGTGGATCCCTGGGAAGAGGGGAGTTGGCAGGCGGCGCTCCAGGAGCGAACCCGGCTTCTGTACCTGGAATCACCGGTGAATCCGACGCTCCGGATCGTGGATCTGCGGCCGGTGGTGGAGGTGGCCCGAGGCCGGGGGATCCCCGTGGTGATGGACGCCACCTTCGCCTCTCCGGTGAACCTTCGCCCGGGAGCATGGGGCGTGGACCTGGTGATTCACTCGGCCACCAAGTACCTGGGTGGTCACTCCGACCTCATCGCCGGGGTCGTCGCCGGATCCCAGGAGCGGATTTTGGCGGTTACCCGCCTCCTGCACCTCTACGGTCCGGCGCTGGATCCGCATACGGCCTGGCTGCTGGACCGGGGGATTCGCACCCTGGATGTGCGGATGGAGCGTCACAACCGCAACGCCCTGGAGTTGGCCCGGTGGTTCCAGGGGCAGGAGGAGGTGGCCCACGTCGTTCATCCCGGCCTTCCTTCCCATCCGGATCATGCCCTGGCCACCGAGCTCATGGACGGCTTCGGCGGCATGCTGGCCGTGGAGCTGAAGGGGGGAGCCCAGGCTGCCGATGCCTTCTGCAGGGCCCTGAGGTTGGCCACGGTGGCCCCCAGTCTGGGTGGCGTCGAGACCCTTGTGTCCCTCCCCAGGCTGACCTCGCACCGGGGAATGAGCCCGGATCAGCGCGTGGGCGCCGGCATTCCCGACGGCTTGGTGCGGATCTCCGCAGGCATCGAGGGGTTGCAAGATCTCACAACCGACTTCTCCCGGGCGCTGCGGGCGGTGACGGAGGCAAACGCCTCCGCTTGATCGCCCCAGCCGCCCGGGATAGGTTGACGATCGGGAGGGTGCGCCCCGGCTCCCTCCTGCAACCCCGAGCCGTGGGAGGTTCCATGACGAATGAGGAGAAGATCCAGGAGGTTCTGGATCAGATCCGTCCCGCCCTTCACGCCGATGGCGGGGATGTGGAGTATCTGGGATTCGATCCCACCGACGGGGTCGTGCAGCTTCGGCTCCTGGGGGCCTGTGAATCGTGTCCCATCTCCATGTTGACCCTCAAGGAAGGGATCGAGAAGCGGATCAGGAATTCGGTTCCCGAGGTCACCGAGGTCCTGGCGGTCTGACGGCGGTCCCGGTATCCGGACCGGAGGACGCGGGGTCGGAGACGGCGGCGTCCTGGGTCGGGACGCCGCTTTCGTTTGCCCGGATGGCCATTCTACCGCCCACGCCGATGGTTCATCATTCGTACCTATCACAATCCGTGAAGATAGATGACGCAGAATGACATGCAGGAGCAGGTGCTGGCCGCCCTTCGGGGCGTACTCCACCCCCATACCGGGGATGATCTCCTCTCGGCCGGATACGTCCGGGATGTGGAGATCCGCCCGGATGGAGAGGTCCGCTTCGCCTTCACGCTGCAGCCTCAGGATCCAGGATCCCTGGTGAAGCAGGCTCGGAGTGCGGTGCAGGCCGTGGACGGGGTGGAGCGGGTCAAGGTGAATGTCCAGTTGCCCCAGGCCGGAACCCAGGCTCCGGCCTCCGCTCCGGCTCGTCCCCGCCCCACCCCGAGTCCGAAGCCGTCGGGAGGTGGTGGGGGCCTTCAACCGGGATCGGTTCCCGCTCCGACTCCGAAGCCGGGGATCCTGGCCGAGACCGACCACGTGGTGGCGGTTTCATCCGGGAAGGGCGGGGTCGGAAAGTCCATGGTGGCCAGCAACCTGGCTGCCGCCCTGGCGGACCAGGGGCTCCGGGTGGGGCTTCTGGATGCGGACATCTACGGCCCCAACATTCCCCGCATGTTCGGTGAGAGCCGCCGTCCCCGCGTCACCGGTGGGAAAGGCACCGAGATGATCGAACCCCTGGAGGCCCACGGCGTGCGCCTCATGAGCCTGGGGTTCCTTCTGGAAGAAGAGCAGCCCGCCATCATGAGGGGACCCCTCATCGCCGGAATCCTCCGCCAGTTCCTGGAGCAGGTGGATTGGGGTCCGCTGGACGTGATGGTGGTGGACATGCCTCCGGGCACGGGAGATGCGCAGCTCTCCCTGGTTCAGACCATCGACGTGGACGGAGCCGTCATGGTCTCCACTCCGCAGGCCGTGGCGCTGGGCGATGTGCGACGGGGTGTGAAGATGTTCGAGCGGGTGAACACGCGGGTACTGGGAATCGTGGAGAACATGGCCGGCGAGGTCTTCGGCTCCGGTGGTGGCGAAGCGCTGGCCGAGGAAATGGGGCTGGACTTCCTGGGTCGAATCCCCCTGGACCCCGCCGTCCGGCAGGCGGGAGACGCCGGGAAGCCCACGGTCCTGGCCGCTCCCGATTCCCCGGCTGGTCAGGCACTGGCCAAGGTGGCCGAGGCCGTCTTCAAGGCCCTTCACACCGCAAAGGCGGCGGGAGCGTCCGGCTGATGATGATGCGGATGCCCTTCCTCCCCCGGCCCTCCCGGGAGGAACTGCTCACCCGGCCCCTGCATGTGCTGGTGCGGGACTATCCGGAGACGCTGGAGAACTTCCGTGGCCATGGAGTCTCGCCGGAGGATTTCGGGGACCTCCGCCTGGAGGAGTTCGAGAACCCCGATTCCCTCCTGGACGAGTTGGAAGATGTAACGGCGTGGAGACCGGCCCCGGCGGAGGCCTGACGCCCATGTCCCGAATCACCCTTCTGACGGATTTCGGGACCCGGGACGGATACGTGGGCGCCGTGAAGGGTGTGATCTCGTCCATCTTTCCCGGGGTTCTTCTGGACGATATCTCCCACGACCTGGATCGGGGGGACATCCATGGGGCCTCCCTGGCCCTGGAGCGATACTGGAACCGGTTCCCTCGAGGCACGGTCCATCTCGCCGTGGTGGATCCAGGGGTGGGAACGGAGCGTCGGGCCCTGGCGGTGGAGGTGGAGCGCCGCTTCCTGGTGGTCCCCGACAACGGTCTGGCCACCCCCATCCTCGCGTCGGGCCTGACCTGGCGCGCCGTGGAGCTGGAGCCCGGGGCGTACCTCAAGCCGCCGGAGAGCCGGACCTTCCACGGAAGGGATCTCTTTGCCCCGGCTGCGGCGTATCTGGCCCGGGGCATCCACCTTTCGCGCCTGGGATCAGCCGTGAGCGATCCGGTGCTCCTGCCCCAGCCGTCCGTCCGTCGCGAGGCGGAGGGGGTGGTGGGAGAAGTCATTGTCCGGGATCGCTTCGGAAACCTGGTGACGAACCTGGATGGTGGGTTGCTGGATGGGGCGTCGGAGGTGGAGATCGCCGGTCGGCGTATCCCGGTCCACCAGACCTACGGGGAGGTGGAGCCCGGAGAACTCCTGGCTCTGGCCAACTCGGACCGGCGGGTGGAGGTGGCGGCTCGGGATGATTCGGCCGCCCGCCTCCTGGATGTGGAAGAAGGGGTGTCGGTTCGGATCAGCGTCCGCTCTCAAGCCAGTCCCGGTCTCCATCCGACAGCGCCGTCCGGTCCTTTCGACGATCGAGGACCTTGAGGACGACCCATCCCACCAGGATGATGGGCGCCACCTTGAAGAGCAGGAAGCCCCCGAGTCCGAAGGCCAGGGAGAACGCCGTTCCCACCAGGGAAAGGACGACACCGAGCACCACCAGGGTGATGAACCCGACGGCGAAGAAGGTCAGTAGGGTGCCCATCATGCGGGTTCTCCCAGGTAGAGATTCAGTGGGTTTGCCGTAGCCGGGCCTCGTCAGCTTCCCGTCCGGGAGGCTGACGAGAGCTCGGCACGGGTTCTACAGCGATACCCCGGCGGACTCGGTTCGGTTGCGGTGCCGTTGGCACCGTTGGCGCGATCATGGCCGAAGGCGTTCCACGGACACGCTTCCCAGCGCCGCGTCCAGATGGATCTCCACGGAACGCTGGGCCTCTTCCCACCGAGGCGACTCCCAGACGTTCCCACTTCGCACCAGCCCGGGTGCATCCATGGAGACCAGGAAACCGTTGCGGACCAGGCGGATTCCAACCTCCTCCGGCACGGCGATCTCCAGATTACCGAGACCCAGGGAGAGGTCGAGGCGGGTCCGGTCCCGACGAAGCCCGTCCAGTTCCAGCCGCACGTCGCCGACCCCGGCGTCCACCTTGATCTCCCGGGCGTGAAGGTGTCCCAGCCCTCTGGCCTGGAACGAGGCGGCGCCCACCGTGAACACGGCTCGGTCCATCTCCACCGGATTCGGTCGCGAGATCTGGAGTTGGGTGTCCGAGGCGCCGGTGGTGAACTCCAGGTGCCGTAGTGGGATTCCTCCCAGCTCCAGTTCGCCCTGGACGGCTCCCAGTTCCAGGAAGAGACGGGTGGGGACGCGGTCGCCGAGGCGGAGGTGAAGCTCACTCTGCTCCGAGACTCCCCGGAGCCCGCCACGGAGTCGGGTCGATCCCTCCATCTCCGTTTCGATCTCCAGGTGTCCGTCCCGGTAGCGGTGGGTGACCCGCTGACTCTCCTCGTCGAAGTGGGCCCGGAGCTGGTAGAGCCGTCCCGGGGCCGCCGGCGTCAGGGAAAACGAACCTGCAGCGTACTGAAGGTCCACCCGTAGCTCCCGCTCCGAGCCCACGTCCCGAGTCGCCTGCAACGTTGCGCGGTTCTGGGCCTCCAGGTCCCCGGCCCCCAGGGGTGTCCCCAGCCACGCCAGTCCGGTGAGAAGCAGCAGGGCGAGCACCAGGCCCAGCCGGCCGCTGCGCCTAGGTCCCATCGTCCGGTCTCCTTTCTCCGGTATTCTCTCCGGTATTCCCGGCGTCGGAGCCGCTCCGGGCTGAAGGGGGCGGGGGCGGCGATGGCGGAGCCGGTGGGGGCGGAGCCGACGAAGGCGACGGGGGCGGAGGCGAAGGTGGTGGAGGCGGAGGAGGCGGCACATCATCCCAGGGGTCCGCCCCACCCCAGGCCCAGCCGGGCCCGGCGTAGAGGGGGTCCCGGCCACCCCGGGAGAGGACCACGGCCCCGAGTCCCACCGTGCCCGTGATCACCACCAGGAGGACGGCGACGAAGGTGACCAGGCCCCGGAAGAAGGAGAACCAGGCCCCACCCATCTGGAAGATCCCCGCCAGGGCGAAGAGTCCCAGGAGAAGGGCCAGCCCTCCGGCCAGCTGCACCGCCGGGCGTGATCCGTCCAGGGCGTCAAACCCCTGCAGGTCCCGCCGGGAGAGCCAGTGGCCCGTGTTTCGCGATACCGCCAGGAATCCCAGGGTGGCCGCTGCCGCCACGGTAAGGGGAAAGAGGGGGAGCCAGAGGAGCATGACCGGGATCCCGATGACGGTCACGGTCAGCAGGATGATTCCCACGATCCACACCGGGAAGGCCAGCACACCGGAGGCCAGTCCCACCAGCCCGGACCGCCCCGGTGCGTTCCGAGCGGTGCGGGCCACCACCTCGAAGTGTCGGGGAAAGAAGTGGAGGGCCACGAGCCCCAGGGCCAGGAGGATGCCGAAGGTGATGAGGGTCTGAAGGATCTTCACGATCCCCCCACCCAGGTTCCGGAAGAAGCCGGGGCCCTCACGGCTGGTGCTGACGACGCGCACCGGCCCCGGAGACGACCGGTCCCGGGAGCGGGTCTCCGATTCCAGGGCGGCCTCCACCTCCCGGCGGATCTCGTCCCGGAGCTCAGCCTCGGCTCTCGCCGGGACCGGCTCGATACGAACAGCCCCTCCACCGACCCGGTCGGCGATCTCGTCGGCGCCCTGGGTATCGAACCAGTGGAGCCGGCCATCGATGATCCCGTCACTGCCCAGAGCCACGGAGCCACCGAGGAGAATCACATCTCCCTCGACTCGTCCGTCCACCTGAAGGTCCGTGTCCAACCCCAGAAGGGACTCGGAGACCCGCTCTCCCGCCCCGATCTCCACCGTCTCGCCCACGTACACCCGGAGCTCCGTGGCCGAGATCTCCCCAGCCACGGCGGTCAGCGCCCGCAGGCGGTCCGGACGGGTCAGGAGTTCCGTCATGACCTGGCCTTCCGCGGCGGACCCCTGGAAACGGAAGGCGGGGGAGGGGGAGTCCACCGGGCGGTCCAACTCGGAGCGGAGCCGGTCCTGAAGCGTCTGCGTCGCTTCGGCTGCCTGGGCATCGAGCCCGGTAGGGGGGCTCCACTCCCGAAGGAGGTCGGCCATGATGCCGTTGTCCAGTGCCACGGCCCGGGCCAGGAGCGTGCGCCAGGCGGACTCCAGCTCGCCGCCGGATCGGTAGCTTCCCACCTCGGAACCGTCGATGAGGACCCGCCCGTCCCGAAGTTCCAGGGAGAGTTGCCGGCCATCCCGGAATTCAAGCTCCAGGGAGGCCCTACCGCCCGCCACCATCACCTGGTGGGAGACAATACCGCCGTCCGCTCCCGGTGCCTGACTCTGGGCCTGCGCCGCCAGGGACCCCGGCAACAGAAGGATCAGAGGGATGAGGAGGGCGCCGAGACGCCGCGCGATTCTATTCATGACGGCTCACCTGCAAAGGGGGAGCGAGAACGTTTCGATAGAGGATCCAGGCGGCGGCCACACTCAGGGTCCAGGCTCCCATCACGAGGGCCAGGGCCGCTCCCGGTGCCGCTGCCAGCGCGGCAGCGGCATCCCAGAGGGTGGTGGCCAGGGGGGTGCCCAGGAGTTGCTGGGAGACCCAGGCCCCTCCGGTCCCGACCCAGTCGCCCACCCGCCACCGGAGGAAGGTGGCCAGGGCGCCCCACGACACGAGGGGGTGGGCCACCACGGCTCCCACCGCCGCCACCAACGCCAGGGACGGGATGGCGGCCAGAGCTCCCAGGAGCCCCCAGGAGCGGGGGGTGGCCGGGAGGAAGCGTCCCCCGGCCCGGGCGGCCTTGTCGGCCCAGTCCAGCACACGCTCGAGACCTGCGGGGACCGGAGCGGGTGTCCGAGCCGCGGCGGCGTGGGCCGCCATGACCCGGTCCGCGAACCCCGGTGAGGGCCCGAGGTGGGGGATCGCTTCCAGGGTGGTGAACAGGGATTCCCACTCCGCCATCTCGCCCCGGCAGTGGGTGCACTGGTTCAGGTGCTCCCGGGCCAGGACAAGCCGCTGCCCGGGGAGGGCCCCGTCCAGGAGGTCCTGGAGGATCCCGGGCGCCAGGTGGTCACCCTCCATGACACCCCGACCGCCGGACCAGGGAAGAAGGCGACGCCACCACGCCGGAGAGGACGATGGGGCCTTCGCCCTCTCCGGCACCAACGCCGGGACCGACTCCGGTGCCGATCCTTCCGCCGTCCGGATCCCGGCCATGACCCGGTCGCCGAACGTCATGGACGGGGCCAGCGCCGGCAGGTCGTCCAGCTCGGACATGAGTACCTGCCAGCCCTCCAGCTCGGCCGCGCACCGGGGGCACCCGGCCAGGTGGGCTTCCACCGTGGCGAGTCGCGCCTCGGGGAGCTCACCCTCCAGGTACCCCTGGAGCGTATCGCTGTCGAGATGGGCGTTGGGCGTATTCACCGGTCCTCCTGGACGGGATGTGCCGGAGCGAGATCCGACGAGGGGTCACCTCTCCCTACGAGTCGGGGATGGCGGGAGTTTCGGGGGGTCATACCGCCGCCTCGGCCAGAAGGCCCTTCAGCTCGGTGCGACCCCGGTGGATGTAGGTCTTCACGGTACCCAGAGGGAGATCCATGATCTCCGACACTTCCTGGTAGCTGTGACCCTCCACGTGGCGCAGGAGCACGGCCGTCCGGTACTCCGGTCGAAGTTGCCCCAGCGCCCCCTCGATCTGGGAGCCCAGCTCGCGATTCTCGGCGTAGGCGTCCGGGGTCTCGCCCCGGTCCGGGAGGTCCATGCTGGTGCGCTGCTCCTCCTGGGCGGAGTCGGCCCCGGGCGCTCCGTCGATGGAGACGGTGTCCAACTCCCGCTTCCGGAGACGATCGATGGCCATGTTGTTGGCGATCTTGAAGATCCAGTTGGAGAAGCGGTAGCTGGGGTTGTAGGTGTGGATGGCGTTGAAGGCCTTCACGAAGGCTTCCTGGGCCACGTCCTCGGCGGTCTCCCGGTTCCGCACCATCCGGAATACCAGGGAGAACACGGGCTTCTCGTATCGAAGGAGAAGCTCGCGAAACGCAGGCTCCCGGCCCTCGCAGGCCCGGGCGGCCAGTTCCCGATCGTCGAGCTGTGCGTAGTCCACAGTCGCTGGGACTCCGTGGTCCAGGTGGTTCGGGTGGGGATCCGTCGCCGTGTGGGTGTCGGCGTGTCGAGGCGTAAAGTGGGCCGCGCCCGGGTCGGATCTCCCTTCGGCCTTCCCTACGAAGGAGAGAGGGGGCGAGTTTCAGGATCGTCCGGGCAGGATCTCCCGGCGCGTTGCAAGGTACTCGTTTCCACTATGGCTCCGGTTTCGACCGGAGCGCTCTTCTCCAAGCTATCCCACAGGCGCTTCGATGGCGACGACACCCGAGGCCCGTCCCCACCAGGGCGAGGCCCGCGAGCGGCAGGTCCGGACCCTCTTCTCGGAGATCGCGCCCCGCTACGATCTCCTGAACCATGTTCTCAGCCTCAACATCGACCGACGCTGGCGTCGTCGGGCGGTGGACCTCCTGGACGTGCCCGCCGGCGATCCCGAGGTCCGGGTGCTGGACGCCTGCGCCGGCACCTACGACCTGAGCCTGGAGCTGGCGGGGCGGAAGGGCTTCAGCGGACGGGTGGTGGCATCGGATTTCGCCCGCCCCATGCTGGTGGAGGGACAGGGGAAGCTCCGGGGGCGTCCCATCGCTCCGGTGTGCGGCGACACCTTGCGTCTTCCCTTCCCGGACGGGGCCTTCCACCGGGCCATGGTGGCCTTCGGGGTCCGGAATCTCTCGGACCCGGCCCGGGGCTTCGCCGAATTCGCCCGGATTCTCCGCCCGGGGGGACGCCTGGTCATCCTGGAATTCACCACGCCGCCGAACCGATTGATGCGGGGATTCTATCTCTTCTACTTCCACCGCATCCTGCCCCTGGTCGGTCGGGTGGTATCGGGCCACCCCTGGGCCTACAGCTACCTGCCCGAGTCGGTGAAGGAATTCCCCGGCCCGCAGGAGCTGGCGGGAATGCTGGAGACAAACGGCTTCCAGCGGGCCGAGTGGAGCTACCTCACGGCAGGGATCGCGGCCATCCATGTGGCCGTCAAGGAAGGGACTCCAGCGGGAAGGGGCTGAGGCTTCCGTCGGTGGAGAGGCGGTAGACCGGACCCAGCTCTCCGAGACGCGCCATGCCGGGCCCGAATCGGTCCGGATCGCCCACCAGGAGGATGGTCATGGCTGTGGGATCGATGTGCGCTCCGGCCACACGGAGGACGTCTTCCGGCGTGACGGCGCCGATGCCCTGCAGGTAGCGCTCCATCCAGTCCTCGGGGAGCCCCTGGACCAGGTCGCCCATGCGGCGGGAGACCACCTGTCGCGTGGACTGGAACGCAAAGACGTATCCGTTCAGGATCTGGTCCAGCGCCGTGTCCACCTCCTCGGCGCTCGGTCCGTGGGTGCGCATCTCGTCCAGGATCTCCAGGATGAGCTCCACCGCCTCCACGGTCCGCTCGGGCCGGGTGGCCGTCACCGCTCCCACCAGCCCTTCGTGCCGGACCGGGGTGGTCCAGAGCGACGAGGCGCCGTACGTCATCCCCTCCTCGGACCGGACCCGGGTCATGAGACGGGAGCTGAATCCCCCTCCGCCCAGAATCAGATCGGCCACCCGGGAGGCGAAATAGTCCGGGCTGTCTTCCTGGACGATCCCCCCGGGCTGGGCCATGACAATGGTGGTCTGTTCCAGGGGGCGGGGGAGGATCACCACCGCCGGTCCCTGGCGCATGTCGGGGATGGGCGCATCGGGGATGGGCTCGTCGCACTGGGGCCAGCGCTCCAGGAAGCTCCGGATCCGGGGCTCCGCTTCGTCCCAGGTCAGGTCCCCGGCGATACCCACCACCAGGCGGTCCCGGCAGAGGAGACGCTCCGCCATGGCCCGGAGCCGGTCGGGCCGGAAGTTCTCCGGATCCAGATCCCCTTCCTCCAACTGCCATCCCACCGGGTGATCGCCGAAGACCAGACGATTGAACTCCTCGAAGGCCAGGGAGGTGGGGTTGTCGGCGCGGCGGCGGAGTCGGTCCAGCTCCTGTCTCCGCCAGACTTCCACCGCCTCGGCGTCGAAACCGGGCTCGGTGAGGATGTCTCCCACCAGCGCCAACCCCTCGTCCACCGCCGAGGTGAGGACGTTCATGGAGACGTAGCGCCCTCCCCCCCCGCTCCCGAAGCCCAGTTGCACCGCCGCCATGTCCAGGCGGAGATCCACCGAGTCCGGGGGGAGATCCAGGGTCCCGCCATTGCGCAGGAAGCTGGAGAAACCCAGGAGGGGGGCCAGATCTTGCCGGGGATAGTGGTTCACGCCGCCGCGCATCTGGATGTAGACGTCCACCAGGGGAAGGGTGGGGTCGTGGAGGTGGTAGACGGGGACGCCGGCGACGTGGTGCTCCGAGGCCTGGGGAGCATCCAGGACCAACTCCGGGAAGGGCAGGGACTCGGCGGTGTCGCGCCCGATGGGTCTCGGTTCGGGCTGCGGGGTGGGAGGGGCGACGGGGGTGGCCGCCGGGAGCTCCGGGAGCTCCGGACCGGGGGCGGCGCCAAGGGTGTCGCCGGGGGTCGGACCTGCCGGGGACGTCGGGCCTGGCTGGTCCGTCGGACCTGCCGGGGACGTGGGCGCAGGCAGGGCGGCGGTCGGGGCGGCCACGGAGTCGGCCGGCGTCAACCCGTCGACCCCGGCCGCCGCCGCATCTCCCTCACGACGGAGCACCCCCACCGTGCGGGTCCGGGAGTGGAAGTAGCTGTCCAGAACCCGGATCACATCGTCGGCGGTGACCTGGGAGAGCCGGGCCTGGGACTGGAAGGTGGTACGCCAGTCGCCCCAGAAGCCCTGGGACGACGCCAACTGCAGCGCCAGCCCCAGATCCGAGGTCAGGCGCCGCACATTGGATGCCTCAAGCCGCCGCCGGAGCCGCTCCATCTCTACCTCGGTGGGCGGCGATTCCCGGAGTCGCTGGAGCTCCTGGTCGATGGCCGCCTCCACCTCCTCGGGGGTGTGGGGTGCGCGGGGGGTGGCCTGGATGGTGAAGAGGCCGGGGAAGCGCCCGCCGGGGGTGGCGCCGGCCGTGACGGCGGTGGCCATCCCCTCGTCGCGCACCAGCCGCCGGTAGAGTCGGGAGTCACGCCCCGCCACCAGGAGACTGGACAGCATGGCCAGCGCCGCGGCGTCGGCGTGGTGGGCGGACGGGATCTTCCACCCCATGACCAGACGGGGCTCCGCATCCCACTGGACCTCCACCCGGCGTTCGCCCCGCTGCTCGGGCTCCCGGGCCAGGACCGGGGGCGGCGGTCCCCTGGGCTCCATGGGGCCGAAGTAGGCCTCGGCCCAGACCCGGGCCGAATCGGGATCGATGTCCCCCACCAGGACCGCGGTGGTGTTGTCGGGGCCGTAGTGGCGCCGGTAGTACTCCTCCACCTGGGACCGGGAAAGGATCTCGATGTCGGCCATGTGACCGATGGGGGCCACGCCGTAGGGATGCACCCGGAAGGCGGCGCCCATGTGGGCCTCCCAGAGGGCGCCGCCCGGGCTCGTATCCAGCACCTGGCGACGCTCCTCGGTGATGACCTCCCGCTCGGCGTAGAATTCCCGGAACACCGGGTTCCGCATCCGGTCGGCCTCCATGGCGAACCAGAGCTCGGCCCGGTTGGCCGGGAGCTCCACGAAGTATTCGGTGGCTTCGTAGCTGGTGGTGGCGTTCATGCTCCGGGCGCCGGCCCGGGAGTAGATCCGGTCGAACTCGCCGGGGATGACCAGGGTCCGAGCCGAATCTTCCAGGGCACGAATCCGGTCCTGGAGCCGCCCGATCTCGGCAGAGTCCGGGGAGGGGAGGCGACCCCGGGCCAGGATGAGGGTGTCGTGGGCCGCATCCATGCGGGCGAAGAGCTCCACCTCCGCTTCGGCGTCCCGGGTCCCCACGGTGGTGGTCCCCTTGAAGAGGAGATGCTCCAGGAAGTGGACGATCCCGGTGTGCCCCAGCGCCTCATTCACGCTCCCCACCGGGATGTGGGTCACGAAGGAGACGGTGGGCACTCCGGGGCGGGGGACCACCAGGAAGTGCATTCCATTGTCCAGGGTGAACTCCCGGACATCGAGATGTACCTCCTGGGCATGGACGGGCGAGGCCGGGGCCGCCACGGTAACGGCGGCCAGGGCCACGGCGGCAGCGGATGCGCGGAGACTTCCCTTGACTGCCGGGGGCCGGCGGCGGGTTCGTCTCGTCCGGAGCGTCGGTCCCGCCGCGGGGGGCGAGGGTCGCACGGGGTTCCCGATCAACTGTCACTCCGGGGTTCGTCGGTGGGGACGGGCTGGCAGCGCGGACAGAAGAAGGCGGAACGGTTTCCGAACACCTCCCGCTCCACCGCCGTCCCGCAGCGGGGGCAGGGTTCTCCTTCCCGACCGTATACCCGAAGAGCCCCGGCGTAGCTCCCCTCCCACCCCTGGGCCGTCCGGTAGTCCCGCAGGGTGGTGCCCCGGGCCTCGATGGCGTCTCTCAGGACCCGCCGGATGGCCCGGTGAAGACGGGGGATCCGTTGGTCGGGGATCCGCAGCGCCCGAGTCCGGGGATGGATCCCGGCACGGTGGACCGCTTCGTTGGCATAGATGTTCCCAACACCGGCCACCTTCTGCTGGTCCAGGAGCCAGGAACGGATGGGCGAGCGGGAGGCGGCGCAGGCCTGGGCCAGGTAGCGGGCCGTGAAGCCTCGATCCAGGGGTTCGGGACCGAGGGAGTCGGACCAGGAGCGGTAGTCCCGGGCCGGGAGGATCCGCAGGAGGCCGAAGCGCCGGATGTCATGGTAGATGAGGGTGCCTGCCGCCTCGCCTTCCCCCTCCACCAGGGGCATCTCCGCCACCGGATGGGTGGGAGGCGGGGACGGATCGCCGGGTGGACGGTAGAGGAGCCGCCCCGACATTCCCAGGTTGACCACCAGCCTGGACCCGTCGTCCAGCCGGATCACCACATTCTTGCCCCGTCGGCCCACCTGCTGGACTCCACGCCCCGCCAGCCCCGCCATGAACCGGGAGGCCGGGCCCTCCACCACATCGGGGCGGATCACACGGACCGACTGGATGCGCCTCCCTTCCAGGGGCTCCCTGAGCCCCCGGACGATGGTCTCGGCCTCGGGAAGTTCGGGCACGGCCTGGTTGGATCAGCCCGAGGTGGCTCCCGAATCCCGGGAAGCCCGTCCCTGGATCGGGCGATGGGAGTCATCCGCTTCTTCCGTCGTCGGTGCGGCAACGGCTCCCGCCAGCGCCCGCCAGCCGATGTCCCGACGGAAGACGCGGCCCGGGAAGTGGATGGACTCGGCTCCCTCCAGACTCCGGCGCCGGGCGTGACCCAGGTCCGGACCCAGCCCCACCGACGAGAAGACCCGTCCTCCCGCCGTGACCAGCTTCCCCCCGTCCATGGCTGTCCCGGCGTGGAAGATGAGCAGGTCCGCCTCTTCCTGGTCACTCCCTGCCCAGACATTCCGGGGCATCTCGATGGCTCGACCGGTCTCGTAGGGGCCGGGGTAGCCCTCCGACGCCAGCACCGTGTTCAGCGCCGCCCTCCCATTCCAGCGGAGCTTGGCTCCGGCGATACTCCCGCCGCGGGCCACCGCCACCAGCAGTTCCAGGATGGAATCGGCCAGCAGGGGCAGGACCACCTGGGTCTCGGGGTCCCCGAACCGGCAGTTGAACTCCACCACGCGAGGACCGTCGGCGGTGAGCATCA
>REEG01000249.1 GCA_007695195.1 Gemmatimonadales bacterium | reverse complement strand
GTTGTCGTTACAATTATTGGAGGTTCACAAGCTCGGCCTGTTGTCGGGCCTGTTCCCGATTGTAATACTTGGACTTCAAATTCCCGCGCTTGTTATAGACGGGGGGGGCGTGGGGCTCGAGCACCGGATCCTCCAAGAAAAGGTTTAACCCCAACGGTAAGGCCCGGGCTATCTGGAGCGCAACTCGGCAACCCCGGCGGAATGACTGCACCCAAGGCCGGGTTGGTGCGCTCCACGTGGTGTCGCTCCTCGTGAACTCGGATTACTGCCTCCCACATGGATTTGTCTTCGTCCGATGCCGTGTCCCGAGCCTAAACCCCGCGTCCCGACGCCCGCTATCCGCGTGCCAACCCCCGTTTCCCCCTCTAGGTCGGGGAAAGGCTACAACGGGTGGCCCCTGAGTAATCACTGAAGAGTTACTCGTGGAAAACCCGGGCAAACTCTACATCGAAAACAGTCTCGAAAAATACTCGAAGACTTGCCCCCATATACGAGGGGAAAGTCTTCGGGCTGATTTTCACGTTCCAGTCGGTGAAGAGTTATCGCGGTTTCGGTGGGAGAAACCCTACAACTAATAGTGTAGTCGCATCCAGTTGTAGAGTTTCCCAGCCCTGGGTACCCCCTATCGCCCCGCGAACGCCTATCGCCCCGCGAACGCCTATCGCCCCGCGAACCCCCGTCGCCCCGCGAACGCCCCTTATCCCCATGGGGACCGTGACGCTTGGACGGACGGGGAGTCCAGACCGACGGGGCTGCGGAGGGGAAGACGTGATGGGCAGGAAAGACGTGATGGGCAGGAACGACGGCAGAAGAGACGGGGTGGGCAGGAAGGACGTGATGGAAAGGGAGGAGGCGGTGGTAGGCAGGACGCGATGGCGAGGAATATGCGATGGGGGTGACCATTGGTGGCACCGAGGGATCCGCAGAGCCGAGGAACTGCGCGAAGCTGATGGTGCCGGAGGGCATGCTGGGGGTTACGGAGGGGTACGGAGTTGAGGTAGGGGCGGGATCGGTGACGAATATGCCCCATGTGGTTCCCAGTGCCGCCCCGCCTGAACTCAACCGGAACCGGGGAGCATTCTGGCGATGGTGGCTACCGTCCGGAGGGGGTGGTCCCGGATCTGTCGCCAGGTGAAACGGAGGACCCGGAACCCCCGGGACTCCAGCCACTGGTCCTTCCGGCGATCCTGCTCGAAGGCTTTTCTGGATGAATGCCAGGCGAATCCGTCCACCTCCACCACGAGACGCGCCTCCTTCCAGAGAAAGTCCACCTCCCAATGCTCGATTCGAGCATTGGTCCTGGGATGTGGAAGGTCCGACTCCCGAAGGTGCTCCAGGAGGAGCGACTCCGCCCGTGATCGCGTCAGGGCAGGGGCCGCTTCCACCTCCAGAAGCTTTCGGAGTTGGCCGCTACCCTTCCGGTCTGTGCGGTGGAGCGCTGCTGCGTGAATCATCTTGCGGGTGGTGAGATCCTCCCTGACCGCCCTGGCCAGGGCCTGTTCGAGTTGGATCGTGGGGAGAATGCCGGATAGGTCCACTAGTGTCCGAGCCGGCGTGGTTATGGAGATACCCTGCCAGCGGGTGGTATCGGCGCCCCGCAGGCGAGTCCGGTGGACTCGGATACCGGCTCGGGTCACGGATCGCTCTGCGGGGATGGAAATGTGGATCTGTCGCTCATCTCTGCGCTGGATGACTCCCCACGCCATAGCGGCACTGGTGTGACTGACGGCTGCCCCCGAACCGGCGGCGAGAACAGCGGCTTGAAGGTGAGCCTCCCACGTGGGATTCGGGCCCACGTGGTAGACGCCTCGATGCAATCTCAGGAAGATCCCCCGTTCCACCATGCGGCTGAGGGTGTCCGCGGAGTATCCTGATGCCAGGAGGTCGCGCCGGGTGGTCACGCTGTGTTCGACGCCAGCCTGGACGAGCGTCGCCACCGTCGGTGGGTCCGGCTCAAAACTCCTACTGGTGGCCTGTTTCTCCGGGAAGGACATGATGGTTGGGGCGTTGGGGGACGGGGGTCGCAGCCTCCATCTTTTCGGAGTGGCCGGGGCGGATCCATGGACGGATGGGCACACCCCGCCGCCGCCCCACCCACCGCCGCCCCACCCCGACACCCACCGCCGCCCCCATAACCGCAGGGCCCCCCTCAACACCAACGCCCCCCCCTACAACCACGTAGACACCACCCACCAGTAGACGGGGATCCCCAACACGATGTTGAAGGGAAATGCGAATCCGATGCTCATGGCCAGGTACCGGCCCGGGCTCGCCTCAGGAAGACCCTCCCGCAGGATCACCGGGGCCACAATGTATGACGCCGAGGCGCAGAGGATCATGAGGAGGTAGGCGTCCCCTGCCTCGAGCCCCACCAACCGCGAGAACCCGAAGGCCAGCGCGGCGTTCACCACCGGAGCGCCGAAGGAGAAGGCCATGAGCTGCCAGGGGAAGCGGGCCATGGAGCGGAGTTCCTTCCCCACCACCGTCCCCATATAGAGCAGGAAGAAGATGAGCATCCCCGTGAACATGTCGCCGGCGATGAAGGCGTTCAGGGGCGAGGCGTCTTCCCCCAGCGCCACCATGAGATACCCGATGACCAGGCTTCCCACCAGCACCATGAGGGTGCCGTCGGTGACGGCGCGCCGGAGCACTACGTAGAGCCGCGCTCGACCCATCCGGCTATGCCCCCGCCCCACCCCCCGGGCCAGGAGGATGCCCAGGATCACCGCCGGTGTCTCCATGACCACCAGCGCCACCGTCATGTACCCGCCCCACGAAGCACCCACGGCGCTCAGGAATCCCACCGCCGTGATGTAGGTGAGGGTGCTGTTGGAGCCGAAGGTCGCTCCGATGGCCGCTGCATCCGCTGCACCGAACCGCTTCCGCAGCAGGAGGAAGGCATAGACGGGCACCACCGCGCTCATGAAGAGGACGAAGCCGATGGCCCAGAGACCGGGGCCCGCCAGCGTCGACTCGTACAGGCTCACCCCGCCCTTGAACCCGATGCTCAGCATGAGGTAGAGGCTCACGAACTTCAGCACCGGCTCGGGGATGGTGAGATTCGAGCGCAGGAGGCTCGCCACCAGCCCCAGCAGGAAGAAGAGGATCCCGGGGTTCAGCAGGGTGGGAAGGAGGTGCTCGGCGCTCACCCGCTCCCGCTCCTGCCCCGGCCGGCCCACAGCACCGCCTCCACCGCCCGGTTCGCGTGGGCCCGGGAGAGGACGACCCCATGGAAGGACTCGGTAACCCCCTCCGCCGGACCCAGCTCTTCGACCCCGTACTGCCGGACGATGCGCTCCCGGGCCAGCGCCGGTGCCGCGAACACCCCCCGTCCGTCCTGCCCCAGAAGCTGCAATAGGGCCACATCTTCCACCTCCGCGGCCACGAAGGGCCGGATCCCCTCCCGGGTGAACCAGCGGTCGAGTCCCGCCCGGAGCGCCGTGTTCTCGGTGTGCAGGAGGAAGGGCGCCCCGTCCAGACTGCCGGGAAACCCGTCCGCCAGGGTTCGGGCCAGCGTCGGGGCGGCGAAGAGGATCACCGGGCCGGTGGCCAGGGGGTGGGTCTCGACCCGCACCGGTGCGGTGGGGGGCACAGGGGTGTCGGTGAGAACGAGGTCCAGCGTCCGGCTGCCGAGCCCTCCCAGGAGGGTGGCCAGGGTACCCACCCGGAGGATCAACCGAACCTGGTCCGGTGGAAGGGCAAGGGCAGGCCCGAGGAGGGTGTGGGCACTCAGGAGGGGCATGGTGTCCACGATTCCAACGGACAGCCGCATCCGCTGCGCCCCGGCGTCGTCGTCCCGGCCGGTGACCACCTCCATGAGGCGCCCGGAAAGGGCGAAGATCTCGGCGGCGTACCGCTGCACCAGAAGCCCACGCCGGGTGATCTCCAATCGGTTCCCGTGCCTCCGGAAGAGGGGCGTGTCCAGCGCCTCTTCCAGCGCCGAGACCTGGGCGCTGAGGGTGGAGGGCGTCACCCCCAGCACCTCCGAAGCCCGGGTAATGGAGCCCTCCCGGGCCACGATCCAGAAGGAGCGGAGGTGGTGGAGGTTCAGATCGGATGGGCGGGGAGTGGATCCAGGCACGAGGCGTTCCGGGTGAGTAGCGGAGGCAGTGGGTGCACGCCGGCCAAGGCCGGAGCGCCCACCGGGATCCGAGGAAGATGATGCTCACATTGGTATTCGAGAAGACCGCATGGGCGAATCTTATGTTCGAAAAAATCGATGAATGGGGCTACCGGAAGATCCGTCTCGGGAGGGGTTGGCCGTGCATGTTTGAGAGGGAGGACCGGGTCCGACCTGCTACCCCTCCCACACCTGTCCCGGCCGCAGCGCGACGAAGCGCTCGGCCGGGACG
>REEG01000151.1 GCA_007695195.1 Gemmatimonadales bacterium | reverse complement strand
AAATGCACAAATTCAAACGCCCCCGATGTGGTTACCGTCGCCTCGAATCCGAAGAGGGCGTACCCGAGCCTGAGCAGCACGATGAGGAGGAAGTTCCCCGTGTACAGGCGCATGGCCAGCACCAGAGCCGGGGCCACGCGGGGTCGGGGGCGGGGAGAAGGGGGGGCAATGGAGGCCGGTGGACTCGAGATTGGGCCGGATTCGAGCGGTATTTTGGACCTGTCATGACAGGGGCAGGGCTCACCGGACAACACCCTCGTCCGTCCGGTCCGCGCCCAGCGTCCCCCCCCGAATCCCATAGGTCCGATGCAGGAAAGGGACTACAACGGGTGGGTTCCATAACGGATGGGCTCCATCCCACGATCCACACGGCGGGGACCTTCGCCGGCCCGCCGGTTCCGCGCTTCGACCGGGAGCATGGCCGGCGGGCCTGTGGCCTGGTGGCCTCCGCCCCGGAAGGTGACCTGCATTCACCGGAGGCTCAGAAGCGGTAGTGAATCCCGGCCCCGATGACCAGACCCGAAAAGTTGTAGTTGTCGAAGCTGGCTGCCACGAACCCCAGGTCGATGGTGCTGAAGAGGGGGGGGAAGCCCGATCCGTCACCCCCGGTGTCCAGAAGCCGGCGCCAGTCCAGTTCGATTCCGGCTCCCCCTCCCAGACCCGGCGATGTCTCGCTCTCCGAACCCCCCAGAAACTGGAAGGAGTGCCGCCAGATCCCCGCAGTACCGAAGCCGTAGAGTGAGTACTTCTCCTGCTTCTGGAAGTGGTAGAGCCCCCGGCCCGAGAGGGTGGTGAGGGAGCCGAAGGCACCCACCACGCCCTGGGCCGTGACGCGCTCGTTCACGGCGTAGGTCCCGCTCAGCCCATAGGCAGGCCAGGAGCTCTGGAATCCCACGCCGAAGCGGCCGGGATCCGGCGTTGCCGCCGCCGCCGGGGGTGTCTGCTGCGCCTCCGAGGTCGCGGGAGCGAGGAGAAGGCCCAACCCCACCGACAGGGAGAGGAGGAGGGCCAGCTTGCGGCCCAGCCCTCGGGCCTGGGTGCAGTCGAGGTGAGACGGGATCAAGGCGAAAATGGTGCGCATGGGGCCTCCGGGATGAGGGCACGGGATGAGGGGCGTCGGATCAGGCGTGAACCGGGCGGGGGACGCGGACGCCCCCCTCCCTTCTTCCATGCGCAAAGGAACCCTGCGAGCCGTCATGGCCCGGCGCCTTACCCGGAACCGATGCGCTCCAGTTGCTCCTCCGCCCGCTCCACCCAGTCGGGGTTGGCGCCCCGCTCCCGAAGAAGGTTTCGACCCCTCAATAGAACCTCTGCCGCCTCCCCTTCACGGTCCTGTGCCAGGAGGGCCCCGCCCAGTCGAATCCAGGCAATGCCCACCAGGGGATGGTCGTTGGGGAGAGTGGCCGCGTAGACCTCCAGCGCCCCCCGGAACTCCCGCTCGGCCCCCGCCGCATCGCCTCCGGCCTGACGCATCCCGGCCAGGTTCGATCGCGCCACCCCAATCCAGTGATGCCCCTCCGGATACAGAGCCTCGTAGATTTCCACCACCCTCCGGAAGTGCTCCGAGGCCTCCGCCCACGCTTCACGCTTCTGGGCAATGATCCCCCGCTCGTTGGCCGCCGAGGCCACCCTGGGGTGGTGCTCTCCCAGGGTGCTCCGGGCCAGCGCCTCGGCCTCGGTGAGCACCTCGTCCGCCGACTCCAGCGCCTCCTGCCGTACCAGGGCGCGGCCGATCATGATGAGGTTGGCCACCACTGCCGGATGGGCCCGCCCATACCAAGGCTCCTGAATGGAGAGGGCCTCGCGGAAGAGTGCCTCGGCCCCCGCGGCATCTCCTCGCTCGAACTGGATGGCCCCCAGGTTGATGAGGTCGACGGCGCCGGCGGGGTGATCCGGTCCGTAGATGTGGCGGTTCAGGGCCAGTGCCCTCCGAGAGACCGAGTCGGCAGTGGCGTAGTCGCCCTGGTAGAAGTGGAGGTTCGAAAGGCGCCCGAGAACTGCGGCCATTTCCGGAGACTCGGGTGCCGCACCCTGGTGGATCCCCACCGCCTCCTGCACCAGGAGGAGAGCCTCGTCGAAGCGGCCCAGCGCCTCCAGGACCTGGGCCAGGCCCGTGGTGGCCCGGGCGAGCTGGGGATGCCCGGGGGGGAGGGTCCGGCGACTGTCCTCAAGCGCTGACCGGGCCAGCGCCTCGGCCTCGTCCAGCTCCGCCTGGGATTCCCGGAGGAGGGCCAGGGCCAGACGTGCCTCGGCCACCTCCCGGTGCTCCGCAGGACGTAGCCCCATACGAAGAGCCAGGGCCTCCTCCAGGAGCTGGGAAGCCGGCCCCAGCGCCCCGAGCTGGTGGTGGATCTCGCCCAGGGCCAGGTAGATCCCGGCTTGGAGCCCAGGGTCGGCCCGGAGCGCCCGGGCCTCCTGGACACCCCTGTCCAGGAGCTCCACGACCCGAAGCTCGCCGGGGGGGGCGAAGTCCGGGTCCGTGCCCCGGAAGAGGTTCAGGGTGAACTGCTGGATTCGCTCGGCCCGGGCGGCCTCGGCCAGGGCGGCATCCCGGGCCTGCACCAGCGACCAAGCATACCCGGCGCTGAGCGCAACGAGGAGGATGCCTGCCCCCCCCGCCACCGCCAGGGGCGTCCGGTTCCGCCGCGCGAACTTCCCCGCGCGGTAGCGCAGGGAGTCGGGGCGCGCCTCCAGGGGGCGCCCCTGGGCGAAGTGATCCAGGTCGCGGATCACCGCCTCTACCGAGGAGTACCTGCGCGTCGGATCCGGGTGCATTGCCACACCGCAGAGCACGTCCAGGTCCGCCCACTGTCCCCTGGATACCCCGCGCAGAGGGGTGCCCGAGGTCGTCGCCGCCTCCGACGGGCGAGGGAGGGGTCTGTCCGCCAGCGCCTGGGCCGCCTCCATGGGGGTCCTTCCCGCCAGATCGTGGGGCGGGCGGCCGGTAAGGATCTCGTGGAGAAGCGCTCCCAGGGCGTAGACATCGGTGTGCACCCCCACCGCCTCACCCCGGAGCTGCTCCGGGGCGGCATGGGAGGGGGTCAGGGGAGTGAGCCCGGTTCGGGTGCGGGCTGCGTCGAGCCCCTCCCCAGCCCCCCCCGGGCCGAGGAGATGCTTGGCGATCCCGAAGTCGATGAGCTTGACCTCGCCCCCCTGGGCAATCAGGACGTTGGAGGGCTTCAGGTCGCGGTGGATGATGGCATGGGCGTGGGCATGGCGTGCCGCCTCACACACGTCCCGGAAGAGCTGGAGTCGGTGGGGAAAGGAAGGGTTCTCCTCTGCCATGTACCGGTCCAGGGGGAGTCCCTCAACCAGTTCCATGACGAACCAGGGCGTACCGTCGTCCAGTGCGCCGGCGTCCAGGAGGCGGGCGATCCCCGGGTGGCGAAGCCGGGCCAGGGTGCGCTGCTCCACCACGAAGCGGGCCCGGCGGGCCGGCGAGAGGGTGGCATCCCGGAGGAGTTTGAGCGCCGCCTCGCTCTTCAGGTCGTCCCGGGCGACCCGATACACCGTGCCCATCCCTCCCTCACCCAGGAAGGCGACGATCCGGTAGGGCCCGAAGCGGACGCCCTGCCGGGGCAGGCCGGTATCGGAAGTCAGGAGACCCTGAGCCAGGGGGGCGATCCCCTCATCCAGTAATTCCCACCCCCGGGCATCGGCCCGGAGCAGGGCATCCACCTCCGCCAGGAGCTCAGGGCTCTCGGCTCCCACCTCCTCCAGGTACGCGGCCCGCGCCTCCGGGTCCAGGACAAGTGCCTCATGGAAGAGCTCCTGCACCCGGGCCCAGTGTTCCGGGTCGAGGGGGGCGCTCACCTTGCGTCCTGTCCCGTCTCGGACAGGCGTCCGGAAAGCCAGGCCCGGGCTGCCCTCCAGTCGCGGGTTGCCGTGGCTTCCGACACCGCCAGGACCTCGGCCACCTCCCCCATCTCCAGTCCCCCGAAAAAGCGGGCCTCCACCAGACTCGCCTGCCGCGGGCTCATTCGGGCCAGCTCGGTGAGGGCCCTGTCCAGGGCCAGAAGCTCCACCACCACCGGCGGGTCCGCACCCGCCACACCCTCGTCCAGCGTCACATTCATCCGGCGTCCACCCCGCTTGTTCGCATACCGCCGGCGCGCCGCATCCACCAGAACCTGGCGCATGGCCCGGGCCGCCACGCGCTTGAAGTGGGTCCGGTCCAGGGATCCGAGCTGGGGGGTTCCTGCCATGCGGAGCCACGCCTCATGGACCAGCGCCGTGGGACTCAGCGTATCGCCGTCGGTAGGGGTGCGCACCGAGCGCGCCAGGCGGTGGAGCTCCTCGTAGGCCAGGCTGAAGAGGTGATCCAGCGAGGCACGGTCGTCGGACATGGGTGATGCCAGGG
>REEG01000261.1 GCA_007695195.1 Gemmatimonadales bacterium | reverse complement strand
GGCCCCGTGGAAGCGGACGGGCCGCGGTCCACCCCAGGCCGCCCCTCGGGATCTGCGGTTGGGTGTGTCCCCGTCGGTCGCCTTGGGTCCTACCCGCTCCGCCTCCCCGGCGGAGGGTCGGGAGGGGTGGTGGCCATCTTCCCGTCTGCCCGGCCCCTGAACCTGAATCTTCCCTTGCCCCCGCAGTCTCAACCCTGGGGGGTGGTTGTCCATGAGTCCTGCCCCGTCGCCGGCGCATCATCCCGTCGGCCAAGGGCGACACGGTCCTACCACGCCGTGGCGCCGCCGTCCTTTGACCCCGGTAGGCCGCACCGGCGCCGAACGATGGGGCGACTGTTTCACGTGAAACACCTGCCCAACCCCGTGCCCAGCCGGTTCCCAGGCCATTTAGGGAGGGGGAATGGGGTCAAACCGGCGCACCAACGGTGCCTCACCTTTCCGCTGAGGGAGTACAGCCGTATATTCTCCTTCCCACTCCACCACCCCCCAATGCCCCCCGTGAGCCCCTCCATGGCCCGCATCGTCGCCATTGCAAATCAGAAAGGAGGCGTGGGTAAGACCACTACCGCCATAAACCTGGGCGCCTCCCTGGCCGTAGCCGAACAGAAGACCCTGATTGTCGATATCGATCCCCAAGGAAACGCTACGTCCGGCCTGGGCATTGAAAAGGACCCGTCGCTGGCCACCGTCTATGACGTTCTGGTGAATCAGCGAGCCATCCAGGATTGCACGGTAAAGGGGTGCCACTTCCCGACCCTCGACGTGGTTCCCTCGAACCGGGATCTGGTGGGCGCCGAGTTGGAACTGATTGATCGTCCAGACCGGGAACGGGTCCTGAAGACCGCGCTGGACGAGGTTCGTTCACTCTACGACCTCATCCTGGTGGATTGCCCTCCGTCGCTGGGCCTCCTCACTCTGAACACCCTCACGGCTGCGGATTCCGTGCTCATCCCCATCCAGTGCGAATTCTACGCCTTGGAAGGGCTCAGTCAGCTCCTGGGGACCGTCCGCCTGGTACAGCGTAACCTCAATCCCTCCCTGGATATAGAGGGTGTCTTGCTCACCATGTTCGACCGGCGTTTGAACCTTTCGCGCCAGGTCGCGGACGAGGCCCGGGAGTACTTCGGGGGCCGGGTGTTTGAGACCGCAATCCCCCGGAACGTCCGCCTGGCCGAGGCTCCGTCCTTCGGCCAACCCATCGTCACCTACGACGTCATGTCCGCCGGAGCCCAGAGTTATCTGGAGCTGGCGAGGGAACTCCTCGCACGGCACGGGGACCGGGAGGGTGGGTCCGAGCCCGCCAGGCGGGGAGCTCGTCCCCGGGAGTCGGCATGACCCCCGCCCGGAAGGGCCGTCTTGGCCGGGGGCTGGGCGCACTCCTGGGAGAGGAGGTGGTCCGGGCCGACGACGGGGAACGGAGCACCATCCGCCATCTTCCCCGTGCCTCCATTCGGCCCAATCCGTTCCAGCCGCGGCGGGATTTTGACCCGGAGGAGCTGGCGGACCTCCGCGCCAGCATCCAGGCGAACGGGCTCCTGCAGCCGTTGGTGGTCCGGCCCGACCCCACCGAAGGTGGCCGGTATCAACTGGTCGCCGGAGAGCGGCGGTTTCGTGCGCTGACCGAGCTCAACTGGGCCGAGGCGCCGGCGGTGGTGCGGGAGGTGGACGACCGCACCCTCCTCGTCCTGGCGCTGGTCGAGAATATCCAGCGCTCCCAGTTGGGTCCCGTGGAGGAGGCCGAAGGGTACCAGAGTCTGGTGGAAGAGTTCGGGCTCACCCAGGGCGAGGTGGCGGAGGCGGTTGGCAAGAGCCGATCGGCTGTCGCTAACATGTTGCGGCTATTGCGCTTACCGCCATCGGTCCGGAGGATGCTCGGCGATGGGGCTTTAAGCATGGGGCACGCTCGCGCCCTTCTCTCGCTGGACCACCCCGGACGTATCACCGATGTGGCGCGACGGGCCGTCTCCGAGGGCTGGAGCGTCCGCCGCGTGGAGGATTACACCCGAAAGGCGGGGCGGACGCCGCCCACGGATGCCACCCCGGGGAGGGCCACTCCCGTGCAAGACCCCGGCACCCAGTTGTTGGAGCAGACGCTTCAGGAGCGCCTTGGGACCCGGGTCTCCCTGCGCAGCAACGACCGCGGCTCAGGCGAGATCCGGATTCCCTTCCGGTCCGCGGACGACTTCGACCGCCTGTTCCAACTCATTACCGGCGAGCACCCCACCGATGTGGTGGACTGAACGCCCGGGGACCGTGGACCATGCCTGACGACCGCGGCCTCACCATCCTCATCATCCCTGAAAACGGCGAGGCCAGCCGAACGTTTCGACTCTCCGGGCGGGGAGTGCGGCGCCTTCTCCGCGGTGGGGTCGTGGTGGGAGTTCTCCTCCTCGTCCTGGGCGGGTCTTGGGTGTACTTCGCCTGGGAAGCGCGAAAGACCGCCGCTCTGCGGGCAGAAGTGTCCGCCTTGGAGGTGGATCGGGAGCGCCTGGGAGAGTTGGCCTCCACCCTCGTGGAGGTGGAGCGGGCCTACGCTCAGGTCCTGGCCCTCTTCACCGAGGGAGCCGGCGCCCCACTCGCCGGTGCTTCCGCTCCGCGGGCGGGGGCTCCGGGTGACCGGTCCGGTGTCGGGGATGGGTCCTTGCCGGACACCTGGCCCCTGGCCGACCGGGGCTTCGTCACCCAGGGACTGAGCGCCGGCCTCGAGGGGCCCATCCATCCAGGCGTAGATGTCGCCGTACCGGAGGGCACGTACGTCCGGGCAGCCGCCTCGGGCCGGGTGGTGGAGGCCTCGGATGACCCAATCTACGGTCTGTTCCTCATCCTTGAACACGGTGATGGGTACCGCACCCTCTACGCCCACGCCGCCGAGCTCCTGGCCAGGGTTGGAGACCAGGTTGAATCGGGGGAAATCATCGCCCTCTCCGGATCGACCGGCCGCTCGTCGGCGCCCCATCTACACTTCGAGGTGCTGCGGGACGGTCAGCCCGTTGACCCCCTTGAGTACGTAACCCAACCTTGACGGGGACCCCGACTGGAGGGGCCCCCCGGCCTGAGCCATCCATCGCTGCTGGAGAAGTGTCTTGATCCGTTCCAAGAAGGACAGAGAAAGGGAAAGGGCAGCCGAGGGACCTTCCCAGGGTGGGGAGGGCGTCATTTCCATCATCGGTCCCGGTGTCTCAGTGGTGGGCGATGTGGAGACCCCCGGGTCCATTCGCATCGAGGGCCGCCTCACCGGGTCCATCCGCGCCAGGAAGGCGGTGGTGGTGGGGAGAGACGGGGCGGTGGACGGCGAGATCGAGACCGCCGACGCCATCATTGCCGGATCTGTGGTGGGTACACTCAAGGCCTCGTCCAGACTGGAATTACAGGCCTCGGCGCGGATCGAGGGGACCATCAGGGCCGCAACCATAAAGGTGGAGGAGGGCGCCTCCGTGAATGGCGATCTGGGCATGTCCACCTCGTCATCTTCGGACCCCGGGGACCCGTCGGACGCGGGGTAGAGTGCGGCCGCACGGAAGAAACACCGGCCCCTGACTGCCGGTTTCCCACAAATGTGGATAACCTGCTAAGTCCCAGTGTGAAAAGGGCTTACACAGTGTATGCACGTCTTTTCCACCATGGTTACGTGCTGAATGGCCTGCCTTTTCCACATTTCCGGAAGCCCCGTACCGCAACCGGGTTCGCTCACTTGAAGGTCCACCCCTACCCCCTTACACCGTGCTCTCTTCGCCGCCCATCCCACTGTCGCGCGTGGTTGCCCATCTCGACACCCTCCTCCAGGTCCAGGGCTTTCCCGACTATCCCAGGGCAGTGAACGGATTGCAGGTCGAGGCGCCGGGGCCCGTCTCCCACGTGGCCGTCGCCGTCGATGCCGCCGAGTATTCCATCCGGCGGGCCGTGGAGGTCGGGGCGAACCTCCTGGTGGTCCACCATGGGCTCTTCTGGGCCGGCTCCTCTCCACTCACAGGCAGACTGTACCGGCGGGTCGCGCCGCTTCTGCAGGCGAAACTGGCGCTGTACTCGGTGCACCTGCCTCTCGACGCACATCCTGATCTCGGAAACTGCATGGGCCTCGTGCGTGCTTTGGAGCTGGACCCCATGGACCGCTTCGGATCGTACGAAGGGCGGGACATCGGATACCTGGCACAGACCCACGAACCCCTGGCGGCCTTTCGCGACCGGGTGCGGGCCGAAGTAGGCTCTCCCGTGGAGGTCATCGCCGGGGGACCGGATATGGTGCGGCGGGTGGCGGTGATCACCGGGAGCGGAGCCGGCTTCGTGGAGGAGGCGCTCCGGGCCGGCGCCGACACCCTCCTGACCGGGGAGGCCGCGCACCATACCGTGGTGGACGCCAGGGAGATGGGGCTCAACGTGGTCCTGGCCGGTCATTACCGTACTGAGACCTATGGCGTACGGGCCGTCGGCGCCCATCTGGAAGAAACCTTCGGCCTTCCCTGGACCTTCCTGGACCACCCATCCACTCTGTGAGACGGGCCATCCCGGCATTCCGACCGCTCCGAGGGGTCGTTACCTTTTCCCCAGTGCCGGGTAGTTCTGCCCGACGTTTTCCCCATCTCCTCCCCGCCAGTACCCAGGACCTCCCATGCATTGCACCCAATGTGGCCAGGCCGGCGATGGCCGCTTCTGCGGCGGCTGCGGCGCAACCCTCGTGGCTCTGGATTGTCCGTCCTGTTCCGCCCCCACCCCCATGGGCCGGCGTTTCTGCGGCGAATGCGGGTCGGCTCTGCAGCGGGCCGGAAGGGCCCTGGCCGGCGCTGTCCCGGGGGGCTCTCCATCGCCTGACAACCGAGCGGCGTGGTGGGTGGCCGGCGCCCTCCTCGTCGTTCTCCTGGCGGTGGGGGGCTGGAGCCTCCTCTCGGACTCAAACAGCGCAGGTACCGCCTTCGGACCCATGCCTGGGCCTCAGCCGGGGGCGTTGGGCCCGGCTCCCAACATCGATCTGACCTCCATGACCCCCCGCGAGGCTGCCGACCGCCTCTTCGATCGGGTCATGGGCGCCCTGGCGCAGCGAGACACCATGGAGGTCATCAATTTCCTGCCCATGGCCATCGACGCCTACGAGATCGCCAGGCCCCTGGATCTGGACGGCCTCTTCCATCTCTCGCTCCTTCAGCGGGCGGGGATGCGCTACGAAGAAGCGCTGGCCACCGCCCAGGAGGCCCTGGATGAGGACCCGGATCACCTCCTGAATCTCTCCGCCGCCGCCGAGGCTGCTCGCGAACTGGGCCGGGACGATCTGGCGGAGCAGTATTTCGGCCACTTCCTTGAGGTCTGGGATGTGGAGAGTGTCCGGACCGACCGGGAGGAATATCAGGAACACGCACCCCTGATGCCCTCCCTCCTCACCGACGCCACCGAATTCATGCAGGGGCGCGGCCCTTGACCGAAGAGGAAGCAGGAGGGGGCGACCCCACGCGCATTCTCTCTTCCATGGAGGCGTTCGATACCCACGAGACCGAGGACGAACGTTTCCTTCGAACGACCACCCCGGCGCCTCCCACCACGCCGGCGGCCATGGGTGCCGATGCGTGGAGGGTGTTCCGGATCATGGGGGAGTTCGTTGAAGGGTTCGAGGCCCTGGCCCGCCTGGGCCCGGCCATCACCTTCTTCGGTTCGGCACGCACCCTTCCCACCGATCCCGATTACAAGGCATGTCGGGAGGCAGCCAAATGGGTAGGTGAGGCGGGGTTCAACATCATTACCGGTGGTGGGCCCGGAATGATGGAGGCCGCCAACCGGGGCGCCAGGGATGCCGGTGTTCGTTCCATCGGCTGCAACATCGAGTTGCCCTTCGAGCAGGGGACGAACCCCTTTGTGGACCAGGGGATCGACTTTCGGTATTTCTTCGTGAGAAAGACCATGTTCCTCAAGTATTCCCAGGGGTTTGTCATCTTCCCCGGCGGATTCGGCACCCTGGACGAACTCTTCGAGGCCCTCACCCTCATCCAGACGGGTAAGGTCCGCGACTTCCCGGTGGTCCTGTACGGATCGCACTACTGGGATGGCCTCCTGGACTGGCTCCGACACACCATGAAGGCCCGGGGCAACATCTCGCCTCCCGACCTGGACCTGATTCGCCTCACCGACGACCCCAGGGAAGTCGCCCGAATCGTGGTGGGCTCGGTGGGCTCGCGGTAGGCGCCTCCCGGCCCCGTTGCCTCCATCCGCATCCGGGTGCTATCGTTTTCCCAAACAAAGAACCTCGTCCGCCGCGCCCCCGCACGGGGGAATCGCCAGGCTCCATCGGCCCACCTCCCGCGCAATCGCAAACCGAGGGGGCCTTTTTTTCGCCCCTGTGCACCTGAAGGCATACCTCCCGAGGGATCCGGGCCCCGTGTCGGGGGGCCGGAGATCCAGGCCCAGGACGACACCAGAGACCGGAAGGCTCCGTGAGGACCCGCCGGTCTTCCATCAACCGGCCCTCCATGAAAAGGACCGAATTGCCGTGACCCAGACCCCTGATCAGGCCCCCGGCGGATATCACCCCGGGGAGAAGGATTCAGGTATCGTCAAGCCCAAGGGCACCTCGCGCATCCCCGCCCATGAGGGGATCCAGACCCTCTCCATGGACGAGCGCAAACCCCGCTGGATGAAGGTCCGCTCTCCCGGTGGGCGCAACTACCGCCGTCTGAAACGGCTCATGCGGAGCCAGTCCCTCCATACCGTGTGTGAAGAGGCCGGCTGTCCCAACATCGGGGAGTGCTGGGAGGCAGGCACGGCCACCTTCATGATCCTGGGCGATGTGTGTACCCGGGCGTGCAAGTACTGCGCGGTGGCCCACGGCATGCCAACCGAACTCGATGAGGACGAGCCCCGACGGGTGGCCGAGACGGTGCGGGCCATGGAGTTGGAGCACGTGGTCATCACCTCGGTGAACCGGGATGAACTCCCGGACGGCGGCGCCGGCATCTATGCCGAGACCATCCGGCAGATCCGGGCCCTGCAACCCGGGTGCTCGGTGGAGGTCCTCATCCCGGACTTCAAGGGCGACGAGGAGGCCCTCGCCGTGGTGGTGGAGGCCCGCCCCGAGATCCTGGGCCACAACCTGGAGACCACCGAGCGCTTGCACCCCCAGGTTCGCCCCGGGGGCCGCTACTGGCGCTCCATCTCCTTCCTCGGTGCCGCCAAGCGCATGGACCCGGGAATCCTCACCAAGACCGGGATCATCCTGGGAATGGGTGAGGAGGAGGACGGGCTACGCCAGGCCTTCGCGGACCTCCGGAAGGCCGGTGTGGACATCCTGACCCTGGGACAGTATCTGCGGCCCTCCGAAGGCCACATCCCCGTGGCCCGGTGGGTCTCACCCGCCGAATTCCGCCGGTGGAAGGACGTCGGCGAAGGGGAATTCGGCTTTCGACATGTGGAGTCGGGGGCCCTGGTGCGCTCCTCGTACCACGCCAAGGAACAGGCCAGGGAGGTCACTGCCGGTAGTCCAGGCACCATCCAGGAGGTCATGGAGGCGGACATCCCCGCCCCCGCCGAGGTGGTTGGCCCCCTCCCCGGCCTGGTCCAACTGGAGATGGGACGCTCCCGACCGAGCTGAGCCTGGAGGCCGGCTTCGTACACCCGAACATCGGAGTGGGGAAGGGCATGGCTGAGACCACAACAGAGCAGGATCCTCGCCTGGAGACGTTCTCCAGGGAACAGCTCCACGATTTCCTCCGGCAGATGCTCCTCTTTCGTCGGTTCGAGGAGAAGGCGGAGGAGAGTTACGCCATCGGCAAGATCGGCGGCTTCTGCCATCTGCACATCGGGCAGGAGGCGGTGGCCCTGGGGTTCATCGGACCCCTCAGGGACGATGACTACGTCATCAGCGCCTACCGCGAGCACACCCAGGCGCTGGCCAAGGGCCTCGAGCCCGGTCCGGTCATGGCCGAACTCTACGGTCGGCGCTCCGGGGTTTCCGGGGGTAAGGGGGGCTCCATGCACCTCTTCGACCGGGACCTCCGCTTCATGGGCGGCCACGGGATCGTGGGAGCCCAGACCGCCCTGGCCACCGGCATGGGATGGGCCATCCACTACCGCGGCGGCGATCAGGTCTGTGTCTGCTTCATGGGTGACGCGGCGGTGAACCAGGGGGCCTTCCACGAGTCGTTGAACATGGCCGCCATCTGGAAACTCCCCGTCATCTTCGTGGTGGAGAACAACGAGTACGGGATGGGGACCGCCTTCAGCCGCGTCTCGGCGGTTCCGGTCCTGGAGAAGGGCGAGGGATACGGAATTCCCACCCACTCCGTGGATGGGCAGGACATCCTCGAGACCTGGCGTTTCACCGAAGAGCTGGTGGCCAAGGTGCGCGAGGGCGCCGGGCCCCAGTACGTGGAGGCCCGGACGTATCGCTTCAAGGGGCACTCCATGTCGGACCCGGTGAGTGGAACGTATCGCTCCAAGGAGGAGGTCAAGGAACGGACCAAGGAGCAGGACCCCATCACCCTCCTCCGCAATCGCCTCCTGGAGGCGGAGCTCCTCACCCAGGATGAGCTGGAGGAGATGGACGAGCGGGTCCGGGCCCAGGTGGACGAGGCCGCCGACTTCGCCGACGACGCTCCCTTCCCGCCGGAAGAGGACCTCTACCGGGACGTCTACGCCGAAACCAACGAGCACGGTCGCCTCTTCCTGGACGGCCGGGACCGCTGACCGCACGCGTCAACCAACCGTGACCCCCCCGGGCGGCGACGGGCCCCCCGGAGGCACCCACCACTATTCAGGATGTGGACATGCCCCAGATCACGTACCGAGAGGCGTTGAACCAGGCCCTGGCCGAAGAGATGGAGCGGGACGAGTCGGTCTTCTTAATGGGCGAGGAAGTGGCCGAATACGACGGCGCCTACAAGGTATCCAAGGGCCTCCTGGACCGCTTCGGGGATCGCCGGGTGGTGGATTCGCCCATCTCGGAGCTGGGATTCGCCGGGCTCGGCGTGGGTGCCGCCATGACGGGGCTCCGGCCGGTCATCGAGTTCATGACCTTCAACTTCTCCATTCTGGCGCTGGATCAGGTCATCAACTCGGCGGCCAAGCTCTACTACATGTCGGGGGGCCAGTTCTCCATCCCCATGGTCTTCCGGGGGCCTACCGGAGCGGCGCTCCAACTCTCGGCCCAGCATTCCCAGGCCTGTGAGACGTGGTACGTCCACTCGCCGGGGATCAAGCTGGTGACGCCGGGCACACCGGCCGACGCCAAGGGGCTCCTCAAGGCGGCCATCCGCGACGACGATCCGGTGGCCTTCATGGAAGGCGAGCTTCTCTACAACCTGAAGGGCGAGGTGCCCGATCCCGACGACGGGGACTTCGTCATCCCCCTGGGGGTGGCCGATGTGAAGCGGGAGGGGAGCCACGTCTCCATCATCACCCACGGCAAGATGGTGCACGTGGCGCTTCAGGCCGCCAACCAACTGGCCAAAGACGGTGTGGAGGCCGAAGTGGTGGATCTCCGCTCCCTTCGGCCGCTGGATGTGGAGGCCATCCTCCGCAGCGTCCACAAGACCAATCGCGCCGTCTATCTGGAAGAGGGGTGGCCCTACGCCGGGATCGGAGCCCAGATCGTGGCCACCATCCAGGAAGAGGCCTTCGATTACCTGGACGCCCCGGTCCTTAGGGTGACCCAGGCCGATGTCCCCATGCCCTACGCCAAGAACCTGGAAAAGCTGGCCAAGCCCGACGCAAAGCGCGTTGTCGCCGCCTGCAACCGGGTGCTCTACCGCGACTGACACACCGCCCCCTTCCGATACCGAACTCCCGAATCCGCGAGGCGCAAACGAATGGCGACCAAGGTCCACATGGAAGCCCTCTCCCCCACCATGGAGGAAGGGCAGATCGTGAAGTGGCACAAGTCCGAAGGCGACGAAGTGGCCAGCGGCGACTTGCTGGCTGAGATCGAGACGGACAAGGCCACTATGGAGCTGTTGGCCCGAGGGGAAGGGGTGCTCCGTCAGGTCCTTCTGGAGGAGGGCGCCACCGCCCCGGTGGGAGAGGTCATCGCCATCATCGCCGGAGCCGATGAGGATCTGGGCGACGACGGGGACGGGAATGACGCCGACGACGAGGCCCGGGAAGACGATCAGGCCGACGTCGCCGAGGCGGAAGACGGGGACGAGGACGCGGAGGAGTCCGGGGAACCGAAGCCGGCGAGCAAGGCGGAAGCCGACGAGGCGCCGCCGTCCGAGGCCGACACTTCCAACGGGGAGCGCCGGGTCAGGGCCTCGCCTCTGGCTCGCCGGCTAGCCGAGGAGAAGGGCCTCACCCTCCAGGACATCGAGGGATCGGGGCCAGGTGGCCGGATCGTGAAGCGGGACGTGGAGGCGGCCGAAGCGCCACCTGAAGAGGAGGCACCGGAGACGGAGGCTCCAGAGCCCACCTCCCCTGCGACGCCCGAGTCGGAGGCGGACTACGAGGACATCCCCCTCTCCCAGATCCGCAAGACCATCGCCAAGCGCCTGGTGCAGTCCATCGGCCCCGTCCCCCACTTCTTCCTCACCGTGGATGTGGATATGTCCAGGGTCGTGGCGGCCCGCGGACGCATCAACAAGGTGCTTGAGTCGGAAGGCGTCCGGGTCTCGTTCAACGACATCGTGCTCAAGGCCACGGCGCTGGCGCTGGCGAAGCACCCGGAGTGCAACGCCCACTGGGGGGGCGATCACGTGCGCCGCTTCAACCGGGTTCACCTGGGCGTGGCCGTGGCCATTGAAGACGGCCTCATCACGCCGGTGATCCGCGATGCGCACCGGAAGGGGCTGGCCCACATCGCCCAGGAAGTCCGGGAGCTGGCCGGACGCGCCCGGGACAAGAAGCTGAGCCCGGATGAGTACACCGGCTCGACCTTCTCCGTGTCCAATCTGGGGATGTTCGGAATCGAGGACTTCACCGCCGTCATCAACCCCCCGGAGGCCGGAATCCTGGCGGTGGGAGCGCTGGAAGAGCGGCCCGTGGTGGTAGACGGGGAGATCCGCATCCAGCCCCGTATGAAGATCACCATGAGCTGCGATCACCGGGTCATCGACGGGGCTCTGGGGTCCCGGTTCCTGCAGACGCTGACCGGCATCCTGGAGGAGCCGCTCCTGGCGTTGGTATGACCTTGCGACGGGGGCTGCCGGGGTTGGCACCCCCTACGGACCGCGTCTAACTTGAGCCGGTGATTCCACGACCATCCCGGCGCCCCTCTCCCGAAGAGAGGGCCCATGAACCCACGAGGTACCCCAGTGGCTGACGACTCGAAGGAATTCGATCTCATCGTGATCGGAAGCGGTCCCGGCGGATACGTAGCCGCCATCCGGGCGTCCCAGCTTGGAATGAAGGCGGCGTGCATCGAGGCCGACAAGCTGGGAGGCGTCTGCCTGAACATCGGATGCATCCCCACCAAATCCCTCCTCACCTCGGCCCTCCTGGTGAACGAGGTGAAGGGCGCCGACAAGCACGGCATCTCCATCGGCGAACTGTCCATTGATATGGGGCCTGCGCAGGAGCGGAGCCGGAAGGTGGCCAACCAGTTGAACCGCGGCGTGGGCATGCTCTTCCGGAAGAACAAGGTCACCCATATCGAAGGGTGGGGGCGCCTGGCGGGAGACGGAAAGGTAGAGGTGGAGACCCCCGATGGGACCGATACCTATCGCGCGGACCACATTCTGGTGGCCACCGGTTCGCGCCCGCGGAGT
This sequence comes from Gemmatimonadales bacterium, assembly GCA_007695195.1. Classification (GTDB taxonomy): domain Bacteria; phylum Gemmatimonadota; class Gemmatimonadetes; order Longimicrobiales; family Gaopeijiaceae; genus PWLA01. The sequence goes on along the minus strand of REEG01000261.1, from coordinate 9,670 downwards.
CTTCCCTTCCTGGAGATCGACGGAGAGCGGATCTGGTCGTCGGACCACGCCCTCTTCGTGAAGGAGGCGCCGGAGTCGCTGGCCATCGTCGGGGCCGGCGCCATCGGGATGGAGTTCGCCGACATCTTTGAGGCCTACGGGTCCCAGGTGACGATCCTGGAGGCCATGGACCACGTCCTTCCGGTGGAGGACAAGGACATCTCGGTCCAGATGGCCAAGGCCTACCGGAAGCGGGGGATGACCATCCACACCGGTGCCCGTCTGGAGTCATCGGAGGTGGTGGACGATGGGGTTGTCCTCCGGTTCAAGGACAAGGACGGGAAGGACCAGGAACTGAAGGTCGAGCGGGCTCTCTCCGCAGTGGGCCGGATACCCAATACCGAGGACGTGGGGCTGGACCGGGCAGGGGTGAAGCTCACCGAGCGCGGCAATTTCATTGAGGTGGACGAGTGGCTGCGCACCAATGTGGACGGCGTCTACGCCGTGGGCGACTGTGCCGGCGGTGCGCTCCTGGCCCACAAGGCCTCCCACGAGGGGATTGCCTGCATCGAGAAGATCGCCGGTGTGGCCCATGGTCCGGTTGATCATGGAAACATCCCCAACTGCACCTACTCGCACCCTGAGGTGGCCTCGGTTGGCTTGACCGAAGAGCAGGCGCGGGAGGCCGGTCATGACATCGAAGTGGGCAAATTCCCCTGGGTCGGAAACGGCCGCGCCCTGGCCCACGGCGACTCCGACGGGTTCATCAAGGTGATCCGGGACCGGAAGTACTCGGAGATCCTGGGCGCCCACATCATCGGGCCCCACGCCACCGAACTCATCGCCGAGTTCGTAATCGGTCGCCATCTCGAAGCCACCGCCGAGGAGATGGAGAAGGCCATCCACCCGCACCCGACCCTTTCGGAGGCGGTGGCCGAGGCGGCACTGGCCTCGCTGGGGCGGGCCATCCATATCTGAGGTCGGCTCAATGGGACCCGGATCCGGGGAAGGGACACCCTCTTCCGCCCCCGGCACCGCAGAAGGTGCCGGGGGCATGGAGGATCCCGAAGTCCAGCGGGCCCTTCGCCTCTGGATCGTGCTGGCCCGGTCCTATCTGACCTTTTCCCGTGCGGTGAGCGGCAACATCTCCGAGTTCGGTCTGACCACGGCCCAGTTCGGTGTGCTGGAGGCCCTCCACCATCTGGGTCCGCTCTCCCTGGGAGAGCTCGCCGAAAAGCTCCTGGTCACCGGGGGGAACATCACCTATGTGATGGACCGACTGGAAGACCAGGGGCTCGTGGTGAGGGAGCGGTCGGACCGGGACCGGCGGGTGATTCTGGCCCACCTCACCCATGAGGGTTCGACCCTCATGGACCGGGTCTTCCCCGAGCACGCCGACTTCATCCGGCGGCGTCTGACTCACCTGGAGCCCGCCGAGCAGGACGAGTTGCGGCGGCTCCTGAAGAAGCTTGGAAAGGGAATGGTCGGCAGGGGCTGAACCTCAGCTCCCGCCGGCCATCCACGCTCCCTCAGTCGGCCACCAACGGCAGGGGCTGGCGGCGGAGATCCGGAAGCTCGATGCCACGGATCTCCAGCACCTTGTGGAGGGCTTCACCGATCTTGTTGTTGGGTGTGGAGGCCCCGGCGGTGATCCCCAGCTCGAAGGGTCCTTCCGGAAGCCAGTCCGACTCTTCCACCTCGGGGGCGTCGGCGGCGAGTTCCGGCTTGTGGCGGATCTTTCCGGTTTCCACGTCGATGCAGAACGAATCCTGGATGTGGAAGGTCCGGGTGTACTGCTGGCACATATGGGCCAGGTGATTGGTGTTGGATGAGTTGTATCCACCGATCACCACCATGATGTCCGGTGGCTCCACCATCATCTCCTTCACCGCATCCTGTCGCTCCTGGGTCGCGGAGCAGATGGTGCCGAACGAGCGGAAGTTCTCGGCGGTGTATTCCTCACCGTACGTCGCCTTCATGGCCTCTTCCAGGAGGTCCCCGATGGCCAGGGACTCATTGGCCAGCATGGTGGTCTGGTTGGCTACGCCGAAGCGCTTCAGGTCCACGTCCGGATCGAATCCGTCGGAACACTTCTCCTGGAAGTGTTCCATGAACGCCTCCCTCGAGAGGCGGCCCGGCGCCTTCAGGATGTAATCCCGGACCAGGTGCGCCTCATCCATGTTCCGGACGATGAGGTACTTCCCCTTCTCGTGCTTCCGGACCTGGGAGGCGGTGGCGCGGCTCTCCTCATGGGTGTACTTCCCGTGGATGATGGCGGTGAACCCGTCCCGGGCATAGCCTTCCACCCGCTTCCATACCAGGAGCACCGAGCCGCAGGTGGTGTCCACCATGGAGCACCCGGTCTGCTGCAGCTCTTCGAACGCCTCGATGGTCACCCCGAAGGCCGGGAGCAGGACCACATCCTCCGCGCGCACGTGGGAGAAGTTGAAGTCGCCGGCGTCGTTGGGGTAGATGAACTGGATCCCCATCTCTTCCATGCGCCGGTTCACATGGGGATTGTGGATGATCTCCCCGACGAGGTAAACGGTCCGGTCCGGGAACTTGAGCCGCGTCTCGTAGGCGTAGTCCACGGCACGGTCCACACCGTAGCAGAAGCCAAATTCCTCGGCCAGGCGCACTGTGATGTCTCCGAAGGTCCGTTTGCACCCCTGGCCACGGATACGGTCCACGAGTTCCGAATGGTACTCGGACTCGATGACCGGTCGGACCTGGGCCTTGAGGCCGAATCCCTTCCTGAAGTACGTCTCGCTGGTGGCCATGCTATGGATCCCTTGCTTCTGGGCTGAAAGCTTCGAAAATAGACGCGGGCTTCTACCGGAGGCTCCTCGGGGGAAGCGAACCCACAATGTGCGGGTACACCGTCGCCACGCAAACCCCCCCGCGCTCTGCGAATGAGGGGCCGTGGAGCCGACTCCCCTCGAGCTACCCGTGGGAAAGGCTCGCGATCCCCCGGCCGGCCACTGTCTTTCGGTGGACTTCCGCCTCCCTTCACCTTCCGCTCCGGCAGGTCGGTAACCATGCGTCTGGGATGTCTCTTCATCGTAGTTCCCCTGGTGGAACTTGCCCTCCTGATCCAGGTGGGACGGTGGGTCGGGGTCCTTCCCACGGTGACGCTGGTGGCGGTGACCGGACTGCTGGGGATCCTTCTGGTGCGCCGGGAGGGAACGCGAACTCTCCGCCGCATCGAAGGGGAGTTGCAGGCCGGACGCCTGCCCCACGGCGCGCTTCTGGACGGTGCCGCCCTCCTGGTGGCGGGCGCCTTTCTCATGACGCCGGGCGTCCTCACCGATGCGCTGGCCTTCGCCCTCCTCTTTCCCGTCACCCGGGGCATGATGCGTCGTCGCATCCTGGCGCGCATGAAGAGGGCCATGGAGAGAGGGTCGTTTCAGGTTCGGGTGTTTGGCGAAAGGGGTGGCTTTCCACCCGCATCCGGGGAGCGGGGCGATGCCCCCGGCAGGAGCGGAAGGCCGGGGCCTGGTGACGAGGACGGGGACCGACCGCCTCGCCCGGGCGAGATCATCCAGGAGTGAAGGGTTGCTACGTCCGATTGAACTATCCCTCGGCACCTGCCGATCCATTAAGGTCAGAGGGTGGACGGCAGGCTCAGAGTGTCGTCGCCATGGGTCGGCGCCAGGCAGGAAAGGCCCGATACGGGCATCAATGAACCCGAGACAGGTGGGCAGAGGTGGAAGATCGACTTGACTTTCTGAAGGCACTCCTGGACGAGCCCGGTCCCTCCGGCTTCGAGCTCCGACCGGCCCGGGTCTGGCGGAAGGAGGCGGCTCGCTTCGCCGATCGGACCTGGTCCGACGTTCATGGGAATTCGTACGCCGCCGTGGGTGAGTCGCGGCGGCCTCGCGTCATGCTTGCCGGCCACGTGGACGAGATCGGCCTGCAGGTGACCCATGTGGACAAGGAGGGATTCATCTACCTGGACGGGATCGGAGGCTGGGACTCCCAGGTCCTGGTGGGCCAGCGCGTGCGCATCCTGGGTCGCGAGGGTGATGTACCCGGGGTGGTGGGGAAGAAGCCCCTTCACCTCATGAAGCCTGAAGAGCGGAAGAAGGTATCCGAGATCCATCACCTCTGGATCGATGTGGGCGCCGCGTCCCGGGAAGAGGTGGGAGAACTTGGGATTCGCGTCGGCGACGCCGCCGTCCTCTCCCAGGGATTGCAGCGCCTGGCCGGAGACCGCATCGCGGCCCGGGCACTGGACAATCGGGTGGGCGCCTTTGTGGTCCTTGAGGCCCTTCGCCTCCTGAGGGAAGATCCTCCCGCCCACGCCGGCGCTGTGGCCGTGGCCACCAGTCAGGAAGAGATCGGATATTCCGGAGGCGGGGCGCGCAGCGCGGCCTTCCACCTGGAGCCCGACGCCGCCGTGGTGGTGGACGTGACCTTCGCCACCGACGTGCCGGACGGACAGAAGAAGGAGGTCGGGGAACACTCCCTGGGTGGCGGCCCCGTGATCACCCGCGGCTCCGCCGTCCATCCCCTGGTGGCGGAGCACCTCCTGACTGCGGCGCAGGCTGCGGAGATTCCCGTGACTCTCCACGCCTCGCCCCGAGCCACCTACACCGATGCCGACGGGATCTACCTGGTCCGTTCAGGGGTCCCCACCGGGGTGGTCTCCATCCCCAACCGCTACATGCACTCCCCTTCGGAGATGGTGTCCCTGGGAGATCTGGAGAAGGCGGCTCAGTTGCTGGCGGCCTTCGTCCGGAGCCTGGACTCGGATACCTCCTTCGTCCAGGAGTAGGCCTCGGCTCCCGCCTCCCTCCACCCCGCCTCGGCCCAGCCGAAGAGGAGGCCGACCCAGATGAGATCGGCCAGGAAGAGGTGCAGCAGACGCGTCCCCACCGGGTTCAGGAGGAGCACCGTCACCGGGCCGAGAACCAGTTGGACCACGGCCAGAATCGCCACGCCCAAGGCCACGCCCCTGATCAACTGTGACGACGGGTGCGCCGAGCGGATCCGCCGACTCCAACGAATCAGGATGGCCACCACCGCCACAGCCAGCACCGGGTGGATGATCCGCAGATAGATGAGGAGGTGTTCACCGGTCACATACTGACCGATTCCGTCCGCAACGCTCCCTGCCGGGAAGGCCGTGGCGGCGAGGCCCGTCCAACTGCCGGTCCAGCCCAGCGCCAGGCTCCCTATCAGGGCCGGCCAGAGCAGGCGGGTCGAGGCGGCCCGGAGTCGAGGGGCCCGCGACATTCTCCGGGTGGCCCAGAAGGGGGTCAGCGCCAACGCCCCCATGAGGAGGAAGGTGTTGGTGACGTGGAAGGGGCGCAGGAGGATGCGTGCAGTGGAGATGTCCGTGGCCACCCACCCGAAGATGACCAGGACGGCCCCGAAGAGGGACTCGGTAATGGTGAAGAGAAGAGCCAGCGCCGCCCCCAGTCGCACTGCGTGTCCCCGCGGGAAGGCTCGGAAGGCCCAGATGGCCATGGCGATGACCAGGAGCAGGACCACTCCCGACGTGGCCCTGTGGACGAACTCGACCCAGGTGGGGAAGGTGTGACCCGCCGGAACCATGGCTCCATGGCAGAGGGGCCAGTCGGTCCCGCAGCCGTCTCCCGACTCGGAGATCCGCAGGAAATAGCCCCACAGGATCACCAGCATGGAGTAGATGAACACACCCCAGGCGAAGGGGATGAACCGGGTCCGCCCTGTGGGGATGGTAGGGGAGCGCATCATGGTAGCGGCCGAAGAGGATTCCCGCGGAGGAGTCCGTCTCGTTGACTCCCTCGACGGAGGTCGGTTAAGATAACGATTCCTCGGCGAAGGGACGATGGAGTTCGCCCTCGCCACGGAACCCCCGGCGTGTGTCGGATGCACCCTCAGTCGAGAGCCCATCCTCCTCGCTTCACCAGACAGAACCCCGGACCCCCCAATATGATCAACGCGACCGAAACGGTGAAAGATATCCAGGCCATGCGGGACAACGGTTTCCTCTCGGACGCCATTCTTCGGCAGGCCGTCAAGCGGATTGCCGCCTCGGACGATCGATTCGATTGGGTGGGTGTGTATCTGCTGAATCCCGAGGGTGACGAGCTCTGGCTCCACAACTATGTGGGCGACCCCACCGAGCACGCCCGCATTGCCATCGGACAGGGCATCTGCGGAATGGCCGTTGAGCAGAAGTCGAACCTGAACGTCCCCGACGTGACGGCGGTGGAGAACTACCTGGCCTGTTCGCCCCACGTGCAGTCCGAGCTGGTTGTGCTCATCCGGGCCGGCGACGAGATCTTCGGGCAGATCGATATTGACTCCGAAGAGGCCGCCGCCTTCACCGACGAGGATGAGGCGGCGCTGCAGTTGGTGGCCGACAAGCTCGCCGAGCAGATCGCGGCCGAACGGCGCTGACCACTTCGCGCCCCACGCTCCCGGTCGGAAACGCCGGGGCGTGGGGCGATGAGGGTGGATCCGGGTTGCTTGCCGCTGCACGGCTCTTCCCACTAGAGTGATGCTGGGCTGTCGTCGCCGGCCCCCCGGCCCCTCCCTCAGGGAAAGCCCGGGTCCATTCGTATTCCCACTCCCCTTCCGTTGTGTCCCCCGCACCGGTTTCCCTTCCCGACCCTGTTCTTCGATCCCTCCGGGCCACGGTGGGTCCCCGCGGCGTGCTCAGCGACCCGCAGCGGCTCCTGGTCTATGAATCCGACGGCCTGACCCAGTACAGATTTCCCCCGGCCGCCGTGGTGCTTCCCGGTTCGGCCCGGGAGGTCCGGGACGTGGTGCGTACCCTTCATGGCGCCGGCATTCCCTTCGTGGCACGGGGTGCCGGAACCGGGCTCAGCGGTGGTGCTCTGGCGCTGGACGGAGCGGTGGTGGTGGCCACAACCCGCCTGAACCGCATCCTGGAGCTGGACGTGGCGAACCGCCGGGCCCGGGTCCAGCCCGGGGTCATCAACGCCCAACTCACCAAGGCGGCGGCACCGCACGGTCTCTATTACGCGCCGGATCCCTCGTCCCAGAGTGCGTGCACCCTGGGCGGGAATGTGGCTGAGAACTCGGGAGGCCCTCACTGCCTCAAGTATGGGGTGACCAACCGATACGTCACGGCCCTCACGGTGGTCCTTCCCCACGGGGAGATGGTGGAGCTGTCGACGGCGGATCCTGAGCTGGGAACCCTGGATCTGGTGGGGCTCTTCGTGGGGTCCGAGGGCTGCTTCGGCATTGTGGTGGAGATCGAGGTTGAACTCCTCCCCAAACCGGAAGGGGTCCGCACACTCCTGGCCCTCTTCGACTCCCTGGAAGAGGCCGGCACCGCCGTTTCCACCATCATCGGGAAGGGTCTACTGCCGGCCGCCCTGGAGATCATGGACCGGGCCACCATCGAGGCGGTGGAAGACTCGGTCTTCGCTGCGGGGATTCCCCGGGACACGGAGGCGGCGCTGGTGGTGGAATTCGATGGGGTGGAAGGTGGTCTGGACGCGGAGATGTCGGAGGCCCGGAGCGTCTGCCTGGAGTGCGGTGCCCGGGAAGTCCGCACCGCTTCTACCGCCGCCGATCGCGATGCCCTCTGGAAGGGTCGCAAGAAGGCCTTCGGAGCCATGGGCCGCATCGCGCCGGACCTGTTGGTGCAGGACGCCACGGTGCCCCGCAGTCGACTGCCGGAGGTTCTGGCCCGGATCGGGGAAATCGGTCGGCGCTACGGCCTCCGCGTCGCCAACGTCTTTCACGCCGGCGACGGCAACCTGCATCCGAACCTCCTGTTCGATCGGAATGATCCGGATGAACTGGCCCGGGTCGAGAAGGCTTCGCGGGAGATCATGGCGGTCTGCATCGCCGCCGGCGGCACCATCACCGGCGAGCACGGCGTGGGTCTCGACAAGCGACCCTACCTACCCATGGTGGTCCCCCATCCGGTTCTGGAAGCCATGGGCCAGGTGAAGGCCGTCTTCGATCCCACCGGTCGGTGCAATCCCGGTAAGGTGCTCCCGGACCAGTACCTGCCCGGGAATCCATCTGCCCCGGTGGGGGCCTGAAGACGGTGGGGCGGGAGATGGACGAACGGGAACGGGAGATGGCCCCAGGGGACGGAGAGGCTGTGGGCCGGGAAGAGGGCCACGTCCAAGCCGATGCCCACCGCGTCCGTGACGAGGTGGCTTCACTGCTGGGGCAGGCGGCCCTGGGCAACCCGGCCACCACCGGCCGTCAATCCCATGTACCGATGGCCGAACCCGGGTCTCCCGACGAGGCGGCGGCCCTCCTCCGCCGGGCGGCCGAAGCGGGGTGGCGGGTCCTCCCCATGGGGGCCGGCCTGGCTCCCATGGATAAGGGCCCGGCGGATCTCCTCGTATCACCCCGTCGCATGGCGGACGTGGTCCAGTATGAGCCCGCCGACCTGACGGTGGAGGTGGGGGCGGGAATGCTCCTGGAAGCGCTGGACGGGGAACTGGCCCGGCACCGGCAGTGGCTGCCCATCCTGCCTCCCGGCGGAGGAGCGGTGACCCTGGGCGGTCTGGTGGCGGTGGGACTTCCGGGAGCTCTGGCCATGGCATACGGAGGCCCCCGGGACCAGCTCCTGGGGTTGACCATGGCCGATGCCCGGGGGCGGGTCCTGACCCTGGGCGGAAGGGTGGTGAAGAATGTGGCGGGCTTCGATCTGGTGCGGCTGGCCTGCGGGAGCCGGGGGACGCTGGGTCTCATCTGCCGCGTTTCCTTCCGCCTCCACCCCCGCCCGGCGGTGGATCGGACGCTGATCTGGACCGGCAGTACCGGGCCGGAGCTGGTACGCCTGGGTCGCCGGTTGGCGGAATTGCCCTTCCCCTTCGCCACCCTGGAGATCCACGGTCGGCGCTTCGGGGCGCTCCCCGAACTGGACGGAGGCGACTGGGCCATCACCCTCCGAGCCGTGGGGTCCGACGCGGCGGTGCAGGGGATGGTGGACGCGGCGGTGGAGGTGGCGGGTATTCCCGAGCGCTCTCTGGATGGCCCGGCCTCGGAGCGCTTCGGCCTCGCCGCGGCACGGGACGAAGGCGCCGCTCGCCCCCAACACCGGCGCCGGGTCCGTCCCACCGAGCTGGAATCTGTGTTGCATGGAGTTGCCATGGCCGCCGGCCCGGGCGATCCGGAAGGCGCGTCCGGCTCGGTGGTGGCCGACCTTCGAAGCGGGATGTTCCGCCGGCTCCGGGCCCGGGACCAGGGGCTTCCCCCCCTCTCCTCCATGCCGGGAGGCGTGCGCAAGGTACACGGCGGCCTTCGGCGGGTATTCGACCCCCGGGGAATCCTTCCCGGATCGTGGAGGGACGGATGGCCCTGACCCAAGCGGAGCGGGAGAATGCCCTGGCCATCCACCGGCCCCAGGACGGGTCTCCGGTAGGGACGGTTCGGGTGGACGGGGCCGCCCAGGTCGGCGCCGCCGTGGTCCGCGCTCGTCGGGCCCAGGTGGCATGGGGCGCCATGGACCCCCGGGAGCGGGTGCGTCTCCTGGCGGGACTCCGCGAACGCATTGCCCGGAAGTCCGATGCCATCGCGGACCGCATCGTGGCCGAGACGGGGAAGCCCGAGGTGGAAGCCCTCACCGAGGTGGCCACCGTGGTCTCCCTCTGTCGTCACTACGAGAAGCGCGCCCCCCGGCTCCTCCTCCCCCGGCGGGTGGGGTCGGGGTGGATGCTCTGGAAGCGGTCCACCATCCTCCAGGAGCCTTACGGAGTGGTGGCCG
>REEG01000163.1 GCA_007695195.1 Gemmatimonadales bacterium | reverse complement strand
GGACTCGTTGGTCTCTTGGGATGGGGAAGCGCCGTTGGACTCCGAGGGGTCTGCATCAGGGATCATGGCTGGGCGCACCAGTTGGCGGGAAGGACGGATTCCGGATCCGTTGACACAGGTGAGGAGGCGGGCTATCCTTCACCCTCCGTGGGACAAAGGTAGCGTACGGATCCCTTTCGCGCTCCTATCCCCCGATCCCGTGTAGCTCAGTTGGTAGAGCAGCTGACTGTTAATCAGCGGGTCGCAGGTTCGAGTCCTGCCGCGGGAGCTAGGGCACAGCCCCCCTCATCCTGGTGATGAGGGGGGCTTGCTTCGTTCGGGGTCCCGGCCGGCTGGTGGACCGGCGGACGCCCTCTATCCATCCAGGACTTCGCGTACCCGCTCCACCAGTTCAAAGGGGGTGAACGGCTTCTGGATGAAGTGCGTTCCCGGGGAAAGGAGACCCTGCCTCACCAGGTCCTGATCGGCGTATCCGGACATGAAGAAGACCCGGATCCCGGGCTTGGCCTCCACCACGCGACGAGCCACCTCCACCCCATTCATCCCCGGCATCATGATGTCGGTGAGGAGCAGGTCGATGCCGTCGCCATGCTCTTCAAGCAGATCCAGGGCCTGGGGACCCCCTTCGGCGGCGAGCACGGTATACCCGAATCGCAGTAGCGCGCGCGAGGTCACAGCCCGCACGGCGTCATCGTCCTCGACGAGGAGTACCGTCTCCGATGGGGATTGGGAATCCGCATCGGACAACGTTTGCTTTCTGGACTCGGTCATTCGTCCCGGTCCGATCCCTGGTTGTGAGGCAGGTGGTCATACTTCGACCTACCGAAGGCTAAGTATGGCCTTGTTGGAAGCCTTCGTCCAGTTTTGAGGGAGAAGGGGCAGTCTCGCCTCCCACTCACTGGTATTCTGTCATTGGATTCACACCCCGTTCACCGGAGGGTACGGGCATGGCCGACACCTCGGCAGGACCCCCGGGAGATAACGTCCATTCCGCACCCTGGTTCACAAGCCGGGTGAGGGTCCGGAGCTACGAGCTGGACGCCCTGGGACATGTGAACCACGCCGTCTACCTGAACTACCTGGAGCAGGCCCGTTTCGATGCGCTGGAAGCCGCCGGAGTCTCGCTGGAGCACCTCTCGCGGGAAGGGTGGGGCGTCCACGTGGTCCGAATCGAGGTGGATTACCGCGCCGAATGCCGGATGGGCGACGAACTGGTGATCCGGACCCGGGCCACCGGATTCCGGAACTCGTCCATGACCATCCGTCAGACGCTGGCGCGACGTCCGCGAAACGCCGGGACCGCTCCGGCGGCGGCGGGCGATGAGGTGACGGCGGTGGACGCGCACATCGTGGCGGTCTGGGTAGGCCCGGACGGCCGGCCCATGCGGATCCCGCCCCCGGTCAGGAGTGCGCTGTCCGGCTCCGGGTCGCGTCCCGACGAATCCGATCCACCACCGATGTGAGTCCCCGGGTTCGGGTCGGCCCCAGAACCTCCCCCAACCCCATCTTCTCCAGGATATCCATGGGAAGGGCCTCCACCTCCTCCACCGGAGCACCGTGGAGCTGCTCCATGAGGAAGCCCATGAACCCGCGGACGGTGGGCGCCTCGCGAGGAGCGTACGCATGCATCACGACGCGCTCTTCGTCGGCGCCGACCCAGACGAACACCGGCGTCTGGCACTCCTCGACGCGGTTCAGGCCGGCGTCGCGGGCCGCCTCCAGCTCCTGGGGAAGGTCGGGAAACTTCCTGGCATAGTTGAGCAGAAGTTGCAGCCTCATTTCACGATTGAGGCGCCGGAATCGACTCAGGCCCTTTTCAAGATCGCTCACGCGTCCTCCGGAGAGGGAAAGGCAGTGGACTTCTCCGATTGGCACCCCTCGGGAGGGTGGGCTGTTCCACAACCGGAGCGCGGCGCGCCTGGGGTCCGTACCGGGTGGGAACGCTCGTGGCACTGACGGGTGAACCTCCTTGCCCACACTCCCACCGTTCCGGAACTGCACCTTGTCCCGTCCATCCCACCCCACCTCCTGTCCCACGTCCCCGGGTTCCGGCGCCGATGCGAGGGTGCGGTTGGGAAATGATGTGGTGGATCTCCGGCATCCCCGGTGCCGAGCCCGACCGGAGCGGGACCGCCTTCCCCTCCGGATCCTCACGGAGGCGGAACGGGAGTGGCGAGGGGCGGCCCCGGACCGGACGGGGCAACTGCGACGGCTCTGGGCTCTCTGGGCGGCCAAGGAAACGGCCTTCAAGGCGGTGTCCAAGGTCAGGGGACAGCCCCCGGTGTTTCGCCACAAGGAGTTCACGGGGTCTCTGCGCGAAGAGGTGGACGACGACATCTTCCGCCTCACCGGTGTGGTGCGCTGGAGGGGTCTGCGGTGCCACGTCGACGGGATGGCCACGGCTGAGTTCGTCCATATGGCCGGTTGGATCCGGCCGGCTCCGGACCCAGGGGTGTCCAATGGCTCGGAGGGCGCCGCACCACTCCTGGAGGTTGGAATCGAAGGGTGTCGGGACGAGACCTCGGAGGATCCCGTGTCGGGCCTGTCGGGGCGAGTCCGACGTCTCGCCGGCCGGCGCCTGGCCAGCCATCTGCGCCGCTTGGGGGTGGCCGACGACATCGTGGTCAACGGGCACGCTCCCAGCATTCACATCGGGAGTTCCGGCCAAGGGGCCCTTCGACGTCCGCCTGGCGTGTGGGTCAACGATCGGCCACTCCACACCGTGGATCTATCCATCTCCCACCACGGACGCTATGTGGCGTGGGTGTTCGGCCTTACCACCGACCAAGGCCGATCCCGGACCGGGACCCATCACGGGCGGTAGTTGAGGAGGAGCGTCGCCCCGAAGCGCTGGAAGTACTGACCGCCGATCTCCGTTTCGGCCCGGGTCCAACCCAGTCGCAGATTCGAGTCCAGGTTCCGGGCCAACCGCCGGTTGAAGGAGAGATAGGCCTGGGACGCGCTGTTGGCCTCTTCGCCGGGGATGAGGCGGGCGAACTCGGTGGGAAACCGGTACCGTTTGGCGGTGAGGGCCACGTATCCGGTAACGGCGACCTCCGCCGGCAGAGACGCCGATACCAGCGCCCGCAGCGTGGCAGCGTCGTATTCGGGGCGCCTGGAATTGGACCGGTTCATCCGCCCTTCTCCCACCAACTGTACCAGGACGGGTCCGGACCAGGTCCAGGCCGCTCCGCCGTGGACCGCCCCATCCCTCCGGTGCGGGTCCTCGTCCACGAAGGTATCCTGACCCGGATAGCTGATCACCTCCGCTCCCAGGTGGAAGCGGAGATCCCCTCCCATATCCCATCCGGGGCGAACTCCCACTTCCACCCCGCCCTGCCGACGGTCCAGAAGCCGGATCTGGGGGGCGAAGGCCGGGGCCAGGAAACGGGAGGTCTCGGTGGTGAGTTCCGCGTCCCACCGGGATCCGGTGCCGGGGGTCCACTCCCCGGTGAGCGATCCGCCAGCCGACCGGTATCCGGGCTGCAGGAAGAGGGGCATGGGCGGCCGGTCCGCCACGTCCCGCCCACGGACCCGGACCCGAGCTGCGCCCAGCGCCGAGTTGCCCAGCGGCCGCAGGTACGTCAGGTCCACGGTCCCGGAGAGTTCCCGGGGACTGTAGTCGCGGAGTTCGAAGCCCCGGGCCGAGAACTGCCTCAGGCCCCCGTCGAAGGTGAGACGCCCGCGCCCGCGCTCTCCCAGCGGTCGGGCGAGGGCACCCCGTGCGCCAAACTCACCGATCACCGCCGCTGCGAAGTCGGTGGAGTCCCGCACCGGCGAGCCGATGGTGGGAAGATTGCCCTGGTACCCTTCGGAGGAGATGCCGCCGGTGAGCACCAGGTCCTGGACCACCACCTGGGCGCGAAGCGTGAACCCCAGTTCGCCGGTGGGGCCCGCAAGCCCCCCGAAGACGCAGGGGAGAACTCCCAGGAGGAGGACGGCGCCCAGGAGTCGCCCGAACCCGGCGAAGACCCGTGGGGCCACCGGCGACCCCACCCCGCCGGGCATCACGGCCGCACCCCCTCGGCGCGGTCCCGGAAGACCCGGGCCATTGCCAGCGCCTCGTTTCGCATATCCCGGGCCAGGACCAGGTACTCGCGAAGGAGCGCGATCTGATCTTCCAGAGGGAGCGAGGAGAGATCCACCTCTCCCACGGGATCCATGGACCCGGGGCGAACCTCCGTTCCCGATCGGGGAATCCCACCCCCGGTCAGGGCGGCATCGTCGAAGCGGGAAATGCCGGCCATCAGGTCTTCGCGCCCGCGCTCGAGCTGAAGACGCCGTTCCCGCGTGCTGATCTCCCGTTCCAGCCCCGCAATGACCGAGTCGTATTCGGCGGCGCGATTCTCCAGGAGACCGGCCTTCCCCCTCAGCTCTTCCGGGCCATCCCGGCGATCCACCACCACATCGGGGAGTGGGCGGAGCTCTCCCACCTGCGGAGTCCCGGATTCCCGCTCCACCTCCCGATACTCCTGGCGAAGCTCGGCGATCTGGGACTGGAGGCGGGTCCGGGTCATGGGGAGGATGGCTGAACCCAGGGCGTCCAGAAGCTCCTCTTCCCTGACCTCCAGCGCCGCCAGATACGCGCGCCCCGCGGCCTGGAGGGCATCGGCCGCCATGCGGAGCTGCTGCTCCAGGAGCATGACCCGGATCCCCTGGTCATGGACCTGGCGCATGGCATCCCGGGCGCGCGCGTCATCCCCGGAGCGCCGCGCCTCTTCCTGACGGTCCATGAGGATATCGTGGGTGCGGAGTGCGGCATCCCGGGCCTCGAGAATTTCCCGGTAGCTCGCCAGCGCCTCACTCCAGGCGGCCTCGGCCACCACCTGGGGCTCCTGGGCCAGCGCCTCCCCGCCTCCGGGAACGAAGGCCCCGGAGAGGAGCGAGAAGACCAGGAGCGCCAGGAGCTTCACGTCACCCCTCGATCCCGTACTTTTCGAGCTTGTAGTAGAGCGCACTGGGCTTGAGGCCCAGGAGGCGCGCCGCTTCAGCCTTCACCCCGTCCGAGCGCTTCAGGGCCTGCCGGAGGAGCCGTTCTTCCATCCCTTCCACCACGCTATTGAGGTCGAGTCCGTCTGCGGTCACCTCCACATCTCCCAGACTCCGTCGGTGCCCCTCGCCCCGCTCGAAGGGAGGGAGCTCATCGGCCGAGAGCTCTTCCCGGTCGGCCAGGACGAGGGCGCGTTCGATGACGTTTTCCAACTCCCGCACATTTCCCGGCCAGTCATACCCGGCCAGGCGAACCAGGGCACAGGAGGTGACGGAGGTCACCGGTGAACAGGTGCGATCTCGAAGCTTTTCCACGAAGTGCGACACCAGATGGGGAATGTCATCTTTCCGGTGCCGGAGGGGTGGAAGGGTGATGGGAACCACGTGCAACCGGTAGAAGAGGTCCTCGCGGAACCCGTTTCCCGAGACCAGCTCCTCGGCCGGCTGGTTGGAAGCGGCGATAACCCGGACATCCACGGGAATGGTGTCCTCACCTCCTACCCGCTCCAGCTCACGCTCCTGCAGGACACGTAGCAGACGCACCTGGGTCTGCTGCGCCACCGTGGCCACCTCGTCCAGGAAGAGGGTGCCGTCGGCGGCTAACTCGAAGCGTCCTCGCCGCCGGCGTTCGGCGCCGGTGAAGGCCCCCTTCTCGTGGCCGAAGAGCTCAGAGTCCAGGAGGGATTCGGAGAGAGCGCCGCAGTTCACGCGTATGAAGGGGCCCGACGCCCGACCGGAGCCGGCGTGGATGGCCCGCGCCACCAATTCCTTCCCTGTCCCGGACTCACCGTAGATCATGACGGTGGAATCGCTTCGGGCCACCCGATCGATCCAACGGAAGACGTCCTTCATGGGCTGGGACTCGCCGATGATCTCCGAGTACCGGGGGATGCTCTCCGGATCGGGCAGGCCTTCCCTCAGGTAGGTGTTCTCCACTCGGAGAGTCCGATTCTCCCGACGCAGTCGCTCCCGCTCGTCCCGGGTCTGGATGAGGCGATCGACCTTCATCCCGAATTCTTCCGACGAGAAGGGCTTCGTGAGGAAGTCGGCGGCGCCCATCTTCATGGCTTCCACCGCCTTCTCGATGGTGCCGTAGGCGGTGATCACCAGGACCTCGGTGGCCGGGAAACGCTCCTTGACCTGCTGCAGGACCTCCATCCCGCTCAGCTTCGCCATCTTCAGGTCGGTGATGACCAGGTCAGCGCCGGTCTCCTCGAGGATGGACAGGCCGCGCACACCGCTCTCGGCCGAGAGCGTGCGATGACCCCGCCGGCGCAGGAGTAGCTCGAGGCCTTCGCGCATACTGTCGTGGTCGTCGATGATGAGGATCTGGGCCATGGGGTCTTCCCGGGGATAGTGCGTACCGGAGCGCGAGATGGGGGTCGATGGGGATCAGACGGTGATCAACCCGCCGCTCAGGGAGGAAGGTCGTCGGACCCGGAAAAATATAGGCGGAACTCGGCACCGGCCCCACCGAGAGCCGAGGGCCATGGGTCGGCGGGCCCCGATCCGTTGGCCAGCTCCACCCGGCCCCCATTCACCTCCATGAGGCGGTGTACGATGGCCAGACCCAGTCCGGCTCCCTGTTCCTTGTCGGTGAAGAAGGGCTCGAAGATACGCTCCCGAAGCTCAGTGGACACACCAGGGCCGTCATCGGCCACCGCCACCACCACCTCTCCGTTGTACCACCAAGCCGACAGTCTGATTCCATCCCCGGCGTGGGCCGCATTCTGGAGGAGGTTCAGCACCACCCGCTTCACATGGTCCGGATCGGCTCGACCCATGAGGGGGGTTTCGGGAAGGTGCACCTCGAGGGTGTCACCATTCTTCTGGAATCCCAGCCGTACCATGTCCAGCGCGTCTCCGATGGGATGGCGGAGATCGTGAAGGCGGGTCTCGGCATGAAGGGGGCGGGCAAATG
Source organism: Gemmatimonadales bacterium (assembly GCA_007695195.1). Lineage (GTDB taxonomy): Bacteria > Gemmatimonadota > Gemmatimonadetes > Longimicrobiales > Gaopeijiaceae > PWLA01. The sequence goes on along the minus strand of REEG01000163.1, from coordinate 14,510 downwards.
AGAGGAAATCGTTGATGATGCCGTTCAACCCCTGGATCTCACTCCGCACCCGGGAGAGGAGTCGACGGCGCTCATCCCTATCTTCCGTGTCCATGGCCGCCGAGGCAAACAGCTCGAGGCCACCCAGGGGATTACGGATCTCGTGGGCCACCTGCGCCAGCATGAGGCGGAGCTGTTCATCTCTCTGGATGAGGCCTTTGCGCATCCGCTCCATGGCGCGGGACAGCCGTCCCAGTTCGTCGCCTCGCTCCACCTGCACCTCCCTGTCCCATCGGCCCCGCTGGATCCGCAGCGCCACCCTGGAAAGGCGCTCCAGGGGTCGAACGATGTTGGTGGCCAGTAGGGTGGCCAGGATGGCCGCCAGGATTCCCGATGTCAGCGCGCCCAAGGCCAACGTTTGCTGGAAGCGAGCCAGGGGCGAGAGGAAATCCGCCGGTGCCAGCACGGCCAGCATGGCATCGGTGTCTTCAAGGCGGTGGAAGGCGTACTTGTAGAAACGGCCGTCTTCGCCGGTGAAGGCGGGTGTGACCGCTTCGCCTACGGACCAGGCCCGATCCAGCTCGGGGACATACGCGTCCAGCCAGCGCAGCGGGGTGCCGATGGGTAGGGCAGTGGGCGATGCGCTGGAGGCAATGACCGTGTTGTCCCGACGAAAGACCCAGGCCTCGTCCACGTAGCGCTGCAAGCGCTCAAGGCGGGCCTGCTGGCTCGAGAAGAGGACCTCGATGGAATCGGCCGGCTGGGTGAATCCGAGGAGGGTTCGACCCTCGAGCCCGACCTCGGCGGCACTCCCTGCCACCCAGAGGAGCTTCTCATCCATCTGGTCTTCCAGCGCCCCGGCGGTGAGGGTCCAGGAGAGCCATCCACCGCCCAGGGTCAGGAAGAGGGCGAACCCCCCCAGAACCAGGATGTACTTCCTCCGGAGGTTCATCCCCCCGACCCACCACAGGGGACCCGGATCACCTGTGGATCCGCGAAGGTCACCGGAGAAGGGGTCCGGGGAGCGATGACGATGTGGTAGGGCCACCCCACCCGGCCGGCCGGAGAACAGAAATTTCCGGGGACCCGGAGAATCATCTCGACCCGGGTTCCCTCTCCGATGGGAAGAATGCGGGTGATCTGCAGGGAGTCGCCGGCTTCGGTCCGTCGTCCGGCCGTGGCCACCAAAACCATTTCCCGTTCCCAGTCCACCTCGGGCGGAGGCGGGCCGGATCCCCCGTGCCGTTCCCAGAACGCAAGCCAGTCGGTAGGCGCGTCGGGGCCCTCGCCGAGAAAGGCCTCCGGGACCTCGAGGCGAGCGGGAGAGTCTCCGCCGCGGCCTACGGACCGGAAGGGGATGGAGCCGAAATAGGACGACCTGCCGGCGTCGCCCAGTGTGAAGGACCGCGCCAACTGCGCGGCCGTCACCACCCGGGATGCTCCGGGGTCGGGGCCGGCCGATCCGGGGGTGGCGGTAAAGAGCGTCCCATCGGCACAGCGGACCCAGCGTGCCTCCTCATTACGCGGTCCATCGCGGATCACCACTTCGATGCGGGTGCGCTCGGGAAGGCACGTGGGCACGAGGTCCTGGGGCGTCTCCGGGCCGAAGAGGCGGAGTCCCGGGGTTTCGGTGAGTTGCTGCACCAGGGAGCCGTATTCCGCAGCGAGGTCGCCGGGATTCAGGTCCGGCCGCCGCACCGTCTCACTGCCCAACTCGTCCCCATACCCCAGACGCTCGGCCAACACCCAGGGGCCGTCCGATCGCCATACCAGCGTCTCTTCGAGGCCGCCGACCCCGCCCAGGACCGGCGACGTCACCCGAACCTGTATCTGACCCACCTGGCCAAATCGCAGGTCGTCGGGGGCGGTGGAATTCCCGTCACATCCCGTGAGTCCGAGGACCGTCCCGGCCATCACGACGACGGCGGTGCGCCACGGACCGAGCCCCATTGCATGGCGCCTCTCCTTGACGGAGACCGTGGGCCTGTGAACTTCTTTTGTATGAATCATCGTCACCGCCTCCTGGAACTCCTGGTGGAGCGTTCGCTCAGGCTCGGGGATTTCACCCTCGCCAGCGGAGCCCGCTCCTCCTACTACATCGATGCCCGCCGGACCACCATGTGCGCCGAGGGCCAGGCGCTGGTGGGTCGATTGGGTCTGCACGCCCTTCGTCAATCCGGACTGGAGCCGGATTGGGTGGGCGGGCTCACCATGGGCGCCGACCCGGTGGCATATGCCATGGCCCATCGGAGCTGGACGGATCGGCCCGTCATCAATGCCTTCTCAGTCCGGAAACAGGCCAAGGGGCATGGCACGGGCAACCGGATCGAAGGTGGCTTGCCCACGGGGGCCCGGGTGATGGTGGTGGAAGACTCGCTCACCAGCGGCAGCTCGTCCCTCCGGGCCGTGGACGCCCTCCGCGATCACGGTGCCGAGATCCTTGGAGTGTTCACCCTGGTGGACCGGGAAGGGGGCGGCGAATCGCTCCTCCGGGAGACCGCCGGGCTCCGCCTGATCCGGCTCTTCACCGCCAGGGAACTCCTGGGCTTCGCAGGCCACGAAATGGCCGACCCGGTCAATCCAGAAGCCTGAGGGGCATCACCAGGCAGAGGTACTCCTCGCCCTCCGCTTCCCCTTCCTTCCTCACCGGCTCCACCGTAGCCGCCCGCTCCGGCGCCTTGAAGCTGAGGCGGACCTCATCCGTCGGCATGTAGCGCAGAACCTCCAGGAGGTAATTGGCGTTGAACCCGATGGTGAGAGGGTCAGCGTCGTAGGAAACCTCCAGTTCGTCGTGGGCTTCGCCCAGATCCGGGGTCAGCACGTTGAAGACCATCCGATCCGACGCGAACTCCAGACGAATCCGGTGGGTCTGGTCCGACGCCACCGCCGCCACCCGCTTCACCGCCGACTCCAGGGGACGCCGATCCACGATGGCGATCCGGTCGTTGTCCTTGGGGATCACCTGCTCATAGTTGGGATAGGTGCCCTCGATGAGGCGGGTGTAGACCTCCACCCCTCCCGTCCGGAAGCCCAGGTGGTTCCCGCTTCGGGCCACCTGGATCTCATCGTCTCCGCCGAACAGCTTCTGGACCTGCTGCAGAGCAGCCGGGGGGACGATGAGCTGCGTGGTGGTCTGGATGGAAGGGCCGGCGGGAATGCGCATCCGTGCCAGGCGGTGGCCGTTGGTGGCCACCATACGCATCTCACCGTCCCGGAGCTCCCACAGGACACCGTTCAGCACCGGACGGGTCTCCTCGGTGGATACCGCAAAGGAGGTATGGCGGATCAGCCGGAGAAGCTGGCTTCCGTCGGCGGTCCACCCCGATTCGAAGTCGATGGCCGGCAGAGCGGGAAAGTCATCGGCCGGAAGCCCGTGGAGCTTGAAGAGGGAGCGCCCACACCGGAGTTCGATCTGATCCCCACGGGTCTGGATCCGCACCGGAGCGTCCGGGAGTTCCCGGACGATCTCCTGGAGCTTCTTTCCGGGCGCGGTGAGGGTTCCCGGCGTCTCCACCTCGGCCGGGACATGAACCCGCACGGCCACGTCCAGATCCGTACCGCTCATGGAGACGCCGTTTTCCCCGGCGTGGAACAGGACGTTGGAAAGGACCGGCAGAGTGGTCTTGGAGGGGATGCTTGCCGAGACGGCACTGAGTCCCTGGTGGAGATTCTGGCGACTGATGATGAAGTGCATCTCGGCTCCGGAGCGTCTGGTGTCGGGGTTTTCCTCAGGGAAGGCTTCTTCTACTTCACTATAGATACAAGAACAGCAGTAGTAGTAGGAGTTGTGGATTCGTGGAAAGAACCGGGTGAAGGGTTCCGAAACCCTTGCCCCCAAGCGATGTGGCCGGCCTCGGTGGTACGTGGAAAGACCGTGGAAGCTCCGGGGTAAACGCCGCAGATTTCCACGGACCCCTGGGGGGTGGGGAAAAGTGCGGACTTCTCCACAACGTTCTGAACAGGTTGTGCCCAGGTCTTCATGAAGGCTCCAGGGCTTGTCGCACCCGGAGAACCCGGCGCGCAAATTCGGGGTCGTCCTGCAGGGTGCTCTCCACCTTGCGGATGGAATGGATGACGGTGGAGTGGTCCCGGCCACCGAAGCCCTCACCGATGCGGACCAACGATTCGTCCATCAGTTCCTTGATGAGGTACATGGCCACCTGGCGGGGTACCGTCACCTGACGTGTGCGGCGCTTTGAGGCCAGATCGGCGGCGGAGACTCCCCACTCCTCGGCGACGCGGTCCCGAATGCGGCCGGCGGTGAGCCGGGGGCCTGCCTCATCCCCACGATTCCGCAGCACCCCCTCCAGGGCGCTCCGGGCAAGCTCGATGGTGATTTCCTCGCGGCGGAGCGACGAGTAGGCCAGGAGCTTGATGACCGCGCCTTCCAGCTCCCGGACCGAAGAGGTGCAGGAACGGGCGATGAAGTCGATGACCTGGCTGTCCAGGGTCAGGTCATCGTCGGCTGCCTTCTTCTGGAGAATGGCCACCCGGGTCTCGTAGTCGGGCATCTTGATGTCCGCTACCAGTCCCCATTCGAAGCGGGACACCAGACGTTCTTCGACGCCCGGGAGTTCCTTCGGCGGCCGGTCCGAGGTGAGGATGACCTGCTTACCGGCGTCATAGAGGGCGTTGAAGGTGTGGAAGAACTCTTCCTGGGTGCTGTCCTTCCTCTCAAGGAAGTGCACGTCGTCCACCAGGAGGAGGTCAATCTGGCGAAAGCGCCGGCGGAATTCCCGGGTCGTGGCCTGCTGGATGGCCCGGACCAGCTCGTTCATGAACTGCTCGGTGGTCACGTAGGCCACGCGCGATGCCGGGGTGCGCTTCAGGATCTCGTGGCCGACGGCGTGCATGAGGTGGGTCTTTCCCAGTCCCACGCCGCCGTACAGGAAGAGGGGGTTGTAGCTCCGAGCGGGATTCTCGGCGACGGCACGGGAAGCCGCCGTAGCGAGCTGATTGTTGTTGCCGACGACGAAGCGGTCAAAGGTGTACCGCTCGTTCAGGGAGCCGTGGCACGGGCGGCCCTCGCCCTCCACCCCGGGACCGGAAGCAAGGTGCGGAGACGTCGGGGTTTCCGGTTCGAGGACGGGAAGGTCCGGTGATGTGGGCCCGGGAGAGGTTGAGGCACTCCTGAAGGCGATGGAGACGCTCTGGCCCGTAACCCGGGCAGCCAACTCGGCGAGATGCTCCCCGTATCGATCCTCGATCCACTCGGCATGGAAGTCGCTGGGTACCTCCACCAGGACTTCCGATCCGTGCACCGCCACGGCCTGGGTCCCGTGGAGCCAGGTTCGAAAGCTCAACTCGGGCATCCGCTCTCGGGCGAGGCCGAGAACCTGCGACCACACTTCGGAGGGAGTGAGCTCCATGGGGGGCTGGCTGGGGCTGTGCCAGGGGCACGGTAAATGTATGGCGGACAGACGGATCCAACGCTTCCGCGGTGGCTGTCATCCCGGGCGGGAAGGGGCTGAAACGGTACCGGACCAATGTGGAAAAGTCAACAAACACGGGTCCGGTTGACTGCCGATGGCGAGAAGGGATATCTTACCTAGCTAAACATCGTACCAGACGTGCGCCCGACATCCTCAGGAGTTCAAGACCCATGGGACCCACATACAATCCGCGAAACCGGAAGCGGTTGAACAAGCACGGCTTCCGCGCCCGCATGGCGACCAAGGCCGGTCGCAAGACGCTGAACCGCCGCCGGAAGAAGGGACGGCATCAGCTCACCGTCAAGGTGGGTCGGAAGTAAGCGAAGAAGTGTTGGACCGGGACCCCCGGCGGGGGACCGGGACCCGGGGTTTCGGATTTCCCCGGCGGAGGCGGCTCCGGCGGGGTTCCGAAATCCGGGCTCTTCTCAATTCGGGACGCAGGGTGCGTGGCGGTTCCCTGGAGGTGATTACGGCTCCCAGGGAGTCCGGAGAAGCCAGATTCGGGACCATCGTGCCCCTTTACGGGGGCACGGCCGCCCGGCGAAACCTCATGAAGAGGCGTCTCCGGGAGGTGGGCCGGCAAGAAGTCCTACCCCGACTGGACAGGGCACACAAAGGGGTTGATTTTCTGGTCAGAATCCGGCCCGGTGCGTATCGTCTCTCCTTCGGATCCCTTCGCGGCACCCTGATCCGCATCACGGAGCAGTTGTGTTCCGATCAATGATCCTCGGGCTCATCCGGTTCTACCAGAAGGGGATTTCTCCCCTTTCCGGACCGAAGTGCCGCTTCATACCCACCTGCTCCTGCTACGCGCACGAAGCCGTTTCCCGGTATGGTGTCCTACGGGGTGGATGGCTCTTCGTCCGAAGGTTCGCCCGTTGCCATCCCTTTGGGGGTCACGGAGTGGATCCTGTGCCGGAGTTGGATGGGGACATGAAGAAGGATCGCTCCGACGGGGCGGCGGAACCAGATTCTCCCAAGGCGGTGGTGTGATCCCATGGATGGGCGGATGAATACCGAAGGTAGACTGCTTCTGGCAGTCCTCTTGATGATCGTGGTGCTGGTGGGCTCGAACATGCTCTTCCAGCCCGGGCCCCCGCCGGATTCCCAGGTGGTGGAGGTTGCGGAGGGGACCAGTGAGCCGGATGCGGATGCCCCCGAGAGGCCGGCGGAGGTCGACGTTCCCGCTCCCACGCCTGAGGCCTCGGAGGCGCGTCCCGTCGATCCCGGTCAGGAGCCGTCGGATCCGGAGATCCCCTCCGGGTTCCTGCAGGAAGAGGAGGACTCGGCCCTTGCCGCCGCCCTGGAGACCCCGGTGGATGACGATGGAGCCGAACAGCTTGTTCGGGTCGAGTCGCACCTGTACTCCCTGACCTTCTCGAATCGGGGAGCGCGAATCACCTCCCTTGAACTCCCGCGTTTCCGATCCTTCGCCCGTGAAGGGCCGGTGGAGCTCGTGGCCGATGCCGAACTCGGTAAGCTCGGATCCAGGATTGTCGTAGCCAACGACACGCTGGATCTGAGGGCGGTCCCCTTCCAGATCGAACCCCAAGAGGGTTTGAGGCTTGAGGAGGGTGGGGAGGGTGGCGCGCTCACCTTCACCTACCAGCACCCCACCGAACCCTTCTCCATGGAAGTGAGGTACGAATTCGATCCGGATTCGTATGTGATCCGGGCCTCCGGCCGGGTTCGTGGAATCGACCGAGGCCTCCTGCTGACGGATGCGGGGCGGGGGATCGCGTTCAACGAGCGCAATCCCTCCGACGACGCCCGGGAAATGGCCTTCGTGGGCAACCATCTCCAGAACGGGATCCGGACCCGGGGCCTCGGGGATGTGGAGGGTCGAGAGGTGTCGGAGGGGCCGTTCATCTGGGCCGCCGTCAAGAGCCAGTACTTCGTGGTGGGCTTTCACCCCGCTGAAGAGGTTGGGGGCACCGAGTACTTCGGTGGGATCATTGCGCAGGAGGTGGAGGTGGACGACCGCACCTCCGCCGATGTGGCTGTGACCCAATCGCTGGGTGCCGCCGGAACCTTCGAGTACCGCATCTTTGCGGGACCGCAGGATTATGCCCTTCTGTCGGCCATGGGGCAGGACTTCCAGCAGGTCAACCCGGTGGGTTGGCGGTTCCTCCGGCCCATCCTCCGGCCCTTCGTGGGAATCATCACCACGGTTCTGGTCTTCCTCCACGAGTTCCTGAGTGTGGGATACGGCTGGGTCCTCATCATCTTCGGTGTGATGATGCGGATCGTGCTCTTCCCGCTGAATCACAAGGCCATGAAGGCCCAGCTCAGGAACCTTGCGGTGCAGCCCCTTCTGAAGGAGTTGCAGACCAAGTACAAGGACCAGCCGGAGAAGATGCAGAAGGAGCTCATGAAGCTCTACAAGGAGCACGGCTTCAACCCGCTTGCCGGGTGTTGGCCTATGCTCCTGCCCTGGCCCATCCTCATTGCCCTCTTCTTCGTCTTCCAGAATACCATCGAGCTCCGGGGGGTCCCTTTCGCCTGGCTCCCGGACCTGTCGGTACCGGACCCGGTCTTCGTCCTGCCGGTTCTGCTGGGGATCTCCATGTTCCTGATGCAGTGGATCTCGTTCCGGACCATGGAAGAGATCAACCCGCAGATGAAGCTCATGATGTGGCTTCTCCCGGTTTTCCTCACCGTGGTCTTCGCCAATCTTCCGTCGGGGCTGAACCTGTACTACCTCACAGCAAACCTCGCCACGTTGCCCCAGACGTGGTGGATTGCCAACGAACGGAAGAAGGTTCAGGCCAAGGGGCCGCCGGTCCCCGTGGCGGAGAAGGCGGACAAGGCGGGGAAGGGGAAGAAGACCAAGGCCAGGGCGAAGGCCTGAGTCGGGCGTACACAGGTTCCGGTCACCGGGTGGGAGTGTAGGGAATGGGGGGCGATGCTGTGCGGGTGGATACCATCGTTGCGGCGGCCACCCCCCCGGGGAGGGGCGCCGTGGCGGTGGTTCGCGTGTCCGGCCCCGACGCCCTCCCGTTCACTTGTGCCCTGGTCCCGGTCTGGCGGAGCCAGGGGACGGGCCCCTCCGCCCGGCGGGCCACCCTTGCCCTACTCCGGGACCCACACCACGATGCGGCCCTCGACCGCGGGCTCATCACCTTCTTTCCTGGCCCGGCCTCCTACACCGGCGAAGACCTTGTCGAGATCGGGGTCCACGGTAGCCCCCTCCTGGTGGAGTTGCTTGTGGAGGCCCTGGTTGGTCTGGGAGCCCGACGGGCCGCGCACGGGGAATTCACCCGTCGGGCCTACCTCAACGGCAAGTTGGATCTGATCCGCGCCGAGGGGGTGGCCGACCTCATCGAGGCCGACAGTGAAGCTGCTCACCAGGTTGCGGTACATCAGGTGGAGGGCGGCCTGTCGCACCGGCTGAATGAGATCCGTTCCCAGCTGCTGGAGGTGGAGGCGCTGGTGATGCATCATGTGGACTTTCCCGATGAGGACGACCCACCGGTTCCCCTATCCCGAATCCTCGAAGCGGCGCAGCGGGTAGAGAGACGCCTGGAGGCCCTTCTTGCCTCGGCACCGGAGGGGGAGTTGCTCCGGGAGGGGGCTTCGGTGGTGCTGGCGGGGCGGCCCAATGCCGGCAAGTCGTCCCTCTACAACGCGCTTCTGGGCGAGGAGCGGGCCATTGTCACCGCGGAGGCGGGGACCACCCGCGATGCGCTGGAGGCCCGGTTGTCCATCGGGGGGTTTCCATTCCGGCTCGTAGACACGGCGGGCCTTCGGACCCAGGCCCGTGGCATTGAGCGCTACGGGATCGAGGTGGCGGAGCGATACCTTGGCGGAGCCGACGTCATTCTTCTATGTCTTTCCGCCAGTTGGAGCTGGGGTGAAGAAGAAGAGGAGTTTCTCCGTCGTTGGGGCAGGAATACCCCGTTGGTGCGGGTGCGGACGCAGGTGGATACGGTGGGGGCGCAGCAGGTCCCGGACTGGGTGGTAGAGCCAGGGACCGGCCCGGTGGCTTCCGTGTCGGTGCGGACCGGAGAGGGCCTTGGGCAGCTACGCGGTATCCTGAAGGATCTGGCGTTCCGTGGGATCGCCGCCAAGGATCCGGCGGCGCCCGTCCTGACCCGAAGGCGACAGAGGGAGGCGGTGGCACGGGCACGGGACCTGATCCTCGGATTCCAGGGGGCCCTGGCCGGCGGTATCCCGGCCGAGGCGGCGATTCTCGACGTACGGGAGGCGGAGGGAGCCCTTGGCGAATTGGTGGGAAGCGTGGTTACGGACGACGTGTTGGATCAGGTGTTCCGTCGATTCTGCATCGGGAAATAGGACCGACCGGAGGAATGTTGAGGGCACTGTGGGCCCCATGGGAATCCGAGAGCGGGAGAAGATCGATGATGGCCAACTTCGACGTGATCGTGGTGGGCGGTGGGCACGCCGGTGTGGAGGCGGCAAGTGCCGCGTCGCGACTGGGGTGTCGGACCCTCCTCATCACCCCTGATCTGGAGCGGGTGGGGCAGATGAGCTGCAACCCGGCCATCGGGGGTGTGGCCAAGGGCGTGGTGGCCCGGGAGGTGGACGCGCTGGGCGGAGTCATGGGAAGGGCGACGGACGCTTCCCGGATCCATTTCAAGATGTTGAATGTGAGTCGGGGTCCGGCGGTGTGGGGTCCCAGGGCCCAGTGTGACCGTGGGCTCTACACCAGGGCCGTCCGGCGCATTCTCGATGAACACCAGGGTCTTGAGCTGCTGCAGGGGGTGGTCAGCGGGCTGCTGGTCCAGGAGGGACGGGTGCAAGGGGTCACAACCCGGGCCGGCGAGGTCCTTGGTGCGGGGCGGGTGGTGGTCACCGCCGGCACCTTCCTCCGGGGTCGGATTCACCGGGGTAGCGCAGAGGGAATCGGGGCGGGGCGGGAGGGCGAGCCCGCCTCCGTGGAGTTGGCCCGGGCCCTGGAAGAGTTGGGGCTCGAGGTGGGCCGCTTCAAGACGGGCACTCCCCCGCGGGTGGATGGCCGTACGGTGCAGTATGACCGGCTTGAGCGGCAGGACGGAGACCCTGAGGACTATCGTTTCAGTGCGTATGTCCGCGAAGAGCTCCCCCCTCAACGGCCCTGCTGGATCACGTGGACCGGCTCGGAGTTGAAGGAAGTCGTTCAGGAGAACCTGCTGCGCAGCGCCGTTTACGGTGGCGAGTTGGCAGGGAAGGGACCGCGATATTGCCCGTCCATTGAAGACAAGATCGTTCGATTCCCGGAGAACCCCAGGCACCAGGTCTTTCTGGAACCGGAGGGGCTCCATACCCACGAAATCTATCTCAACGGGCTGTCCACCTCCCTCCCGCCGGAGGTCCAGAGGACCTTCATCGCCGGTATTCCGGGGCTGGAGCAGGCGCGGGTGACCCGGCTGGGGTACGCCATCGAATACGACTACTTCCCCCCCCATCAACTTCGCCACACCCTGGAGGTCCGGGGGATTGGGGGACTCTACTTCGCCGGTCAGATCAACGGGACCACCGGTTACGAAGAGGCGGCCGGGCAGGGGATCGTGGCGGGGTTCAACGCCGGTCTGGCGGCCCAGGGACGCGGTCCGTTCGTCCTGGAACGGGATGAGGCCTACCTGGGTGTGCTGGTGGATGATCTGGTCACCAAGGGGGTCGATGAACCCTACCGCCTCTTCACCTCCCGCGCCGAATTCCGGCTCCTCCTGCGACAGGACAATGCGGTGGAACGGCTCGGGCCCATGGCACTGGATCTGGGGGTCCTCTCCGAGTCCCAGAGTGGGGAGTTGGGCGCGGAGATGGCCAGAAGGCAAGCGGTGAGGGAGTGGCTCCGGAAGAGCCGATTGGCGCCGGACACGGTGAATCCGGTTCTGGTGGAGTTGGGGTCGTCACCGGTATCCGGCCCGATATCGGCACGGGAGCTGGTGGCGAGGCCGGAGGTGCCGGTGGGAGCCCTGGCTGGGATCTCGCCGGATGCGCCGGACCTGACCGGCGACTCGGCGGCGGCGGTGGCCGTTCACGTGCGCTATGGCGGCTATGTGGAGCGGGAGCGTGCCAGGGCCGCAAAGCTGAGGAAGGAGGCCCGGTTCAAGCTGGGCGAGGAGTTGCCGTACGAGGCGTTCCTGACGTTGTCGTGGGAGGCGAGGGTGAAGCTGGATCGGATCAAGCCCGATCACCTGGCGCAGGCGTCGAGAATTCCAGGCGTGTCTCCGGCGGATTTGCAGAATCTCATCCTGGAGGTGCGCAGGTGGAGGGGTGGCGGATCCCAGCGCAAAGAAGCCCGGGAGAAGGAATCCTCGAGTTCGACGCTGCCTGTTCCACGACTCCCCTAGCGCCGCTGTCTCTCGAATTCCCGCTCCCAGGCTTTCCTACCGCCGTTGGCGGAGCCAAAGCTGATTCAGTGTCTTCGTGCCCGAGCCTCCTGTCCGTGGGTCCATGTGCGTAAGAGCTGTATTCCTGCCGTCAAAACGAAATGGCTGCGCTGAGTGCCGCTTCTCTTCCCCGTGCCTCAGTTGGGAAGGAGGAGAAGGCTCACAGCGAATCCGTATCCACCTGCCCCCGAAGAATGAGACCAGGTGAGATGGGTGCCCCGCAGCGGGCGCAGAAGGCCGTTCTTCAACCAGACCTGGGCCTGTAGGACCTTCTGCACCCGCAGGAATCGGGGCCCAACACCTTCACTCTTGCCGCTTGAAACCTGCTCCCCGCCCCAGTCCAGGAACATCTGCGGACCACCGGTCAGCCTGAGGAAACGAGATCCCTCGGAGGGCGTTCCCTCATTGCTGAAGTGTCCTTCGCTGGGTGGGAGGGGAAACATGTTCAGGTTCCTTAGTTGGTCGGGGGAAGGATCACGGCGTCGATGACGTGAATCACCCCGTTGGAAGCCTCAACATCCACGGCCACCACGGTGGCTGCGCCATTGAGGACCACGGACTCGCCCTCGATGGAGATGGCAATGCTGCTTCCCTGAACGGTCTCGGCCGAGCTGAGCCCTACCACGTCTCCGGAGAGGACCGTTCCGGCAACCACGTGGTAGAGAAGGATTTCACGCAGGGCATCGGGATCAGCCAGAAGAGCCTCGACGGTTCCCTCCGGAAGAGCGGCGAAGGCATCATCCGTGGGGGCGAAAACCGTGAACGGACCCTCACCCTGAAGAACCTCCACGAGTCCGGCAGCTTCGGCCGCAGCCAGCAGCGTGGTGAAGGAACCGGCTGCAGCGGCGGTCTCCACAATGTTGTTCTGCACGGTCCCGGACTCCTGAGCGGAGAGGGGAGCAGCGAAGGCGAGGGCGGCCACGGCGGCCGTGGCGAGGATGCGAGAAGTGATCATTTGTATTTCGTCTCTTGTCGAAGAAAGGAGTACAGAGTTCCCGGGCCAGGAACCGACTCGGCCCATGATGCCCGGTGTCCGTGGAAGTATTGTACAGGGTGCGTATAGGGTGTGTCAATGGTCTGTTGGGGATCGCTGTACACGTGGTTGACCTCGGCGTCGGAAGAGGGTACCATGACAGCATGACGGCTCAACCCAACTCGCTTCATGCACCGCAGTATCCGATCCGCGTCGTCGTGCGTCGGACCGGCATCAACGCATCCGTACTGAGGGCTTGGGAACGGCGGTATGGAGCGGTGGAACCGGATCGGTCCGATGGGGGGCAGCGCCTCTACTCGGAGGCCGACATCCGAAAGCTCACGCTTCTGCGGAAGGTGGTGGACCTGGGTTTCCCCATCGGTCAGGTGGCCGAGAGCGACGAGGATTCCCTGCGGGAGCTGCTCCTCCGCAGCCGCCCGTCTCCAGAGGGTCCCCAGGCGGGCTCGGTGTCCTCGGCGGAAGGCCCGTTATCCCCGGCGAGTGCGCAGCGCGGGGTTGGAGTCGAGAGTCCCGTCTCCGGTCAGGTGGGAGATCTTTCTTCTGCCACCCCGGACGGCGTCACTGGTGCGGCCTCAGGCCCAGAGGTGGCCGTGCACCAGTGCGGTAGCCTTGATCGTTTCTTGAAGGTGGGCATCGAGGCAGTGCACGAGATGGACACCCGGAAGCTCGATGACCTGCTGCACCGAGCTTCGTTGACCCTCACGTCGGGTGAGCTGACAGACGGGCTGCTGGTTCCTCTCCTGGCGCGGATCGGATTGCTCTGGCGACAGGGAGAAGTCGGGCCGGCGTCTGAGCACATCGCTTCGGGAGTTGTTCGGCGGTTTCTGGACGGCCTTCTCGATCGGCTGGGGGGGAGGTCGCAGGGGCCGGTGTTGCTCACGGGCACCCCGGCTGGGCAACGGCATGAGTTTGGCGCCCTTCTCGCAGGTGTGGTGGCGGCAGCCGAGGGGTGGAACGTCATCACCCTCGGGGCCGATCTTCCGGCGGCGGAGATCGCCGAGGTGGCAAGACGTAAGGGAGCCCGCGCCATTGCCATGTCTGCCCTCCACCCCGAACCCGGTTCCCATGTCCTGGATGAGCTTCTGGAGCTTCGGGGTCGGCTTCCGGCGCAGGTGGAGGTATTGGTGGGTGGGCCGGCGGCGTATCGCTTCCGGCATGAGTTGGATGAGAACGGGGTCCTGTACCTCCAGGATATGGATGGCCTGAGGGGTAGGCTTCGCGTTCTCGGGGCCTGACCTACCGCGCCTGTTCCAGCCTTCCCTCTAACGGTTTCTTCCATGGGGCCTCCTCGCTCCCCGTAGGTCTCCCTTTGGGGGCCCTGTTTCACGTGAAACATGAGGGGATTTCCATGGCCGTGGGGCCGGCCGTCTACCTGCGGCTCGAGCCTCGCCACCTCCATCCGGCGAGCGGTCGGTCGTGCGTTTGTCTCCATACCCGGGTCCATAACCACGGCCTCATCCGCCCTCAGGCGGGGGTCAGAGCCCTGTCCCCGACTCCTGTGGAGAACCGCTTGCCGGTTCGCCCCCCCTTCCGGGGTTGGCACCCCCATTCCGCCCCAATACACCGCCTTGGCGCCCAAATGGGGAGCGAGGGCAAGGCCCGTCCTCCCGTCGGTGGGACTCTTCTGTCCTGGCCGAGCGCCCCACCCGGACGGGAGTCCCCGCCCCGGACCCGCGTCCCGGTATGGTCGGGGGGAAGTTGCAACCCCGAGTATCTCGTCATGGGGCCGCGGATGATGGGAATCGCGGTACCCTGATGTGGCAGCGGGCC
>REEG01000056.1 GCA_007695195.1 Gemmatimonadales bacterium | reverse complement strand
CGCTACAAGTGGTTGATGGCGGCAGCAGTGGTGCTGGGGTTGGGGGCGGGGTATGTGGTAGCTCAAAGCCAGGTGCCGCGGTTCAGCACGCAGGCGCTTATCCAAGTGGGCGAACCTCAGCGCCAACAGGCCGGAGTCACGGCCATTGAAACCGGCGTCCGTTTCAGCCCCGCCTCGTGGGCCAACCTCATGCGTTCCAATAGGGTGCTGGAGCGGGTGGTGGATGACCTAAACCTCTTCGTCTGGGCCCAGCCTCCCGCTACACCCGACGCATTCCTTCACGCGGCGGTGGTGGGCACGATCCGCCGCGGAGGGTATATCGTACGGGTCGATGAGGCCGGGCGGACCGTCAGTCTCCTGGACGAGGAAGAGCGGGTCCTGGAGAGCCACGAATTGGCGTCCCTCTTACCGGTGAGTTCCGAGGATTCCCTCGGGGATCCCGAGACCGAGGACGGCACAGGTGAAGACCCAGTGATGCTGGGTGAGAGCGTAGGGGTGAATTTGAACCTTGCACCCGCCGCGCTGGAACCCGGTGCAGAGCTTCGCTTCACCCTTCAGCCCCGACGCGATGCGGCCCGAAATCTCGCCCAGGGGCTCATGGTTCAGCCCAGCCAGAGCGCGTTCATGGTGGTGGGCATGCAAGGCCAGGACCCCTGGTGGATTGCCCAGATCGTGAACGCCGTAACCGAAAGTTTCCTGGCCGAGGCCACAGAGTTGGCCCGTGCACAAAGCGACGAGCTCTCGCAGACGCTGCAAGAGCAGCTTGCCACGACACAGCGGGCCCTGAGCCAGGCCGAGGCGGAGCTGGAAGCCTTCGAATCGGCCATGGCCTCCAATGTCGAACTCTCAGCCCAATGGAGTGGCAGCGATCCGGCTGCAGCCTCCGGGCTCGTGGATCTTAGGACTGAACTGGATCAGCTCTCCAGGGATCGGGAGAATCTGACTCGGACTCTTGGGGAAGCGGAGAGGGCAGGCACCCTTCGCGTTCAGGCATTGGAGGCGATTCCCTCCGTCCGGGAATCGTCGGAGCTGATGGGAGTGCTGGAGCAGATCACGGAGCGACGGGCTGAGGTACGCTCACTGCTGGTTCGATATACGGAGGATCACCCCAGCGTTCTGGAGGGACGCGCCGAACTTCGGGAATTGGAGCAGGAAGCCATTCCGGCGCTGGCGGACGAACTCCTGGCGGAGTTGGATGTCCGAGTCTCCGATCTGCAAGCCCGGGCCGATGCCCGGTCCGATGATCTCCGTGCCATTCCGGGCCAGGCTCTGACCCGGGCCCGGCTCAGGCGAGAGGTGTCTCAGGCCGAAGCGCTCTTCGAGGATGTCAATCGCCGCTACGCAGCAGCTCGCCTGGCCGCGCTGAGCACCGCCCCCGACCTCCAGATCGTGGACCGGGCCGAGCCTCCCTCCCGGGCCGACGGCGACCGGCGGTTGATGATGGCGCTGGTCACGTTATTCGGGTTCGTGGGAGCTGGAGGCCTGGGCGCCATCCTCATGGACCTCCGGGACAAACGAGTCCGCTCGCCCTCGGATGTGGAGACGGGGCTGGGGCTTCCCATCCTGGGCGCCCTTCCCCATCTGGCGACGCGAGGCGGACGGGTCAGGGCGAAAGACCAGAACCAGGCCGTCGAAGCCTTCCGCTCCATCCGCTTGGGCCTGACGTACGCTTACGGGACGGCGAGTCCCATGGTGCTCACGATCTCGAGTCCGGCGCCAGGCGATGGGAAGTCATTCACTACATCCAATCTGGGGCTCTCCTTCGCCGAACTGGGACGGCGGACGGTGGTTGTGGATGGCGATGTCCGGAAGGGTACGCAGCATACGCACCTGGGCGTGGACCGGACCCCGGGCCTCACAGACTATCTTACGGGAGAGGTGGAGTTGGATGACATCCTACAGGGCACCCGGCATCCCGCTCTGTCCGTCATCCCCTACGGCTCCGTCGTTCAGAATGCCCCCGAGTTCATGGTGAGCGGGCGCATGCAGGATCTCCTGGCTCGCCTAAAAGCGGATTTCGATGTCATCCTGGTGGACAGCCCTCCCCTTGGAGCGGCGTCGGACCCCCTGATCCTCGGGACCCTGACCGGAAGCATGCTCCTGGTGCTCCGAAATGGGGCGACCAACACGGACCAAGCTGCCGCCATCCTTCAGAACCTTCACCGATACCCCATCCGGGTGGTGGGCGCGGTGCTGAACGATGTGCCGTCAAGGGGCGAGTACCGATACTACGGGTATACCAGTGGCTACGAGGTCGGCGCCGGGGCCCGGGCCGACAAGAAGGATAGGAAGGGCAGTAGACTCGTGGGGGCCGGACGATGACAGCGACAGACCGGGTCGAGGCCGCCATCCACCGAGCCCTTCAGGAGCTTTCCGCCATGCTTCCTCCGGGCACCTCGCTGCCGGAGGGACCGGACGCGCCTCTCCTGGAGGCACAGGGCGGCCCCCTGGACTCCCTGGGGGTGGTGAATCTCATGGTCACTACCGAGGGGGCCGTGAACGACGAGTTGGGGAGAGACCTGTCCCTGGCCGAGTTCCTGGCCGAGCCCCCGGAATCAAGCCCCTTCCGGACCCGACGCGCGCTCCAGGAGTCGATCCTCGAGCTGGTGGGCGCGGACGGATGACCCAGGTGTCGACCCAAGCCTCGGTCCAGTCCCGTCCCCTGCCCCGTGCCCAGGGGAGCGAGGTGCAGCGACTCGCTGTGGTGTCGGATGTGAATCTGGCGAATCTCTCGTCCCTCCTCTCCCGAGGCGGCGACGAAGGCCGTGGCGTGCGGACCCGCCTCCTCCCCTTCGGCGAGGTCATCCGTCCCCTCCTGGAGGAATCCCCCCGGGAGGAGGGAGAAGGGCTCCTCATCTGGGTTCGGCCCGAGAGCGTGCTCCCGGGATTCCGTCAACTGCTGGACGGGTCACCGCCGGAGTCGGAAGCTCTGGACCAGGAGGTGGAGGAGTTCATGGCACTGGTGGGGCAGGCGGCCGCCCGCTTCCCCTTCACCCTCATGGCCTCTTGGACACCCCCCCCGTCCACCCGGGGGCTCGGAATGCTGGACATGGACCCCACCCAGGGGGTGGCGGGCACCCTTCTGCGCCTCAACCTGGCGCTGGCCCGGGCAGCGGCGGCGCACCCCGGGATCTTCCTCCTGGACGCGGCTCGGTGGATGGCCGCAGGAGACCCGGTGGAGGCGGCCAGGATGTGGTACCTGGCCAAGACCCCCTTCTCCCGCCCCACCCTGACGGCGGCGGCGGCAGACATCCAGGCGGCGCTTCGGGGGCTCCGGGGTCGTGCCCGGAAGGTGGTGGTGGTGGATCTGGACGACACGCTCTGGGGAGGAATCCTGGGCGACGCCGGCCGGGACGGGCTCCGGCTTGGCGGCCACGATCCCATCGGGGAGGCCTATGTGGACTTCCAGCGGGCGCTGAAGGCCCTGACCCGTCGGGGAGTGGTGCTGGCGGTGGTGAGCAAGAACGACGAGGCCACGGCTCTGGACGCCATCCGCACCCACCCGGAGATGGTCCTTCGACCGGAGGATCTGGCCGGGTGGCGAATCAACTGGAGCGACAAGGCCCGAAATGTGGCCGAGCTGGCCCAGGAGCTGAACCTGGGCCTCGACTCCTTCGTCTTCATCGACGACAACCCCAGCGAGCGCGGGCGGGTGCGAGAGGCGCTCCCCCAGGTGCTGGTGCCCGAGTGGCCGTCGGATCCGCTCCGGTACGCGGCTACGCTCCGGTCCATGGACGTCTTCGATCTTCCCTCGCTGAACCGGGAAGATCGGGAACGGGCGCAGATGTACGCGGCGGAACGGCAGCGGAAGGAGGCCCGTTCGTCGGTAGGATCGGTGGACGAATGGCTCCGGTCGCTGGAGATCCGGGTCACCGCCGAGCCCCTCTCCGAGACCAACCTCCCTCGCGCCGCCCAGCTCCTGAACAAGACGAACCAGATGAACCTCTCTACCCGTCGTATGACGGAAGGGGAGCTCGAGCGCTGGACCACCGAGCCCCTCCACCGCCTCTGGACCCTCCGGGTGGAGGACCGCTTCGGCGACTACGGGCTAACGGGGATCGTGAGCCTCGCCCTGGAGCCGGAGGCGGCGCGGGCCCGGATCGTCGACTTCGTCCTGAGCTGCCGGGTATTCGGGCGACAGGTTGAAGAGACCATGGTGCACCTGGCTCTGGAGGCGGCACGGGAGGAGGGGTCGGCGGAGCTCGTGGCCACCCTGGTCCCCACGGAGAAGAATGCCCCGTGCCGGACCTTCTGGAGCGAGCGCTCCGGGTTCGAGACGGCCCCGGACGGGACGTTCCGGCGGCCTGTGGAGCTCGCCTACCCGGCCCCTGAATTCGTGACCCTCCTACACCTGGACTCTCCGGAGCCGGCCTCCCCATGACGACCCTGGCCCTCATCGGATGCGGCGCCATCGCCGAATCCTTCCACCT
>REEG01000230.1 GCA_007695195.1 Gemmatimonadales bacterium | reverse complement strand
GGCCGACACCGCGGGATTCGCCCGGGCCATGGAGCCCCGCGCCTTCCGCTTTCCCGATGATCACGGCCCCCACCCCGAGTACCGCACCGAATGGTGGTACCTGACCGGAAACCTCCGGTCGGGGGAGGGCGAGCGGTGGGCCTACCAGCTTACCTTCTTCCGGAGTAGCCTCGCCCCGGAACCCGCCCATCGACGGTCGGCGTGGAATACCAATCAGCTCTGGATGGCGCACCTGGCCATCACCGATGTGGAGAATGATCGCCATGTGGTGTCGGAACGGTTCGCTCGGGGAGCCGGTGGGCTGGCCGGGGGGCAGGCTGAGCCCTTCCGGGTCTGGCTCGAGGATTGGGAGATGTGGTGGGATGAGGGATCGGCGCCGACCGGGGCGGCATTGGATGGACCGGTATCGCTGGAGGGACTGGAGCGGGAGGCGGCCGGGACGGGGAATGGGGAGGCGGCGCCGGGGCTCTTCCCCCTTCGACTCAGGGCGTCCGAGGGCGATTGGGGCCTGGACCTGACGCTGGAGGCGGGAAAACCGCCCGTCTTCCAGGGAGATCGTGGACTGAGCCAGAAGGGTCCGGAGCCGGGCAATGCCTCCTTCTACATCTCCTTCACCCGCATGCCCACCGAGGGTACCATCCGCCTCGGAGACCAGGAAATGACGGTGGAGGGCGCCTCCTGGATGGATCGGGAGTGGAGCACCTCTGCGCTGGATGAAGAGCACCTGGGGTGGGACTGGTTCTCCCTGCAGCTCCATGACCAGCGGGAGATCATGTTCTTCGAACTCCGTCGGAGGGATGGACGCCCTGAGCCCCTGAATCACGGAATCCTGGTGGAGCCCGATGGTTCATCCCTCCACCTGAACGCGGAGGATGTGCGCCTCGAGGTCCTGGATCACTGGGAGAGCCCCCTGGACGGAGCCCGCTACCCGTCGGGCTGGCGCATGGAGATCCCACGACTCGGGGTGGACCTCACCGTCGAGCCCAAGGTGAGGGATCAGGAGATGAACGTGTCCGTCCGATACTGGGAGGGGGCCGTGAAGGTCCACGGACAGGGGGTCGAAGGACCCGTGGAGGGAGTCGGGTTCGTGGAACTCACCGGCTACGGCGAGAGTCACGCCGGGGGCGACGGGTCCGCAGGCGTAGCCCCCCGTTGAACCCTGGTGTGGGGAGCCGGGACGCCCGATGTTCAGGCGGGGGAGATTCCAGATCCGGGTGCGAAACCGTCGCCTTTGCCCCCCATCCGTTTACGCTGAACCGTCCAGGAGTAGCCGTGGCCAGGATTCTCATCATCGACGATGACACGAATCTTCGTCGCGTCATGCGGAAGGTTCTGGAACGGGCTGGGCACACCGTCTATGAGGCGGAGAACGGACTGCGGGGAATCGAGGTGGTGGAGCGGGAACTCCCCGACCTGGTAGTGACCGACCTCCTCATGCCGGAGAAGGAGGGGATCGAGACCATTGTGGAACTCCGGGAGCGCTTCCCCTCCATCGGGATCATCGCCGTGTCCGGTGCCGGGGGGGTGGGTGACCGCGGGCCCCTCATCGACGCCGAACTGTTCGGGGCCGACGCCGCCCTTCCGAAGCCCTTCAGCATCGACGACTTCCTGGGCGCCATCGATTCGGTCCTCCAGGAAGGCTGAGTCCGGTGCGCGACTCCTGGACTCAGTCGGAGCGCACCGTCGCCACCACCTCCCGGAGCGCCTTCAGCCCTTCCACCAGGCGAGGCCCTGGCCGCCCCAGGTAGGCTTCGGGGATGCAGATCACCCGACCGTTCCGCACGGCGGGCACATTCCTGAAGGCCTCATTGCGGTACACCACCTCCGGCCGGTACTTGGAGGGGTGGACGCCGCACCACGCCACCACGATGGCGTCGGGGGCCAGTTCTGCCACTTCCCCGTCTTCCAGCGGTCGGCTTGGGCGGTCCTCGTGTCCCAGCGGATTTCGCCCACCGGCGCGGCGGATCAGCGGGTCAACCCAGCTCCGCCGCCCCGGTGAGATCACCGGTTTCGGCCACCACTGGATGAGAATGGAGGGCCTCGGGCCATTGCTCTCCGCCGTCTCATGGGCCGGGTCCGCCGGGTCCGGATCCAACTCGCTCCGCATGGCCTCGACCAGGCGAAGTGCCCGATCCCGGACACCCATCACGCCCCCAGCCTCCAGATGTTCAGCCACCAGCGTGATGTTGGCGTAGACGTCTTCGATGGAGGTGGGCTCCAGCGCCAGATGGGGGATTCCCCGGACTTCGAGCCCTTCCACTACCGTCTCGTGGCCGGGAACGGTGAGGGAGGCGAGGACGAGATCCGGCGCCAGGGCCTCCACCCGGTCCATGTCGATGTCCAGATCGGGGCCAACCCTGGGGAGCTTCTCCAGAGCCTCGGGCGGGTGGTCGGAGTGATCGTCCACGCCCACCAGGAGAGACTGGCAGCCCAGGGCCGCCAGGATCTCTGTGTTGGAGCAGGCCAGCGAGATAAGGCGCATAGGGGTGGCTTCCGCTTCCGGGGGTAGACTTCCTCTTCGAGGGGTAGACTTCAACTTCCGGGTGTAGGGTGGAAGGACAGGATTCTTCGGCCCTCGGGGCTGCGGGAAAGACCCGGTCGTACCATCGCCCCACGTCGAACCTCCGGTCCCCGGCCGTCGGTTGTTCGGACCCCGGTCCCTGGCCGTGGGTTATTCTGGGGCTCGACGCACCGCGACCCCAACAAAGGAACACCCCATGGCGAGAACGCCGTCCACCATGCTGGAACTGGGAACCGAGGCCCCTCACTTCTCGCTTCCAGATACCGAAGGGCGCACCGTTTCGATCCACGATTATCGGGAGTCGCCCGGTCTGCTTGTAGCCTTCCTGTGCAATCACTGTCCTTTCGTGAAGCACATCCGCGACGGTTTCTCCGCCTTTGCCCGGGAGTACCAGGCCCGGGGGCTGGCCGTAGTGGCCATCAACTCCAATGACGTGGAGAACTACCCCGCCGATTCACCGGAGAAGATGGCGGTGGAGGCGGCGGAGGCCGGCTACGTCTTCCCCTACCTCTTCGATGAGAGCCAGGACGTGGCCAAGCGGTACCGGGCCGCGTGCACCCCGGACTTCTTCCTCTTCGATGGGGACCGGAAGCTGGTCTACCGGGGTCAGTTCGATGGTAGTCGGCCCGGCAACGACGTTCCCGTCAACGGTGAGGATCTCCGGGCCGCCGCCGACGCGGTGCTGGAAGGGCGTGAGGTTCCAGGTGAACAGCATCCTTCCCTTGGTTGCAACATCAAGTGGAAGCCGGGGAACGCCCCCGCCTACGCCGGAGGGTGATGGGCCGGAAGGACCGGTGGGCGGATGGGCGGATGCGCCGATGGGCGGATGGGAAGGTCCCGGGTCAATCCCTTCCGGGGGGTTCGTGGTGACTCCGGGGGGCATGCCCCCGAAATAGGAACGGCCCCCTTCGAGCGCGAACTCGTAGGGGGCCGCCCGTCTTGCCGTCCAGCCTGACGCGATCGGTCACGCAGGGCTTGAACAGCTAGCGAACCGTTCGGCTGTCAGAGGCCGATGCGGCGATCGCTTGCCCGTGTCAGGCTGGAGTGGCTACTGGGACTAGACAAGGGATCACCTCCTTATTTTGGGACGACATAGGGCGAGGCGCCGGCGGGCTCCAGGTCCCGCGGTCCGGGGTGACGGAAAACGCCTTGGTCTCCCGTCTCCGGCCCAGACCCCCGAGGGGTCACCGAGAAACTATCGGGGGTGCCCCCGGGAAGTAAAGGGGCTACCGACCCCCCGCACCGCCCCACCCCCGCCTTCCCCCCACCCCCCGCACCGCCCCAAAAACCCGAATCCAGATTCTAGTTTTCGGGTCTTCTCGGGATTCGGGACAGGAAGGCACTGAGCGAGGGGACTGACGGAGCCTGCGGGGTAGGGCGTGGGGGGCAAGGAAACGACATCCGCTCCTCCGGGTGGCATGGAAGGAAGCGCCAACAGCCCCACCATGACCCCAGGGAGGAGACGGAAGTCGAACCCGGGTATAGCCCATAGCCCCCCCATGCCCTCGGGGCTGAAGCCGCTCTCGGGGGCCCTTCAGCTTCGTGAGTGCCAGGTGCCTGGTACCGCCCCTCAGCGTTCGTTCTGGGTTGCTGTTGGCGAGGCGCGGACGGCGCGGGCGCATCCCCACGCGAACATTCCCATCCCCACGCGTACATCCTCAGAAAGTGACGCTACGCAGGCCCCCCACCAACACGCTCCAAGAACAAACGCACAGGGGTGCAATCCCAGGGGTCACTCCCCTTGGGGGGTACTCGGGCCATAGGACGACGAGGGCTCGAGGCACGTGAGGACAAGGGTGTTTCTGAGGACCGGGACGAAGATTGTACTGGGGAGCAGATGGGGCAGCCAGGCTCCCCAGCGGTGAAAAATCGAACCGCGAACCCTTCCTCATGGTTGAGATTCGAATCTTCACCGCTCAG
>REEG01000236.1 GCA_007695195.1 Gemmatimonadales bacterium | reverse complement strand
CCACCGGCACATTCTCGTAGGCGTTGCTGAACAGCGAGATCACGTCGGCTGCGTCACGGGTCGGCGTCGGCGCCGCCTCGCTCGGACCTTCCACCGTGTTGATGGTGACCGCACCCGCCGCCTCCACATCACCGAGAGATGCGGTGATGGTGGCTATCCCCTCACCCACCACCTCGATCTCTCCCCTGTCGGAAACGGTGGCGACCGCGGGATCCGACGAGGTGAAGGTGAAGTAGGACGGAGCCGCCGTGACCACGAGCTCTTCACCACCCACGGTCCATGCCACGACCGTTCCCGTCACCGTGGCGGTGCTTCCCACCTCGACGGAGAGAGTCCGATCCGCGATGGCCGGACGGGGTGTGCCCAGCCCCGACACCTGGTCGAACCGGATGTCATCCATCCAGATGGTGTACGCTTCACCACCGTCCGCGAAGTAGAAGAGTCCCCGCTCCGAGTCCAGCGCCGAAGGCAGGGGGATGGGGATCACGTACTGCTGCCAGGAGGTGGTGAGGGCGAGGTTCTGGGTCTCGGCAGTGAAGAGCGACTCCCCGGTGTTGTCGTTTCCGATCCCTGCCACGTCCAGGCTCCCTTCTCGATCTCCCCGGGCCCAGAAGGTGATGGCGTTGTATTGGCTGAGATCCCGGGGGACCGCCGCCACGAAGGCACCACCGGCGTAGCTTCCGGAGGGGTCGTCCGGCGCCGGGACGGTGATGCGAAGGGATGCCTCTCCCTCGTACCGCTCACTGGTGTCCCGTTGCAGGGCGTCCGTCTTGGAGCCGGCAAAGGCCTGGAAATCAACACCATCCCCGAAGTTGTCATCGAAGACCACGGCGTCGTCGGGGAGTGGAGCGGGGGTGAGGGGGTCGTCGTCCCGGTCACACCCGGTGACGGCGACCACCAGCAGGGCTGGTAGCAAAGCGGGAAGGAAGAAGCGGGAAGGGCGTAGGGCAGACATCGTCAATCTCCAAAGGCCGGAAGGGTTCGGCAATACACAACAGAAAACTTTGTTCGCCTACCGAACAAAGTGGGGCATTTGGAAGGGTGATGTCAAGATTACGGTCCAGGTGCCCCTCCCTCCGGCTACGGCTCCACCTCTCGGGAGTAGACCCGCACGTACTCCACCACCATGGATTGGGGGAAGGTGGTCCGGGCGTCGGGATTACCGGGCCAGTTGCCCCCTACGGCCACATTCAGGAGCAGATGGAAGGGCTGGTCGAAGGGAGCGGGGAAGGGGCCCCCGGTGGAGTGCCACTGCGTCTGGGTCTGGTAGTGGCGACCGTCCACATACCACCGGATCTCCCCTTCTTCCCACTCGACCGTGAAGGTGTGGAACCGGTCCGCGAAAGTTCCCGACGTAAGCACATAGGGCGCGCCCGAGTAGACGTTGTCCGGCCACTCTCCCCCATAGTGGAGCGTGCCGTAGACCCGATCCGGTTGGTGACCCACCAGCTCCATGATGTCGATCTCACCGCCGGCCGCCCACGTCCCATACCTGTCATCGGAAGGGAGCATCCAGATGGCCGGCCAGAGCCCCTGACCGGTGGGGAGGCGGGCCCTCACGTCGATCCGTCCGTAGGTCCAGTCCCCCTTCCCCTTGGTCCGGATCCGGGCGGAGGTGTAGCTCTGCCCCCCGACCCGCTCTTCCCGGGCCGTGATGGTGAGGAAGCCCCCGGACACCTCGATGTTGTCAGCCTGATACCACTGGAGTTCATTGTTGCCCCAGCCGCAGATCCCCTCAGCGCAGCCGTCCCCGACCTGCACGGACCACTTCTCCGGGTCCAGCTCCGACCCGTCGAATTCGTCGGACCAGACCAGCGTCCATGACGAGTCCGGAAGTACATCGACTCCTGTGTCGGTAATGCCCTCGCCCGGGCTGCAGCTGATGAGGGTGAATACGAGAAGGCTGGAGACGACCAGGGAAACGGTACGCGACAGGTAAGCAGCCGGCAGGCGGAGAGTTGGCTCCGGTTGGAAAACCAGACCTGGTCGGGCGGCTGAACCTCGCCGGTCAATGCGGGAGACCTCTGGCATGGGGGACGTCCTCTCGCTTCTCGAAGTCGTTCGGGGCGGGACCCGGGGTAGTGGGAGTACCTGACCGAGGGTATTGTACGAAGGTCGTACGAAGGTGTGCAAAGTGCCTGCCCGGATCTCCGCATGAACCAAGCGCCTTTCATCCTCGCCGACATCGGCGGTACCTACGCCCGCTTCGCGATGTTGGGGGAAGGGACCAGGGATCTCCGTTCCGTCCGCGTCTTCCGGTGCGCCGAATTCCCAACGTTGGAGGCTGCTCTTGGCGCGTATCTGGCCACCGCGCCCATGGATGGCTCGGCCTACACGCCTGCCGGGCTCTGCCTGGCCTTGCCCGGCCCGGTGGACCGGGAAGAGATCTCGCTTCCCAACAATCCATGGCGCTTCTCGCCTTCGTCGCTCGAGACCTCGCTGGGGGCACCCGTCACCCTCATCAACGACTTCGTCGCCCAGGCCCTGGCTACGGATCTCCTGACGCCGGATGAGATCAGATTCACAGGGGACGCCCGCCCCGATCGCGACGGCATCCGGGTGGTGCTGGGTCCAGGAACCGGGCTCGGGGTGGCTGTTCGGAAGGCCCGGGGCCAGGTCATGCCGTCGGAGGCGGGGCACACCGGATTCAGTCCTTCGGACCGACATCAGATCGAGTTGATGCGGGTCCTGTTCCGGCGATTTCCCAGGGTCTCGGTGGAGCGGCTGGTTTCGGGACCTGGCCTCGTCAATCTATATGAGGTGAACCGGGAGTTGGCCGGGGGGGCTCCGGCGTTCCAGGATAACTTTGACTCGAGTTCAGATGGTCAGGTCACGGACGAGCTCCGGGAACGGGTATCGGCACGGCCCTCTCCAGCCCAAGTTTCGGAGCGAGCCGGGCGCGGGGACCCCGTCGCCCAACGAGCCATCCAGGACTTTTTCGACGTGCTGGCCTCCTTCGCTGGAGACATGGCGCTGGCGGTGTGGGCTTCCGGTGGGGTGTTCATCTCGGGCGCCGTGGTCCAGAAGCTCTCCCCCTTCCTCGATGAGGCGCAGTTCCGACGGCGCTTCTCCGAGAAGGGGCGCCTCAGTGAATTCTGCGCCGGTGTCACCATCGGCTGGGTCCAGGTGGCCGAGCCGGGGCTTCTGGGGTGTGCCGCCCGGATGATGGAGCGCTGAGGTCAACTCCCCGCCAACCCTCAACTCCAGGGGCGCCTCGGTCGATGAGATAGATAGGGAGACGGCACTCTTCTGCACCCCTCCCTGGGCCTTCTCAGTCGGAGGAATCATCCGTGCCGGTCATCCCTCTCAACGTGCGACGCTTGCCGGGCCGCTGGCTATGACGCGCATCGGGACCTCCCTGTTTCCCGTCATGTCCCTGGCGCGTCGCCTCATCGGACCGGGCAAAGCCAAGGCCCTGTCCCCCTCTGGAATCGGTTTCTCGTGCTCCCTGCCCTCCGGTGCTTCCGTGGACTTCGAGGTCCGCCACCTGGATATCCGGCTCCCCAATAGGCCTCCACTGGTGGAAGAGGTCCGGATCCGGTACCGATCCAGCCGGCTCGATGCCCTTGAAGCATGGCAGATTACCGAGATCAACCGCCTCGCCGCACTGAGTGGACTGGTCCGGTGCCGGGACGCGGGTGAGCTTGAGTTCGTAGCCAAGGTGGGCGTGTTCGCAGGGGACGAGGCTGCTACCGAGAGAATCTACGCGCCGCTTATGGGGGGGGCTGTTTTTGCCACCGATTGGATCGTCCAGTGTCTGACGGAGGGGCGCCAGTGGGTGGATCCGTCCCGATCCCCATTCCACTCAGCCGGCGATCCCTCCCCTCTCATGGAGCGGGATCTCCGGTCGGCCCAGGAATGGATTCTCGAGCCTCGCGGGTGGTTCGGGAGCCGGGATGCCTGGGGTCTCACGGCCGAGTACCCATGGGACGCCGCCGGTGGCACCTGCCTCCTCTGGATCCGGGAAGACAGCCACCCGTTCCTGGGCAACGGCGTCATGGCCACCCTGGAAGTCCCCATCCAGTTGGACGGTGAGGAGCCCGTCGCCCTCATGGCGGAGTTGAACGCGTGGGAGGTGGAGAGTCCCGAGCTTCCTCCCTACTTCGGCGCGTGGACGCCAGGATTCGAAGCGCCGTGCTTCTCCGTCTTCGTCCCCAATGAACTCTGCGTGAACGGGATCGCCCAGCACCTCTCAGCGTGGGCGGTGGTTCGGACGGTGCGGCTGCGGCGGTGGATGGGGGTGGGGGCGCCGGTTCACTGACCGGAGTCGCCGGCGAATGCACCGATGTCGGCCCCCACCCGCCCCTTCCGCCTCACCGAACGGCGTGCCGTTCGAACCAGTTCCGCAGATAGAGCTGGACCCGGTAGAAGTTGGATGGTGGTTCCCGGCGATTGTGCCAGCCGTCCTTCATCCGGATCATGGCGGTGGGCACCCCTTCCATCTGCAGCGCCATGT
>REEG01000057.1 GCA_007695195.1 Gemmatimonadales bacterium | reverse complement strand
CGGGCAAAGGGCGACCTCCCAGGTGGTCTATGGAGTGGTACGGGGTGGTAGGGGGGATCTGGAGGGCGGGGAGCCGGGAAGCCCCCGTGTTTGACAGGAAGGCCTTCCGTGGGCTATTTGCAGCATTCATCGACCCTGAATGATGTCCTGTCCCATCCACCGGAAGCCGGTCCAGTCCGGCCTCCCCGGCTACCAGCCCATGATTCCTCTCCTCGCAAGACGTGCTCGCCCCCATCGGTTCCTGCTGACCGGAGCCCTTCTCCTCCTCGTTTCGGCCTGCGGCGAAGGGACTGATGCCGACGGGGACTCGCCCCGCACATCCGTCCAAGCCGCTCCCGATCCGGCGGAGGTTTCCGTGGAGATCCAGGACCAGTATGCCCGTGAGATTTCCGCTCTGGCCCAGGATCCTCGGGTCGAAGCCGCCTTCCAGCGAATCGAGGAGCTGGAGGACTGGACCATGGAGAACCTCATCACCATCACCGAGATTCCGGCGCCCCCCTTCATGGAAGACGAGCGCGGAGCCGCCTACCTGGAGATGCTTCGGGAGGTGGGGGTGGACGAGGCCTATCGGGACGAAGAGGGCAACATCATCGGCGTGCGCCGCGGAACGGAAGGGGGCCGTGTGCTTGTGGTCTCCGCTCACCTGGATACGGTCTTTCCCGAGGGAACGGATGTGACCGTGCAGTTCCGCGGTGATACCCTCTACGCACCTGGCGTGGGCGACGACTCCCGGGGACTGGCCGTGGTCCTGACCCTTCTCCGGACCATGAACGAGGTGGACCTTCAGACTCGGGGCGATGTCTGGTTCGTGGGCACGGTGGGAGAGGAGGGGCTCGGGGATCTACGGGGCGTCAAGCACTTGTTCCGAGAGGGCGGACCGGACATCGACGCCTTCATCTCCATCGATGGGAGCGGCCTCGAGGGCGTGACCAACGCGGCCCTCGGCTCCCGTCGTTACCGCGTCACCGTGCGCGGCGAAGGAGGGCACTCCTGGGGCGCCTTCGGTATCGGAAATCCAGCTCACGCCCTGGGCCGTGCCATCCGCCGGTTCGACGAGGTTGCCGCCGACTTCGTGTCGGAGGGACCCCGGACGAGCTACAACGTAGGGCGCATTGGAGGAGGCACTTCGGTGAACTCGGTGCCCTTCGAGTCGTGGATGGAGGTGGACATGCGCTCACTGAGCCAGGAGTCGCTGCGCGAGCTGGACCGCCTCTTCGTGGCCACCATGGAAGAGGCCGTGGCCGAGCAGAACGAACGCCGGCTCGACGGAGCGCCCCTCATTCTGGACATGGAACAGGTGGGGGACCGGCCGTCCGGTGAGATCTCGCCCCAGGATCCCTTTGTTCAGCGGGCCATGGCCGCGGTGGCCCATTTCGGCGCCGAACCCCAACTCGGGCGTTCATCCACGGATGCCAACGTCTCCATCTCGTTGGGCATCCCGTCGGTGACCATCGGCGGAGGTGGGGTGGGAGCCGGGGCGCACTCCCTGGACGAGTGGTGGATGAACGAGGATGGGCACCTGGCCATCCAGCGCACCCTTCTCCTCGTACTCGCCGATGCCGGGCTGGTGGAGGACGAGGGCTGAGCCCACGGAGATCAGTCTCCGGACTGGGATGATGCGTCCCCGGCCGGGGACGCGGAAGGGGCGGCGGCGGGGAAGCTCCCCAGGAGTCGGACGGAGGTGGCGTCGGCCCGGAGTTCATCCACGGCGCGTCCCATGGCCGGGTTCTCCATCCCCGCTCGCACCTCCAGGATGAACCGGTAGGTCCAGGGGCGGGGTGCGGGGCGGGACTCCACCTTGGACAGGGTCAGGCCTTCCCGGGCGAAGGGACCGAGCGCGGCGTGCAGAGACCCGACCTGGTCGGGCATCTCCACCATGAGAACGGTCTTTCGGCCGGCGGTGGTCGTGGCGGTCTCGGCGGACCCGGGACCCGCAGGCGCATCCGGGCGGGTGATGAGGTAGAATCGTGTCTGGTTGTCGGAACGGTCCTGAATGCCCCGAGCCAGGATCGTAAGACCGTACCGGGCGGCGGCGCCTTCAGGGGCCACGGCGGCGGCACTGGAGTCCTTCCGCTCCCCCACCTCCCGCGCGGCGCCGGCGGTGTCGTATGCCGCCACCGCTCTGAGGACCGGGTTGGCCTGGAAGAACCGGGTGCACTGGGCCAGCGCCACCGGGTGTGAGAATACCTCGCGGATCCCCTCGAGCTTCGCCCAGGGAACCGCCATGAGGTGGTGCCGGATGGGAAGGATGATCTCAGCCCGGATCTCCACAGCGGTATCCAGGAGGGCATCGTAGGCGGCGGCCACAGTGCCGGCCAGGGAATTCTCCACCGGAATCATCCCCTGATCCGCGCCGCCGCCCGCCACGGTAAGGACGAGTTCCCGAAAGTCCCGGCACGGGAGCGGGACGACGGGCACGGTCCTGTGGTGACTCAGGATTGCCTCTTCACTGAAGGCGCCCGGCGCGCCCTGGAAGGCGACCCGGGGGAGTCTCGAGCCTGGTGCCGGCGTGGCGGGCTCACCCATGGGTTTCCACATCCATGACCAGGGCCGCCGTGGTGTATCCACCACCTACGGCAGTGAGGAGGATCCGGGCCGGATCCGGGATTCGACTTCCTCCGTCCGTTCCGGTGCCGTCCTTGTTCACCCGGCCTTCGCCCCGCAGGCTCTCGTCCAGAGCGATTCCCACCGTGGCGGCGGAGCAGTTGCCGTATTCTTCGATGGTGTGGACCACGCGACCCCGGGTGAGCTTGAGCTGCGCCTCAAGCCCACGAGTGATGCGGAGATTGGCCTGGTGGGGAATGACCAGGTCAACGGATTCCCACCCGACGCCGGCGCGGACCAACGCCTGGGAGGCGGCCTCTTCCATGGCCATGATGGCCCGCCGCAGGACCCGGGGCCCTCCGCCCATACGGAGCTTCGGGTGTGGCCGATCCGGCTCTTCCCATCCCTGTCCGATCTGGAACAGGTGTTCCCGCTCGTACTCTCCGGAAAGGAAGGGGGGACCCAGGATTCCCGCCGTGGGGCCGGCGGTGAGTACCGCCGCCGCCGCCCCATCCGCAAAGAGGACGGCGGTGGTGGGATCCTCGTAATTGGTGATGCGGGAAAGCGTGTCACCCGCAGCCACCACCACGCATCGGGCCATGCCGGACCGGATGAAGCCGTGGGCCACGGTGAGGGCATGGATGAAGCCGGTGCAGGCTCCGTTGAGGGTAAACCCGCCCACCTGCGGCATTCCCAGGAGGTGGCCCACGGTGCAGGCGGCATTGGGGACGCTGTCCCGAGGGGTGACGGTGGCCACCAGGACCAGGTCGACCTCCCCCGGGGTGATGCCGGCCCGGTCCATCGCCCGCTGAGCAGCCTCGGCGCACATCTCCTCGGTGGTGGGCGAACCGTCGAGCCCTACCATCCGTCGGGCCCGGATTCCGGTGACTTGAACGGCCCAGGCGTGGAAGACCTCCTCGGGGGAGAGGCCCGACGGATCGGCTATCTGCTTCAGGGAGCCACGGGCTCGCTCCACATCGAAGGCGCGCCGGATTCCGGGTAGCCCGAACAAGTCGTGATTCGTGACTCTCCGTTCCGGAACAAAGGATCCCGTTCCAGCGAGACGGGAGTAGGTGGGTAGAAGGTCTTTGGAAGGTTGATCCATGGGCCCGGGTCGTTGCCAAGGGAACGTCTCTTTCTGATGTATGGCCCCGACCCGCAAGGCGCCAGGGGGCAGTGGGAAATCGCCGGTTGGGATCGCGGGGGATCGCACGGCGGGTGCACCCTCGAATGCCTGGACCCCGCTCCACCGGCGTGCGAGACTAGGGCGTTCCCGACGTTGAATTGGCAGGGTTGAGGAAGTCCAGGTTGGATGGGACGAATCTGGATGGGGACGAATCTGGACAGGGACGAATCTGGCTGGGGGGTGAACCATGAGCGGTCGACAGATCCTGCACGGTGTGGCCCTGGGAACCGGGTTGTGGTTCCTTGCCGTCGTCTACTTCGTGGTCCTGGTTCAGGCCGTGATCCCCGATGCCGCCGGCCGGATGCGGGAGATGGCCAGTGCAGGCTTCCTACCAATGGCGCTCATCAGCGCCCTGGTTCTGGTTCGACAGGGTAGGGTGGTGGAACTCGGGCGTTCTGTCCTGGCGCTGGCGGGGGGGGTCCTCATCTGGTTGCCGGCGGCGGCGCTGGTCCGATGGGGCGTCGTCGGTCCGTTGCCTTCTCCCATCTGGATCAGGTTGCTGCCGGCCGTGGACCTGGCGCTCCTGGTGGGAGCCTTTGCCTTTTCCTGGCGCTTCACCGGTAGGCTGCTTCGTCGGCACAGGCCTACCTCTTCCTTGCCCAGGACGTGACATTGTTGGATCTTTTTGGGCCTCGGGTCGTCGCCTTTCAGCTCAGCCCTTCGCACAGCAACACCTACCAGGCATTCGCCAACCAAGCACCCCACAGGAGAACGGAATGGCCAGCTTTCAGGTCGCCGCCAGGGAGTA
>REEG01000058.1 GCA_007695195.1 Gemmatimonadales bacterium | reverse complement strand
TGGTGGGGATGGTGGTGAACGGTGTGGCCCACGTACCCTTCGTGTTCGTACAGGGCCGGGGACGGCCGGATCTGACGGCGAGGATCCATCTTCTGGAGGCTCCGGTCTACGCCTTCGCCCTCTTATGGGCACTGCCCCGATGGGGGTTGGTTGGAGCGGCGGCGGTCTGGACGGCTCGGGTCGCGGTGGACCTCCTCCTCCTCACCGCTGCCTCGTGGGGGCTATCCCGGGAGCTTGGACCGGCGTTGGCGCGCACCCTCGGCCTGACCGTTGTTGGCGCAGCCGTTGTTGCGGCCGCGGCGTCTGTGGATGCGTGGGAGGGGAGGCTCGCCCTGGTGGGGCTCGTATGGATGGGGGGCGCGGTGGTGGCGGGTCGGTGGATCGCTCGTCGGTGGACGACGGTCCGGGCGTCGGGATAGGCTCAATGGCCCACCGGGCCAAAGAGACCGGAACCGCTTGAATATGCGGCGATTAACGCCAGATTGACGTTGCGACTTGCGTCGCTGCTCTCATTGGGCCTATTTAGTCGTTGCTTCACCGCCACACTGAATCCATCGATCAGTGCGGCGCCGGTTCCCGGCCTGACCCGGGATGACCGGGAATGACCCGGGATGAGGGTCTGAGCTTCGGTGCGCGGGACCCGGGGACGGCGACGTGCGGGGTTCACTGGACTCGCCGGTTCGTCGACAACTGAAGGTGAGCGTTCGAAGGTGAGCGTTCGGGTAGGTTCCCAGGCGCCGGGTGTTCGGCGCGGATGGGACTGACACGCACGAAGTGCATCCGGAGTCCTGCGGCAGCAGGCCCACATCCGGCCTCTCCCTCCGAATTCTTCCCTGTGACCCCCATCAGAATCCTTGTCTGACGCCGAGTTGGATCCCCAAGCTCCAGCCCGCCCGGGAGAGGCGAGCGCGCCGTCGCGCCGCCGGGGACCCGAGGGCCCTCTGGGCGCACCTCGCACGGGGCCCGATGACGAGATCTCCGTCTTCGCCCTGCTGGGGGGGATTCTCCGGCACCGACGGGCCATCGTGGCAATCACCCTGCTGGTGACGGCTCTGGTGGTGATCATCACCGTCGTGTCGTTCACCCCCACCTACACCGCCGACGCCGCCTTCATGCCCCAGGGGGCCCGGGATTCGGGCGGGGGCGGACTCCGCGCCCTGGCCGGGCAGTTCGGCGTCTCGGTTCCCGGGGACGGTGGAAGCGACACGCCGGAGTTCTACTCAGATCTCCTGGGCTCCCGGACCATCCTGGCGCCCCTGTTGGCGGACTCGTTCACGGTGCGGGGCCGCGGTTCCGGCGAGGTGCGGCGCGGGACCCTGGCCGAGCTGCTTGAGGTGGAGGGCAATTCGCCGGAAGAGGTCCGCCTGCGGACCCTGGAGTGGCTCCGGGGCGACGCGGTCTCCCGTCGCTCCGACGCCGCCACCAGCAAGGTGAGCCTTTCGGTGTCGACGCCCTGGCCTGAGTTGTCGGCGGAGCTGGCGGAGCGGCTCCTGGAGCAGGTGAACGACTTCAACCTCCGGAACCGCCAGTCCCGGGCCGCGGCGGAGCGAGTCTTCATCGAGGGGCGCCTGGACGAGACCCGCCGGGAGCTGGAAGAGGCGGAAGGGGCTCTGCGGAGGTTTCTGGAGACGAATCGGCAGTTCTCGAGCTCTCCGGAGCTCGTCTTCGAACACGACCGTCTCCAGAGGGAGGTGGCCCTGCGGCAGGGGGTGGTGAGCTCACTGAGCCAGGCCTTTGAGGAGGCCCGCATCTCGGAGGTCCGGAACCTCCCGGTCATCACCATCCTGGAGTCTCCCGAGGTGCCCATCCGCCATGATGGCCGGGGACTGGCGCTGCGAGGCGTCCTGGCTCTCCTGCTGGGTGGGATGCTGGGGGTGGGGTACGCCTTCATCCGGGAGGTGGGCTCCTCTGCCCGGGCAAGCGGCGATCCGGATTACCAGGCCTTCGATGAGGTATGGCAGGAGACGCTGGACGACCTTCGCGGCCCCTTCGGCCGTCGATCCCGAACCCCATGATGCGGACCATGCCCAAACTCCGGACCCGTGCCCCGCTCCTGCTGGGGATCCTCGCCTGCGTCGCCACGCTCCTGGCTGCTCCCATGGAGTCGCGAACCCTGGAGGCCCAGACCCCGGAAGAGCTCCGGCGCATGGCCGAGCAGGAGTTGGGTCGCCCCGTGAGCGACGAAGAGATCCTTCGGCGGCTGCAGGCGTCGGGGCTCTCGGCGGCGGACATTCGCCGTGAGCTGGAGCGGCGGGGGCAGGATCCGGCGGCGGCGGACCCATGGCTGGACGTGCTGGAGGGGAGGTCCAGCGCGGTGCCGGCAGGGACCAGCCCGGCTCCGCTGGTAGAGATCCTGAACCAGGAAGCTCCGTCGGAGGTGCGACGAGCCGAGCCCCCCCCGCCTGTGGAACCGGATCCGGGCCCACCCATCTTCGGTCGGGAGCTCTTCCGGCGGGCCACCACCGAGTTCCAGCCCCTGGCCATGGGGCCGGCGCCGCCCGGGTACCGGGTCGGGCCGGGCGACGAACTCATCCTGGTGCTTACCGGCGATGTGGAG
Source organism: Gemmatimonadales bacterium (assembly GCA_007695195.1). GTDB lineage: Bacteria > Gemmatimonadota > Gemmatimonadetes > Longimicrobiales > Gaopeijiaceae > PWLA01. Next base: position 1,939 of record REEG01000058.1, on the reverse strand, counting down.
CAGGCCTACGAACTCACGGTGAGCCGGGAGGGGTGGGTGGTGATCCCGGATGTGGGGCAGATCACGGTGCAGGGACGGACCATGGAGGGGGTGCGGGACGTCCTCTTCCAGCGACTGTCGGCGCGCTTCTCGGGGCTCCGCCGGGGGCCGGACGCCACCACCTTCTTCGATGTGAGTCTCGGGAGACTCCGGACCAACGAAGTTTTCGTCATCGGAGATGTGGAGCGGCCGGCGGCCTATACGGTAGGCGGGCTGGCCACGGCGCTCACTGCCCTTTACCAGGCCGGCGGGCCGTCGCGCTCCGGGTCTTTCCGGGAGATCCGGGTGAACCGGGGGGGCGAAGTGGTGGCCACCATCGACCTCTACCGGTACCTCCTGGAGGGCCGCGCCCATGAAGACCTGCGCCTGGAGCACGGCGACATCGTCTTCGTTCCCCCCGCCCGCCACCGGGTGGAGTTGTCGGGGGCGGTGGTGCGCCCCGGGATCTACGAACTGCGGGCCGGCGAGGACCTCCGGAGCCTCCTGCGCATGTCCGGCGGGGTGGATCCGGCCGCAGAACTCCGGCAGGTGCAGGTGGCCAGGATCCTCCCATTGGAGGAGCGGGCGCCGGGGCGGGACCGCGTCCTCCTGGACATCCCGGTGCGGGATCTGGACCAGGCGGGCGCCGAGCCCATTCCCCTCCAGGAGGGCGACCGGATCTCGGTGTTCGCCGTCCTGGATGACGCGGCGAACCAGGTGCGGGTGAGCGGGGCGGTCTGGCGGCCGGGCGACTTCGGCCTCACCGACGGCACCCGCCTCTGGGAGGTGCTGGACCGGGCCGGCGGGCTTCTCCCCGACGTGGTGGAGGGCCGGGCCCAGATCCAGCGTCTTCAGGACGACTGGACCCGGCGGCTCATCCCGGTGACGCTGGGGGTGGACCGGGAGGGACGGCCCCTGGAGAACCCGGTGCTGGAGGCTCAGGATGAGATCCTGGTCTACGCCGCTCGGGACCTGCGGGAAGAGGGACGGGTGTCCATCGGCGGATGGGTGCGGGAGCCGGGTGTCTATCCCCATCTGGCTGGGATGACGGTGGCGGATCTGGTGCTCATGGCCGGGGGGCTCCGGACCGGCGCCTACCTGGAGCGGGCCGACGTCTCCCGGGTGGTCCGGGTGCAGGAGCGCACCGACACCCTCACCGAAACGCTGTCGGTGCCGCTGGATAGCGCCCTGGTGTTCGACGGGGCCGGAGGTGCCCCGGCGGAGCGGGCCATCTCATCTACCGCCGCCGCAGACTTCCCGCTTGAGAACCTGGACGCCGTCTTCATCCGGCGAGCCCCGGGGTTCGAGGTCCGGGAACGGGTGGTGGTGTCCGGGGAGGTGGCCTTCCCGGGACCCTATTCCATCACCACCCGCTCGGAGCGGCTCTCGGAGCTTCTGGAGCGGGCCGGTGGCCTTACCCCCGAGGCGTATCCGGAAGGGGTACAGCTATGGCGGGCCTCCAGGGATGGGACCGGGGCGCAGCTCCGGGTCGGCGTCGACCTTCCCCGGGTGCTCTCCCGGCCCGGGGACCGGAATGACCTCCTGCTGGAGCCCGGCGACTCCATCCATGTGCCCAGCTTCATCCCCACCGTAGAGGTTCGGGGTGCGGTGGCGGCGCCGACGCTGGTGCTCCACCGCCCGGGGGCCGGGGTGGACCACTACATCCGCCAGGCGGGCGGGTATCTGCAGCGGGCTGATGAGCGCCGGGTGCGCCTTCAGTTCGCCAACGGCGAGGTGGCGACGCGGGGGCGGGGATTCCTCTTCTTCCGGGGCCGCATCCCCCGCCCCGACCCCGGCGCCGTCATCGTCGTCCCGGAGGAGGATCCGTCGGACGGTGTGGAGTTCCGGGAGGTCCTGGCCATCGTGACGTCTACCGCCACCGCGGTGGGTACGATCCTTCTGGCTGTGTCGAGGTTCTGAG
>REEG01000059.1 GCA_007695195.1 Gemmatimonadales bacterium | reverse complement strand
TTCTATCCCCTTGGATCAATGTGGGACGGATCGGGGGTGAACTTCTCCCTGTTCAGCCGTCACGCCACCCGTATCGAGTTGATCCTCTTCCAGAGCCGGGACGAGGGGGGAGGGGAGATGGCCCGCTTCGACCTGGCCGAGCGGACCGCCGACGTATGGCACGGTTACGTACCGGACCTCGGGCCCGGTCAGCGCTACGGCTACCGCGTCCATGGCCCGTATGAACCCGAGGAGGGGCACCGCTTCAACCCGGCCAAGCTGGTCCTGGACCCCTACGCAAAGGCCATCGAGGGCTGTCCGGAATGGACCGACGAGCTCTTCGGATACCGGATGGGCGACCCGGACCAGGATCTGAGCCGGGACGACCGGGACAGTGGCCCCCATATGCCCCGATCGGTAGTGGTGGATGAGTACTTCGACTGGGAGGGGAAGGATCATCTCCGGCCCCGAACACCCTGGCACGAGACCATCATCTACGAGACCCATGTGCGGGGGATGACGGTACGTCACCCGGAGGTGCCCGAGGAGCTGCGAGGAAGCTACGCCGGGTTGGGTCATCCGGCGGTGGTGCAGCATCTGACCGATCTCGGCATCACCGCCGTGGAACTGATGCCGGTGCACTACTTCCTGGATCCGCATCATCTGGTGGAGCAGGGACTGCGCAACTACTGGGGATACGACACCCTGGGATACTTCGCGCCGGACCTTCGGTACGCCTCGTCTCCCAACCCCGAAGGTGCGGTGCGGGAGTTCAAGGAGATGGTGAGGTCGCTCCACCGGGCCGGGATCGAGGTCATCCTGGACGTGGTCTACAACCACACGGGTGAGGGGAATCACTTCGGCCCCACCCTCTCCTTCAAGGGGATCGACAACCGGAGCTACTACCGCCTGGTGGCCGATGATCTGCGCTACTACATGGACTACACCGGGACCGGCAACACGCTGAATCTCCCCGAGCCCCGGGTGGTGCAGCTCATCATGGACAGCCTTCGCTACTGGGTGACCCAAATGGGGGTGGACGGCTTCCGATTCGACCTCGCCGCGGCGCTGGCCCGGGAACTCTACGACGTGAATATGCTGGCGCCCTTCTTCCAGATGGTGCAGCAGGACCCGGTGCTGGCGGGGGTCAAACTCATTGCCGAGCCCTGGGATGTGGGCCCGGGCGGCTATCAGGTGGGGAACTTCCCACCCGGCTGGGCCGAATGGAACGGACAGTACCGGAACACGGTGCGCGACTACTGGCGCGGGAGCGAGGCCAAGTTGGGAGAGTTCGCCCTTCGCCTCACCGGAAGCCCGGACCTCTACCAGGAAAACCGGCGTCGGCCCCGTTCGTCCATCAACTTCGTCACAGCCCACGACGGGTTCACGCTGCGCGATCTGGTGTCCTACAACCATAAGCACAATGAGGCGAACCTGGAGGGAAACCAGGACGGAACCGACGACAATCGGTCGTGGAATCACGGAGTGGAGGGGCCCACCGATGACCCGGAGATCTCCCGCCTCCGCGCCCGCCAGCAGAGGAATATGCTGGCCACACTCTTCTTCTCTCAGGGGATCCCCATGCTCCTGGGAGGCGACGAACTGGGTCGCACCCAGCGTGGCAACAACAACGCCTACTGCCAGGACAACGAGACCAGCTGGTTCGACTGGGAAGGAGCCGACCATGACCTCCTGGCCTTTACTCGGCGGGTCATCCAACTCCGGCGGAAGCACCCGGTATTCCGGCGGCGGCGCTGGTTCCAGGGACGATCGATCCGGGGCGATGGGGCCGTGGATGTGGGGTGGTTCCGACCGGACGGCACCGAGATGACCGAAGCCGATTGGGACACGGCCTTTGCCCGCTCCCTCATGGTCTTCATCAACGGGGACGAACTCCCGGACCCGGATCCCCAGGGGCGTCCCATCCAGGACGATTCATTTCTCCTCCTCTTCAATGCGGCGGCGGAGTCGGTCCCGTTCCGGTTGCCGGGGCCACCTGTAGGCGAGAGCTGGGAGGTGGTCCTGGACAGTTCGTGGCCCCTGGGGGAGGCGCCGGCCGGAAACGACGACGACGGGGAAACTGTGTCGGCCGGTTACACGGAGCTGTTGGAGGGCCGGCGGTTCCGGCTATACCGCCGTGCATCCTGATCACCGGGTCTGGACGGATCTCCGGGTGTGGGCCCCCGCCGCGCACCGGGTGGAGGTGGAGTCCGCAGAGCACCGCATGCCCATGTCACCCGAGGCGGGAGGCTGGTGGAGCGCCTCCCTTCCCACCCGCGCCGAGGGGACCCCCTACGCCTTCGTGGTGGATGGGCACGGGCCCTTTCCGGACCCTCGGTCGCCGTGGCAGCCCGAGGGGGTCCATGGGCCGTCCCGGACTCTGCCGCCGGAGCCCTTTCCCTGGTCGGACCAGGGATTTCAGGCGGTACCCCTGGGAGCGGCGGTGATCTATGAGCTCCACATCGGGACCTTCACGGAGGGCGGGACGTTCGGGTCGGCCATCCCCCGCCTGGATCATCTGGTGGAGCTGGGCGTCACCCATGTGGAACTCATGCCGGTGGCCCACTTCGCCGGAGACCGGGGGTGGGGCTACGACGGGGTGGCCCTCTATGCGCCCCATGCGGCCTACGGCGGTCCCGAGGGAATGAAGCGGTTCGTGGATGCCTGCCACCGACGCGGCCTGGCCGTGCTGCTGGACGTGGTCTACAACCATCTGGGGCCGGAAGGGAATTATCTGGCGCACTTCGGACCCTATTTCACCGAGCACTACTCGACGCCGTGGGGAGCGGCGGTGAACCTGGACGGCCCCGGAAGTCACGAGGTGCGGCGCTTCTTCCTGGACAATGCCCGGATGTGGCTGCGGGACTACCATGTGGATGGGCTCCGGGTGGATGCCATCCAGGCCTTCCACGACCGCTCGGCGCTCCACTTCATGGAGGAACTGGCCGAAGAGGTGCACCGGCTGGGGCAAGGCCTTGGCCGGCATCTGGTGATCATCGCGGAGAGCGATCTGAATGATCCCCGTACCACGCTCCCTCCGGAGGCGGGCGGCCATGGGGTGGACGCCCAGTGGTCCGACGACTTCCATCATGCCCTTCACGCACTGATCACCGGCGAGGAGGAGGGCTACTACGGCGACTTCGGCGGGATGGAGTCGCTGGCCCGGGCCCTGGAAGAGGGGTTTGTGCAGACGGGGGGGCTGTCCCGGTACCGGGGTCGGTCCCACGGTCGACCCTTGGCGGAGCCCCGGGGAGAGCGACTGGTCTGCTTTGCCCAGAACCACGACCAGATCGGGAACCGTCCCGGGGGAGATCGGCTGGGCCACCTCATCTCGCGCCGGGAGTTGAAGGCGGTGCTGGCCGTGACGCTCCTGGGTCCACACATCCCCCTCCTGTTCCAGGGCGAGGAGTGGGCCGCCGGTTCTCCCTTCCAGTACTTCACCGATCTCCGGGAGCCGGGGTTGGGAAGGGCAGTAGCGGAGGGACGGCGACGGGAGTTCGCGGCCTTCGGCTGGGATCCCGAAGAGGTGCCGGATCCCCAGGACCCGGAGACCCACCGCCGGTCGGTACTGGACTGGAATGAGCGGGAGAAGGAGGGGCACCGGGAGATACTGGAGTGGACCCGGGTGCTCCTGCGGCTCCGGAACTCTGAGCCCGACTTCCGCGACGGAGAGATGGCCCGGGTCCGGTGGTCCGACACCAACCAGTGGCTCCTCATGGCCCGGGGCCGCTTCCAGGTCGGTGTGAACCTGGGCCCCGGCGAGTGCGTGGTCCCCGTCCCCGACTCCGCCGCCCTGACGCCGCTGCTGGTGTCGTCGGGTGGGGTGAGGTGGGAGAACGGCGGTGCGTTCCTCCCACCCGGGGGCGTCGTGGTGTTCCGGACCGGTTGAGCCTCCGGGGGGCGAACCCGTCGGGATCGGGGTCCACCGTCCCGGAGGCCGGAAAGGACTGCGTCAAACCGGGGCCGGTCAGGCGGTCATGCCCCCGTCCACGGGAAGGATGGCCCCGGTCATGAACCGGCTTTCATCGGAGGCCAGGAAGAGAGCCACCGAGGCGATTTCATCGTTGTCGGCATAGCGCCCCAGGGGAATCATCCCCTCGAACCCCTTCTTGGCGTCGGCTGCACCCCCGGGGGCGAACCCTTCCTCCAGCGACCGCATCATGCGGTTGTCCACGGGAGAGGGGTGGATGGAGTTGACCCGGATCTTCCGCGGCGCCCCTTCCAGCGCCCCGGACCGCATGAGTCCGATGGTGGCGTGCTTGCTGGTGGTGTAGGCGCTCACATTGGGGGTCCCCTGAAGGCCTGCCACCGATGAGGTGATGATCACGCTGCCGCCGCCGGATGCCTCGAGAGCCGGGAACCCGTGTTTCAGGCCCAGCCAAACTCCCTTCACATTCACCCCCATCACCAGATCGAAGGTGTCCTCGGGGTACTCCTCGAGGGGCTTGACCACGCCCTCGACACCGGCGTTCAGGAAGAGGATGTCCACACGGCCGAAGCGCTCCATGGCCTCCGACAT
>REEG01000071.1 GCA_007695195.1 Gemmatimonadales bacterium | reverse complement strand
TGGAACCCCACGTCCTCATCCTCTGCTCCGACGGACTGCACGGCACGCTGGATGAGGGGGAACTGGCCGGCCTGGCCCGCCAGTCCATCCTGGCCGAGGGGAGCGTCGGGAAGGTGGCGCGTACCCTGGGCGAGGAAGCGCTCCGGCGAGGCGCCGACGACAACGTCTCCGTGGTGGCCCTCACCTTCAAGGCGTGGGCCGCGGACAAGGCAGGGAGCGCCGGCCCATGAGCGATCAGGATCCTGGACGCCCCCTGCCCCGGATCCCTGAGCTTGAGGGGGAGTTCGAACTGGTCCGGGAGCTGGGTCGCGGGGGCACCGCCATCGTCTATCTGGCCCGGGACCGGGAGTTGGGACGGGACGTGGCCATCAAGCTCATCCGTCCATCCTACCTGCAGGACGAGGAGGCGCTCGCCCGTCTGGAGCGCGAGGCCCGTACTGTCGGGCAACTCCAGCACCCCAACATCGTCCTCCTTCTGGGCAGCCGGCGTCTGGGGACCCGGGGTCTGGCGCTCATCCTCCAGTATGTCCCGGGCGAGACGCTGAAGGAGGCGCTTCGGCGGGAGGGAGCCCTTCCCATTGAGCGTGTCCGGAGCATCCTGGCGGATGTGGCCACCGGCCTCGCCCATGCCCATCGCCGCCGCATCGTCCACCGGGACATCAAGCCGGAGAACGTCTACCTGGACGAGGAGGCGGGGGTGGCGCGCCTGGCCGACTTCGGCATTGCCCGGGCGTGGGACTCGGACTCCGGCCTGACCCTTCCCGGGACGGCGTTGGGGACGCCGGCCTACATGTCGCCGGAGCAGGTGGACGGTCAGGATCTGGACGGAAGGAGCGACGTCTACAGCCTGGGACTTCTGGCGTGGGAGATGCTCACCGGCACCGCGCCGTGGAGTGGGGAGAGCCTCTACAACGTCATCTACAAGCAGAAGCACGAAGCACTCCCGCCCCTTTCCCGGTTCCGCGACGACGTCCCTTCGGAGCTGGCCGCCGTGCTGGAGCGTGCGCTGAAGAAGGATCCGGAGGCCCGGTGGCGATCGGCGGCTGAGTTCCTTGAGGCGATGGGTGGCCGTCCGTCCGCCGCGGCCGCCGCGGACGCCGCCGCCCGGCCGGAGACCGGACTGCCCGTCGTCGCAGAACAGGACCCCCAGTCGGTCTCTGAACCGGACCCTCAGGCCATCCCGGCCTGGATGGCCGAACTACGGGCTCGAACGGAAGCCGAGGGGGGAACGCTCGCCACCGGGGCCACCCCGATGGCCTCGTCCCGGTCCCATGGCGAGCACCGGTCCCATGCTTCGCCTCACGACGAGCCCCAGACCGAGACGCGATCCCGCCGAGGCTGGCTCCTCTGGGGTGGGGCCGCGCTGGCCCTCGTGGTGGTGGGACTCCTCCTCCAGGGCCCCGATGCCCCGCTCCAGACCCTTCTGAGAGGAGGCAACGGGATCTCCGATCCCTCACTCGATTGGGACCGGTGGGAGCGGACACCGGATACCGACAGGGGCGAGCTGGGCGACGTGGCCGGCCCTGGCGATGAGCCTTCGGTGGAGGCGGGGGATCTGGCCTCGCTGGATCTGGAGCCCGGGCTACCCGGAGTGGACCCTGCCTCGGGGACTGCCGGGGACATGGACGCCCCCGACATGGACCCCACGGATGCTTCGGTCATCCCGGCCACTTCCGCCCCACCGGGCTCCTCCCTCCGGGTCGTGCAGGGAGCGGGGCAGACCGGAACCGCCGGCGACCTTCTGGACCAGAGCATCGTCGTTCTGGCCGAGGACGCCGACGGGGCCCGGCTTCCCGGGGTACCCGTGACGGTGGCGGTGGTGGAGGGTGGTGGGACGGTCACCACCTCAGGGCCCAGCACCGACGCCCAGGGTTTTCTGGTCATTCGTTGGAGGCTGGGCCCGGAGGGGGTGCAAGAGGCCACGGTCCGCTTCCCGGATAGCGACGTGGACCCGGTGGAGCTGTCGGCCCTCGCCCGCCCCCGGGCCCCCGAACTCGCCCTATCGCCCGACCAACTATCGCCCCAGTCCCCGCCGGACCCCGGCACCCAACCCCAAGCCGCACTTCCGGGTGTGGAGATGGAACCCCCATCCGCACTCTCGCCCCGTCCCACTGTGGCGGGAGGTGGGGGCCATAGCTGTCTGCTGGACCGCACAGGGGCCATCCGTTGCTGGGGAGCCGGAGCCCAGGGGCAGCTTGGACTCGGTGATCGGAACGGGAGAGACCGGCCCATCCGGATCGCCGGCTCATTCACTCGTCTGACCGTGGGTATCTCCCACACCTGCGCCCTGGACGCCAACGGGTCGGTGTTCTGCTGGGGGGCGAATGGCCGGGGACAACTCGGCGACGGCACGACCCAGAGTCGCGGTGAGCCCACCCCGGTGCCGGGCCTCCCTCCTCTGCTTGAGATCTCCGCCGGCGGCGGTCACACCTGCGGTCTGGATATGCAGGGGCGAGCCCTCTGTTGGGGAGCCGGGGACCGGGGACAGCTTGGCAACGGGGACACCGTCGATGAGGCCACCCCGGTTCAGGTGACGGGGAATCGGCGCTTCCGCCAGATCACCACAGGGTGGAACCACACCTGCGCGCTGGACACGGATGGGCGGGCCTTCTGCTGGGGAGCCGGCGCGGAGGGCCAGCTTGGGTGGGACGGTCTGGGCTCCGGTGCTGTACCGGGATCCGTTCAGGGCGGGCATCGCTTCACCAGGATCGCGGCAGGCGAGTTTCACACCTGCGGGGTGAGCGCCGACGGGACGGTCCTGTGCTGGGGTCAGGGCAGCCGGGGCCAGTTGGGCGACGGAACGAACCAGAACGTCCGCCCCGCACCGGCTCCGGTGGTCGGTGGCCAGAGCTTCCGGGACATCGCCACCGGCTCCCGACACACCTGTGCCCTGACTCAGGAGGGTGTGGCGTACTGCTGGGGCGAAAACACCCTCGGCCAGGTGGGCGATGGAACCACGCAGAACCGGAGAGAGCCCACCCCTGTGGCCGGCAACCTTCGCCTCACCGTCCTCCAGGCCCTCGAATCCCATACCTGTGGGTTGGCCATGGCGGGAGACGCGGTCTGCTGGGGGAACAACGCCGACGGCCAGATCGGCGACGGATCCCGGACGAACCGCTCCTCCCCCACCCCGGTTCCCGGCTCGCAGTGAGTCGCACGCCGCCACCCGAACCCTCGCCCCCCGCGGTTCGGCGCAGCGGCATCCTTTCCCCCCCCAACCTCAGTAGGTGGGGAACGCCCACTCCATATACCACGCCACCAGGGCGTCTCCCCAGATCCAGGTGAAGGCCGCGCCCAGGGCCAGGAAGATGCCGAAGGGCACGAGCTTCCCCGTCTTCCACGAGATGGGGCCGAAGATGACGGCGCCCAGAAGGGCCCCCATGAAGAGGGTGAGGAGCATGCCCCACACGCCCAGGAAGGCCCCCACCATGGCCATCATCTTGATGTCACCGCCGCCCATGGCCTCCTTTCGGAAGGCCTTCTCCCCGGCCCAGGCCACGAACCAGAGGAGGAAGAGACCGGCCGCCGCCCCCACCAGCGACTCGAGCCAGGTGATCTCCGGCGAAGCGAAGGCCAGAAGGAACCCAATCACGGCGCCCCCCACGGAGAACTGGTCCGGGATGATGTAGAATCGGGCGTCGGCCACCGCGATCCCCAGGAGAAGGGTGAGGAAGAGGGCGCCCCGGAGGGCCTCCACCTCGACGCCCCACGTCAGGACCATCGCGGCCCAGATCACCCCGGTGGTGAGCTCCACCAGAGGATACTGAACCGAGATCCCACTCCCGCAGCTTCGGCACCGTCCCCGGAGGATCAGCCAGCTCAGCACCGGGATGTTGTCGTACCAGGCGATGGGGGTGCCGCACCCGGGGCAGGAGCTCCGGGGAGTGATGACGGAGCGATCCTCCGACCAACGAAGGGCGCAGACGTTCAGGAAGGACCCGAGGAGGAGTCCCAGGAGTCCGGCCACCGCCGCCGCGGCCCCCACCCCAGGGTCCAGATCCAGCCACATGGACGCCATCCCTGCCCCCGGATCCAGCTCCAACTGCACGGCCGCCACCAACCCCGGGATCAGATCCAGCCATGTGGCCGCCAGGCCTCCGTCCATGTCCACGCCCCCTCGGTCGGGCACGCCCCTCGGCGGGGGCGGAGCAATGAGCGATCCGGAAGATCAGGTCGAGCGGGCGCCGGGTCCCAGCGCCCAGAGGAGGATGGACCCTGCCACCGCCACATTCAGCGACTCGGCCCCGGCCACCATGGGGAGCGCTACCACCCGCTCCGCCGCCGCCAGCGCCGCGGGCCGCGGGCCGGCCCCCTCGTTCCCCATGAGGAGAGCCGCCGACTCCGGCACCGGGATGGATCGCACATCCTCTCCGTTAGCATCGGCCACCAGAAGGGGAATCCGAACGATGCGGAGCCAGTCCAGCGCCTCGCCGAGTTCCATCCGGTGCACAGGGAGGAGGAAGACGCTGGCCGCCGAGGCGCGCACCACCTTGGGACTCCAGGGATCCACCGTCCCGTCCAGCGCCAGCACCCGCTCCAC
>REEG01000181.1 GCA_007695195.1 Gemmatimonadales bacterium | reverse complement strand
GTGATCTGTTCCACCGGCCCGCCCCGGACGGCCACGCGGAAGAGGTGCACCGCGCCCCCCACGCCTCCGGTGAAGTAGATGTGCTCGCCACTGGGAGACCAGCGGGGGCTGGACGGATCCAGGTCCCAGTCCACCGTGAGGTTGATGGGGTCACCCCAGTTCGCCGGGAGGTCACTCCCTTCCACCGACTGGATGTAGAGGTCCCGGGGCCCGCCGTGATCCAGCCCTTCTTCCACGATGAAGTCTGTCCCCCACGAACGGATGTAGGAGATCCACCTGCCGTCGGGAGACACCTCCACATTTCCGTAGTTGTAGCCGTCGTCGGTGAGGCGGGTGAGCTCGCCGTCCCGTGTCACCTGGAAGATGTCGGTGGACCCGTAGGCCACCTCATCCAGATCCCCTTCGTTGGCGGTGAAGAGAAGGGCGTCGCTCCCCGGCAGCCAGCGGAGGCCCCCTGCCTGGAGCCCCAGCGAGGTGAGACGTCGGGGTGTTCCGTTCCCGTCCGCTCCCTGGATGAACACCTCCCGGGCCGGCTGCGTGGCCGGGTCCGGAAGGGGGAAGCTTCGCCCATCGGACCGGAAGGGGTACCAGTCGAAGTCCGCGCCCTGGAACCGCTCCTGATGGCGACGCTGGAAATCGGTCATGGGCCGCTCCGGACGAGGCTGCGCCTGGACCGTATCGATGCGGGCCATCCACCGACCGTCGGGGCTCACCACCCCCTCCGGACCGGAAGCGGGCGCCGGCGACGGCGGTGCGGCAGGATCGCCGGGATCCCGGATCCAGACCTGGTCCCCTGCGGTGTACCGGAGACCGCCGGTCTCATCCCACCGGGGGTCCGTCACATCGTCCCCGTCATGGTCCATGCGGACAGGGGCCGCCGAGCCGTCGGCCGGCACCACCCACACCTGCCGAAGGTTGCCGTTGTCGTCTTCCACCGGAAGGGAGACGGTGTAGCTCACCCAGCGTCCATCAGGGGAGATCTCCGGCGACTCCACGCTCCGAATCCGGTAGTAGTCCTCGATCCGTAGGGGGCGGAGTGCCGGGTCATCCGCCGGGGTGGTGGCCGGGCCCGTGAGGGGCTGAACCGTTTCGGGTGGGGCGTGAGCCGTCTCGGGTGGGGTCAGCGCCGTGCCCGATGCGATCTGCGCCGTTCCGGGAAGCGGGACCGCCAGCGGGGCAACCACCAGGAGGGGGAGGAGGCCGAAACGGGAGAGAAGGCCGGGACGCGGAAGGCGGCCAGTACGCGGGAGCGGCACGGGTTGGGACACGGGGCACCTCCTGGGCTGAGAGTCGGCGGGGAAAGTGAGGGCCCGGGTTGGGAGTCGGCAAGTTCTCCGGTGCGTTGCCCACCGGAAGGTCCGGCCGATACGTTGGCGCTTCTCTTTCCGACCCGACTCCAGGAGGCGTCCCCATGGTGCATCCTTCCAAAGTGTGTCCATCTGCGGAGCGTCCATCCGGGATGCGTCCATCCTCCGTGCGCGCTTCCACGATTGGCCGATCCCTGATCCGTCGATTCTCCCCGCCGGCCTCCCTGCTCCCCCTCTTCCTGGTGCCGGCCTTGGTGGGGCTCGCGGGGTGTGCCGGAGACACGGACGGGCCTCCCGGTTCGGCCGCGGAGTCGCGCCCGGCGGAGAACCCGGCCCCTCTCCCCGATCCGGTGGACCCGGAGGCTCCCGATGCCCGGGAGCGTATGCTGGCCCGGGCGGCGGCGCTGGAGCTGGATACCCCGTACGAGGTGCCCCCCGGCGATCCCCTCCACCACCATACCGCGGGCTTCGCCAAGATCCTCTGCTCCAACGTATTCATTGCCGGCCTGGATCCGGCCTTTGCCGCAGAACACCTGGGGTACTTCCCGAGCCCTCGGGAACACCGTGTGCACGTCACCGACACTCTGGTGGACTTCCAGCGGCAGGCGGTCCATCTCACCCTCCCCGACGGTGTGGTTCGCACGGCGAAGCGGTACGGGAGTCAGGGGTGCGTGACCCTCCCAATGGGCCAGGACTCAGTCCGCTTCACCCCGGTGGTCATCGAGCCCAGGACGCCGGACCCCGCCACCACACCGTGGCCCATGGGGGACGTCCTGCCTGATGAACCTTTCGCCGCCGATGTGGACATGGAGAAGGTGGCCGCTGCGGTGGAGGCGGCCTTCGCAGACCCGGAGGGTCGGACCGCCGCATTCCTCGTGACCCATCGGGGCAGGATCATCGGCGAGCGATACGGGGAAGGGATCGACCTACACACTCCCCTCGAGAGCTGGTCCATGGGGAAGAGTCTGGTGGGCACCCTCATGGGTGTCCTGATCCAGCAGGGAGAGTACGACCTCTGGGAGCCGGCGCCCGTCCCCCAGTGGCAGAGCCCGGGCGACCCCCGGCAGGAGATCCGGATCGGCGACATCATGCGCATGTCCAGCGGCCTCCGGTTCCGGGCTCCCCAGGATCCCGATTTCGATCCCGATGAAGGGTACCCGGATCACCTCTACATCTACACGGGCGGCGTGGATTCCGCCGAGTGGGTGGCCACCCGTCCTCTCCAGTGGCCTCCCAACACGGTGGGTCGCTACCGGAACTCGGATCCCGGCCTCATCAGCTATCTCGTCCGCCTGGCTGTGGAGCGCCGAGGAGAGAATCACCTGGAGTTCCCGCAACGCCATCTCTTCGATCGGCTGGGTATGCGTCACTCCTTCCTGGAGCCCGATCCTTACGGAAACCTTCTCCTGCAGGGGTACGAGATGGTGTCGGCCCGGGACTGGGCCCGGCTCGGCAACCTCTACCTGAACGACGGTGTCTGGGAGGGAGAGCGCATTCTCCCGGAAGGGTTCGTGGAGTACGCCGCCGCCCTGGCTCCGGCATGGGAAGCGGACGGACGCTATACCTACGGCGGTGCCTTCTTCTGGGTGAACGGGAACGGCAGCCTCCCCATCCCCACGAGCGCGTACCGGATGGCCGGGGCCGGGGGGCAATCCACCCACATCATTCCATCCCACGATCTGGTGGTGGTTCGCCTCGGGCACTACAGCGGCGCCGGTCCCGGCGGACGGGATCTGAGGCGAGCGCTGGAACTGCTGGTGGAAGCGGTGCCCGGGCCCGAGCCCGAGGGTTCGGCGGGGCGGTCCGGCCCTTGACCAGCGGCTGTGAGTCACCTAGCCTCGACCGATGCGAAACACTGACCGGCCCACGGCATCCGGAATGAGGGAGGCCCTCCCTCCTGTTCCGGCGAACATGTGCATGTCCATGTGCATGTGTTGTCGTCCGTGTGTTTCCCTCCCCACGGGAGCGGCGGCCGGACTTCCCTTCGCCAGTGAACCGGGGCCCATGTAGACGGCCCCACTTCCACGGCCCGGGACCTCCAACGGCCCCCTCTCCCTGAGCGGAGAGGGGGCCGTTTTTCGATCCGCTCCCAAGCCGCCCCCACGCTGTAGCCCAGGGCCCGACACCGCAGTTCCGAACCAGTCGACACGGCAGCCTCCAGAACCGTAGCCCCGACCCCCCAGTCCCCCACCTTCAAGGAGCAGGTCCACATGAGCCACCCCTCACCCGATCGCGCGGCCTCCCCCCTCGGGATCCTGTATGAGCACCCGGACTGGTTCCGGCCCCTCTTCCTCGAGCTGGATCGGCGGGGGGTGCCCTACCAGGCCATCCCGGTGCAGGGGCACCACTTCGCCCCCGGGGAGTCCCATGCGCTCCCCCCCATCCTCTTCAACCGGATGAGCCCTTCTGCGTGGCTCAGGGGTGGTGCCGGGCAGGTGTTCTACACAACGGAGGTGCTGGACGCGGCGGCCCGGCGTGGGTCCCGGGTCATCAACGGGCCCGCGGCGTGGGCCATGGAGACGTCCAAGGCCGCCCAACTCGAGCTCCTGGGCGATCTGGGGCTCCCGGCTCCCCGGGCTCGCCTCGTCCACGCCCCGGCCGATCTCCCCCAGGCGGCTGAGGGACTGCGGTTCCCTGTGGTGGTGAAGCCCAACATCGGCGGAAGTGGGGCCGGTGTGGTGCGATTCGAGACCCCGGAGGCGCTGGCCCGGGCCGCAGCCCTTCCTCCCGGCTCGGATGGAGCCATCAGCCTGGGGATCGATGGGATCGGACTCGTCCAGGAGTTCATCCCGGCCCGGGACGGGCGCATCGTCCGGGTCGAGATCCTCAATGGGCGCTTCCTCTACGCCATCCGCATCTACACCCCCGGCGACCAGTTCAACCTCTGCCCCGCCGATGTGTGCCAGAGTGTGGACGGCGCGGCGCTGGAGCGGGCCGCATGCCCCGCCGACGCCCCCAAGAACGATCTGCGGGTGGAGGCATACACGCCGCCCCCGGAGGTGGTGGAGGCCGTGGAGCGGATCATGGCAGCGGCCGGCATCGAGATCGGCGGCGTGGAGTACATGATCGACGACCGGGACGGCACCCTCTACTACTACGACGTGAATGCCCTGTCCAACTTCGTGGCCGACGGTCCACGGGTCCTGGGCTTCGATCCGTTCAGCCGCCTGGTGGATTGGCTGGAAGAGGAGGTGGCGGCGGCCGAGGTTCAGCCCGCTACCGGTGATATGCCTGCCGCTGAGGGTTAGCCCGCTGCCGG
>REEG01000176.1 GCA_007695195.1 Gemmatimonadales bacterium | reverse complement strand
GAACTATTGGCGCCTCGTTCGGATTGCCCTGAACGAATATGCCCCGGCTGAGATCTTCCGGATCTCAGCCGTCCGGCTTCTTGTTGGGGAATTCACAATACCGGAGACCCTGCTGGTACGGCACTCAGCCAGCAAGAGCGAGCACCAACTCCAGGTCACCGAGGGCCTGGAGATCGCCCTTGTGCCGGACGAATTGGTGGCCGCCGGCTCCTCGGCGAACGTGGTCGTGCCCCCGGATGGGCCTGAACTCCCGGTCAGCTCTCCGGCGGCCACGCTCGTCTCCCTGACCGCAGGAGATGTGCGGCGGCACCGCGATCTGGTACTCTCGTGGTTGCGGAGCCTGGTGATTGCCGAACCGGCACTCGAGGCAGCCTATGCGGCCACGCCACGCCATGTTCTCCTCACCCGGATGGGGCATCTGGCCCAAGACCTGGGCAACACGCGTCTTCATGACCAGATCCAGAGGGTCCTGGCCCTCCATCATCGCCGTCCACGGAGCCGGACAGACACCGGCGTCGGCCGGGACATCGTCGTGCCGGCCTACCTCGCTTCCCGCCCTTCCTCCCGTGATCCCGGGCTCGACCGACTGCAGGCCCGGTTCGAGCGGGGAGCCGCCGACGTAAGTGAAGTGGTCCATGAGGTTGAGAGGAAGGTTGTCCCCCGGGCCGCGTCCCAGATCCTGGAGGCCGCTCGATCAGCCAAACTCGAAGACACCTACCACTCCACGACCATCGAGGGATACGAAATCTCGCGGGACGAAGTGCGCTCCGTCCTCGAAGGCGTAGCCTATGAGGGGCGCTCCCGCGCTGAAACCGAGCGACTCATGGCTCTGAAGGGGTATTCACGAGCCTTCGATCGCATCCTCGAGCTCATCCCTGGCGCATTGGCCGACGGAGGGACAAGGCTCACTGAAAGCCTGATCTTCGATCTTCATCTGGAGCTGTGGGGGCCTTCCATCGATGCAGGGGTCGTCAGTGCCGAGGACATGCGTGGATGGCGGAGCAGCAATGTTTTCATTCGTCATAGCCGGCACGTTCCGCCCGGACCGGAGAAGGTCGGTCGGCACATGCCTCAACTGCTGGAGCAGGTGAACGACCCTACCCGAGGGCCCATCACCCGCGCCATCCTCGCCCACTGGGGATTCGTCCACATCCATCCGTTCATGGACGGAAACGGCCGTCTCGCCCGGCTTCTAATGAACTTCATGTTGGCCGGCTCCGGAATTCCCTGGGCAACGGTCAGGGCCGAAGGACGTCCGGCCTATTTCGCCGCTCTCGAGCAGGCCCACGTGAACGACGACCTCCGGCCATTGGCTGAATTCCTCCTGCGTACCATCGGGCCACCTACCACCCCGGCGCCAGGTTGAACCCCCAGTGCCAGCCCCGCCCGGGGCGCTGCCAGGGCTGGGCGTAGTAGGCCTCCAGGACGAAGGCGCCGAGGATGTTCATCCGGGCGCTCACCCCGGTGCTGAACACGGGCACCCGATCGGCGGTCTCGCGCTCGAAGCGGAGGTCGGTCTCATCCCACGAGTTCCACGCCATGCCGGCGTCGGTGAAGAACACCAGCTCGGTGGGGAGGAAGCCGAAGTTGATGAGGCCGAACCGGTCGGTGCCCAGGAGCGGGATCCGGGCCTCCAGGTTCACCACGCCGATGCGCTGCCCCTGGAGGCGGTCGAACTCGGGGCACCCGTCGTTGCCGGCGTCGGTGCACTCGCCGGGCTGGAACGACTGGGGCGAGTAGCCGCGGATGAAGGTTTCCCACCCCAGGAAGAGGGGCCGGAGCCGCTGCTCATCCCGCTCCGACACCCCGTAGCGCCCCACGTGGAGGCCCCGCGCCGCCAGCGTCAGGTTCTGGTGCGGCGCCAGGTATCGGCGGTGGTCCAGGGTGGCCTGGGTGAAGGAGACCGTCCCCACCGTCTGGGAGATCTCGTAGCGGGCCCGCCACCCGCGCACCGGTGAGACGAACCCGAAGAAGGAGTTGTCTTCCACGAACGCCACCGAGGCCTGACCCAGGTTCAGGGGGTCCGGCGCATCGAGCCGCGTGCGCTCTTCCTCCCCGATGATCTGGCCGAACTGGTTCACCGGGTAGAGGCGCCGCTCGGCGGAGTAATCGTAGCGGTTGAACCCGGCGGTGAAGTCCACGCGCCGGATCTGGGAGAAGGGGTACTGGATCTGCCCCAGCGCCTGGGTCTGGCGGATCCGGAACAGATCCTGGACCAGGAAGGTCTGCTGCCCATCGCGGACGAAGCCGCCCTGGACGAAGCGGTTGGGGATGTGGGAGACTCCCCCGCCCCAGTTCCAGCGCCGCTCCAGATCCGAGTAGAAGACCTGCCCACCGATGTCCTGGATCTCGCCCTGGGCCTGGATGGCGGTGAAGAGGCGGCGGTTCCCCAGCATGTCGGAGAACTGGGCGGCGATCCCTCCGGCGATGAAGGTGCCGAACTGGTCCACCCCGGCGCCGATGGTGGGCTGGCCGAGCCACTCGAGCCCCAGGCTCGGCCGGAAGACCCGGGCCTCGGCGGGCCGGTGCACGCCGCGCCCCACGAGCCCCGTCTCGGCGTCGGCCAGGAGAGTCCCCACCCGCCCCTGACTCCGGGGCGCCGCGCCGGGAAGGCGGTCGCCGTCCACCGCCAGGAGCTGGGCGGCGCTCACCGGCTCGCCCACCGCCTCGGTGCCGTCGAGCCCGAACACGTGGTACTCGCCTCCGTCAAAGACGGAGAAGGCCACGCTCCCCGTCTCCAGCGCCACGCTGAGGGCCGGGGTGGCGGCAGTGATCCCGCTCACTCCGGTGGCGAGATTGGTCACCCGCCAGAGCTCACCCGAGCTCCGGTCCATACGGTAGAGGTCCCGGAACCCATCGGGGTCGGCCAGGAAGTAGAGGCTCTGCCCGTCCGGGGCGAAGACCGGGTTCCAGTGCTCGGCCCCGCCCAGAGGCGCCAGGCGTTCCTTCTCCCCCGTCTCCAGGTCCATGACCATGAGGGCGGCCGGCCCGAAGGTGAGGCGATCGAAGCTCGTCTCAGGCCCCTCGTCGGTGACGAAGATGAGGAGGCGCCCGTCGGGCGAGAAGGAGGGCTGCATGGCCGAGTAGCGGGTGTCGGTGAGGCGGGACACCTCGCCGGACTCGAGATCCTTGAGGAAGAGGTCGGTGGTCCCCCGCACCTTCCCCGAGAAGGCCAGGCTGCGGCCGTCGGGGCTGAAGGCGGGGCTCCGCACCTCGCCGATCTCCTCCGGCACCCGCAGGAGCGGGCCCGTCCGCCCGTCGCCGGTGCGGTAGAGCTGGATCTGGTTCCGGCCCTGGGCGAAGGCCACCACCGCCAGGTGCTCCCCGTCCGGCGACCACGCCGCCGCCGAGTCCAGGAAGCGGAGCGCGTCCAGGTGGGCGTCCCGCACCGAGCTGGTGATGCGGCGGATGATCTCGCCGGTGCGGGCATCGGCCAGGAAGATCTCGATGGTGAAGAGGTCCTTCTCCGAGAGGAAGGCCACGTAGCGCCCGTCGGGGCTCAGCGAAGGCGCCAGGTTCTGGCGTCCGGCCCCGGTCTCGGGGGAGAGGAGGAGGGTGCCCGCCTCCTGCGGCGGGGTCCGACCCTCCATGAGGGCACCGTACTGGGCCACCGACTCTTCCTTCCACAGCGCCGAGAGGGAGTCGGGCGACATCCCCAGGATCTGGCGCGACGCCGTCTCGATGTTGCTCTGCACCGCTACCCGGAGGAGGTCGCCGGACACCTCATCGCCCCAGCGCCCCCCCACCCACGCCCACCAGGCGTGGCCGAAGCGGTAGGGGAAGTAGCGCATCTGGTTCCGGCTCAGATCCCGCATGGTGGGGAACTCGTCGCGGAGCACGGCGTCGCGCATCCACATGGCGGTGTGGCTGGCGTGCCCGCCCAGGGAGAGGTACTCGGCCTGCCCTTCCACAAACCAGAGGGGGAGGCGCATGAGCCCCTGGAGCCCGGCCCGGCGCCCGGCCAGATCGAACTGGAACGAGTGGACCAGCTCGTGGCCCAGGACGTGGTCGGTGTCGGCCCACGACGAGCCCACCGGCATGATGACCCGGTCCCGGAGCCCCTCCGTCACCCCGCCCACCCCCTCGCCGAGCTGCCCCGGGAGGATGTTGGTCTGCTGGAAGTGGGGGTGGGTGGCGTAGAAGACCAGGGGCCGCCGCTCGCCCAGCTCGTGGCTGAAGAGGCGGGCCAGCCGCTCGTACCAGCGGTCGGCCAGCCGGGCCACATCCTCGATGGAGTCGTCCAGATCGTCGTAGAAGTAGATCTCGAAGTGAGGCGTCTGGAGGATCCGGAAGTCGAAGGTCTCGTACTGCACCTTGTTTCGACCGAAGTACTGGGCCTCCGCCGGCGCCGGCGCCCAGAGGGGAAGGAGGAGGACGGCGGCGAGAACGGCGAGGAAGAATCTATGCATGACCCGAGCGGCTGAACGGGAACAGGGACCAGCGGGGCGAACAGGGGTACAGCGGCGGCGATCCGGCAACGAAGCGCCGCCAGAGAGAGGAGGGCGGGGCTACCTCGGAGGTGAGGCCCCACGCTCTATGATGATAATCGTTGTGGGGGGTGGGAAGTTCCGTCTTGGGGGGGAGGGGGGTGGG
>REEG01000063.1 GCA_007695195.1 Gemmatimonadales bacterium | reverse complement strand
GAAAAAAAGACCGGCCCCGGGGACATCCCCGGGACCGGCCGCAGAATCGGCGTCGCCGCCGCTTTCAGTGCCTCATCACTCGATTCGAGGTGACAGGCTGACCGCACCCGTCCCGTCGGGACGGCACGGTCGGATCATCCCCTCACGGCGTCTCCGGCACGTTGGGGTTGGTCTCCCGCTCCTGAAGCGGAACGGGGTAGCAGAGGCTCTGGTCCGTCAGGAACGACGCGTCGCCGGGAACCTCCAGCGGACTGAGCTCACCGGGCACGCCGGCCTCGGCCCAGCGCCGACGGTCGCCCAGCCGGCGCCCCTCCAGCCAGAGCTCGATGTAGCGCTCCCGCTTGAGGAAGCCCCACGCCTCCTCGGCGCTATTCGCCTCCCAGAGGGGGATGGGCTCTCCGTCGTGGTCGCTCACCAGCCCTTCCCGCAGGCTGTTGATGTAGTCCATGGCCGTCTGCCAGTCGCCACCCACGCCGTTCAGCGCCGCCTCGGCCTTGATG
Source organism: Gemmatimonadales bacterium (assembly GCA_007695195.1). GTDB lineage: Bacteria > Gemmatimonadota > Gemmatimonadetes > Longimicrobiales > Gaopeijiaceae > PWLA01. The sequence continues at coordinate 4,108 of REEG01000063.1, read as the reverse complement.
AGGAGCATCTCCCGGCCCGAGGCCAGGTTCCGGTCCGAGTCCCGCTCCGGATACTTGAGCTGGAAGAACCAGGGGACCTGCCCCACCCGGTCCACCGCAGCATCCCCCACGGGAACGGTGGGGTTCTGACCCCACGGCGTCCGGGGGTCACCGGTATCGGTGTAATAGCCCTCCACGATGGTATTCCACACCGAGTGGGCCCGGTAGGGCGCGTTGGCGCTGGCCCAGTAGATCCGGTTGTACTGACCGTCGGTGATGGTGTTGTGCTCGGCCAGATGGACAAAGTCCAGCGGCACCCGGTCGGCGTCGGCCACGGCGCCCTGCCAGTTGCCCAGCACGGCCCGGACCTGTGCCCGCCCGGCGTAGGCGGCGTTCACCACATCGGTGCGGCCCACATTCTGACCGATCTGGATGGCCAGGTCGAAGTTGGCCTCGGCCCGCTCCAGGAAGACGGTGTGGGGCTCAAGCCCGCCGCCGTCGATGACGGCTTCGCAGTAGTTCTCGCCCAGCACCCGCCCGGCGAACCCGGCCACCAGCGCCAACTCCGCCGCCGGCACGTAATTCATCATGTCCACGCTGTCGAGGCGGTCGAAGCGCTGCAGACCCTGCTCGGCCACGCTCCGGGCCCGCTGCTGGTTGGTCCAGGTCACATGCTCGTCGTCGTACTCCAGGATTCCCCGCTGCTGCAGGAGGGTGATCCCGAAGGCCGACGTGGAGCCGGCGGGGAAGATCTCCCGCACCACGGCCCCGCCATTCATGGAGTTGAGGTTCAACCCCTGCATGAGGAGTCGCTGGGCGCCCGCCACCAGAGGGGCATGGGCATCCGGATTGTCCAGGAAGTCGTCCTGCACCGGTCCCGGGTTCACCACATCGAAGTCGCAGGCGGCCAGCCCCGTGCCCAGTGCCAGGGCCAGGAGCACCGAGCCGCCTCGCCGGACACGGGACCGGCGGGAGAGGTCTTCAGGATGGGACACCCGGTTCATGGGGTTCGTGGTAGTCATCATCGGCGCCCCCATCAGAAGGTCACCCGGACCGACGCGATGAACTGCGCCGCCGGCGGAATGTGTTCGGAGATGCTGGGCAACTGCTCTCCGGACCCACGACCGATCATCTCCGGATCGAAGATGCGGAAGTCATCGTTGGTCCAGCGGAACCAGTTCCGGAGCGACATGCTGAACTGGGCACTCCGGGCCCCGGGAACCATGAAGTCCACCGGTGCCCGGAAGGTGATATCCCGGATCTTGAAGAAGTCGGCCGGGACGTAGGTGGAGCCGGTCCGGTAGTTGGCCTGGATGCAGTGGCCCCGCTGCCACGCCGTCAGCGTCTCGATCTGGCCGGCATCGATGAGGTCGTAGACGGCCTGCCCACACGTAGGCCAACGGATGTTTCGCTGGAAGGCCTGGTTCGAGGCACCGTCGAAGATGTAGTGGCCACCCTGGTACTCACCCCGAGCCGAGAGACCCATCCCCCGCGGGAGCCGGAGCGACAGGGAGCCGCCGAAGGTGTGGGTGGGCTGCCGGGGCCCGTAGATCTGGTTCGGCTGCCAGTCGGGATCACCGATCTCGTCTGGATTCATGAGGCGCCATCCCCGGGCCGCCATGACCGGCTCCCCTTCCTCGACCCATCCTCCGCCGGCGGCGAAGGGTACTGCGCCGCCCAGGTCCACCACCTCGCTCTGGTTCGTATAGATGTTGAATCCACCGTCGACGCCCCAGTCCCGAGCCTCATACAGGGTGGCGTTCACATTCAACTCGATCCCCTGGTTCCGGATGGTCCCCACATTCTCCTGCTGGGAGAGGGAGAAGCCCGCCGACGCCGGGATCCGCACCGAGAAGAGCGCGTCGCTGGTCTCCTGGCGGTAGTAGGTGAACTCGGTGGAGACCCGGTCGCCCAGGAAGGACGCATCGAAGCCCAGCTCCGTCTCGGTGGTCTTCTCGGGACCCAGATTCGGGTTCCCCACATTCAGCGGGAAGAAGGCGGGGCGACCGCCGTAGCCCACTGGATCCCAGGTCCGCACCGCATCGAAGGCGCCAGGCGCCCGACCGGCCTGACCCCAGGCCGCCCGGACCTTCATGGAGCCCCACGACGGGTTCCAGAACTCTTCGTCCGAGATCACGTAGGAGCCGGAGACCTTGGGATAGACCTGCAGCCCCAGGTCCTCACCGAACGCCGTATTCCCGTCCACCCGGGTGCCCAGGGTCAGGAAGTAGCGGTCCCGCCAGTTGATGAGCATCTGGCCGAAGAAGCCGGCGTTGGTGACCCGGAGCCGGTCCTCGAAGCCCAGGCGCTCCCCGGCGGCGTTCACCGTGGGGTTCCCCGGCCCCGGGAAGATCTCCCCGTACGCCTCGGTCTTCTGCTCTTCCTGGGTGACGCTCTGGGCGCCGAAGGACAGCGTGGTGATGAAGTCCGGATTGAACTCGTGGCCGTAGTTGGCCACGTAGTCGATGGAGAGGATGGAGTTCTGGAGCCGGGCGTTGGAGAGGATCCCCCGGGGATCCATGCGGAAGCCGAAGGGCCGCAGGTTCCGGTTCTCCTGGTTCGCCTGGTCGAAGCCCACCGTGAGGCGGTGGAGGAAGGTATCGGTGGCCCGGAACTCAACGGTTCCGCCGGTGACGAACCGGTCGATATCGGTGGTGATGTCCTGGTTCAGCGTCAGCCCCACCGAATCGGGGTCCGAGAGGCCGAAGTAGTTCCGCTCGGCCCGGAAGGCGTTGAGGGTCAGGCCGTGGGCGTTATTCCCCGAGGCCGTCTGTTCGATCTCATTTCGGGTGTACTGGCTGTTCCAGCTCAGGGTCACCCGATCCAGGGGGGTGAAGGTGAAGTTCCCCCGCACCGTGGTCCGAGCCTCGAGGTCGTTGGGCAGAACCCCCTCGTTCCGGGCCCGGGAGCCGGACACGAAGTACTGGAGCGCCTCACCGCCGCCGCTCACCGAAAGGGCATAGCGCTGCCGGTGCCCGGTGCGCAGGAAGGGGCTCATGTTGAGGAAGGGGTTTTCGGCCGGAGCGAACTCGCGAAGGTGGTTGGCGCCCTGATCGATCTGGGCCGTCCACTGGGCGTCGCCGGACTGACCGCGGCGGGTGAAGATCTGGATCACCCCCGCCGACGCTTCCGTGCCGTAGAGGGTGGTGGCGGCGGCGCCCTTCAGCACCTCGACCCGCTCGATGTCGCCGGGATCGATGTCCGCCAGGGGACCGGGCGTCACGTTGGCGCTGCGGCCGGTGAAGCCCACACCGGGACGATTCCGGTCGTAGGGCTCACTCCGCACCCGTACCCCGTCGATGTAGACGATGGGCTGGTTGGACTGGGAGACCGAGACCACGCCCCGGAGCCGGATCTGGGCGGCGGAGCCCACGGATCCGGTGGCCTGGCTCACACCGAGGCCCGGCGACCGGCCCTGGAGGAGCTGGTCCACATCCGGGACCACATCGGCCACATCACCCACGTTGATCTGGGTGATGGCGTTCCCCACCTCCCGCTGCCGAGCCTGCCCCGCGGTCCCCGTCACCACGATGTCGTCGAGCCGGAGCGCCTCCGTCTCCATGCTGAACTGGATGGTGGTGGTCTCACCGGCGACCACCGTCACGGTCTGGCCTGTCTCCCGGTACCCCAGCCGCTGAGCCCGCACCTCATACTCGCCGGGCTGGACGTTGGGGATGGAGAAGCGCCCGTCGGCTCCGGTGATGGTACCCCGGTCGGTACCTGACACGAAGACCTGAACGCTGGCCAGAGCCTGTCCCGACCGCGCCGAGGTGACGGTTCCGGAAACGGTTCCCGTGTCCTGGGCCACCAGCGCCGGTGAAAACCCCAGGAGACCCAGGGTGAGGACGGTGAGCCCCCGGCCGAGCCGTCCTCGAATCCCGGGACGAGCCCGTGACGAAGATTCACATAAAAAGGACCGCATGAAACCCTCCCTTCGATTGGACGCGGATGCACCGGAATGGAAACTCGGAATCCCGGTCGAAACGGACCCGAGACCGCTTCCGGATGCCTTCCGCTTTCAGGTTCTCGAACACACCATGGTGCCTCCCTGATTCCGGCGCCGAGGAGGGTCGTAACGCTCACGGCCGCGCAGGGACACGGGAGGATGCAGCTCCATATTGTATTCAAG
>REEG01000196.1 GCA_007695195.1 Gemmatimonadales bacterium | reverse complement strand
GCTCCGTCCGCCTGGTGCTCCGTCCGCCCCCGGCGCTCCGTCCTCCGACCCCGGCGCTTCGTCCGCCCGGTGCCTCACTCCCTCCACGCACCCCCACCCCCCAAAATGCGAACCGGGGTTCGCATTTTCCCGCCGGCGCCGGAACCTCATAGGTTCAAGGGCCCTTCGAACCACACAAAGGCCTCGACCCCATGCCCCGACCCACCCGAGACGAACTCATCCGCCGCGGCCGCCGAGCCCGCCGCACCGCCCGGCGCCGTTCCCACGCCACCTGCCCTTCCCCCAGCGACAACGACCGGCCGGACCCCCTGGCCATCCTGGCGGAGCAGGACAAGGCCCGGGACCCCGCCCTGCTGGGCCTCCGCTACGCCCGCATGTCCGCCTCCCCCTTCACCTTCCTCCGGGGATCCGCGGCGGTCATGGCTTCCGATCTTTCCCGGACCCCTACGACGCCCATCGCCACTCAACTCTGCGGCGACGCCCACCTCCTGAACATCGAGACCTTCGCCACCCCCGAGCGGCGGCTGGTCTTCGACATCACCGACTTCGACGAGACGGCGCAGGGCCCCTTCGAATGGGACCTGAAGCGCCTGGCCACCTCCTTCGTGGTGGCAGCCCGGGACCGGGGGTTCGACGAGGCCACGGCCCATGACGCCGTCCGCCGCTGCCTCACCCGCTACCGCGCCAGCATGCGGGAGCACAGCGAGGCCGATGTCCTGGACGTCTGGTACGCCAGCATCGATGAACACGACGTCCTCTCGGTGCTGGGCGAGCGTGTGGAGGACGGCGATCTGGGCAGTGAGCTTCTCACCAGCACCGAGGAGATCTTCGCCGGGGCCCGCCGCCGCACCAGCAAGCGCGCCGCCCGGCGCCTCACCGAAGTGGTGGACGGCCGCATCCAGATGAGGGAAGACCCGCCCGTCCTCTCCCGGGACTGCCTACCCGCCAACCGGTTCGACCTGGCCACCCGGTACGTGGAGGCCTACGCCGAGACCCTGCCTCCCCACCGCCGGCGCCTCCTGGCCCGCTTCGAGGTGGTGGATGTGGCCCGGCGGGTGGTGGGCGTGGGAAGCGTGGGGACCCGCTGCTACGTGATCCTCCTCCACGGCCGGGACGAGGATGACCCCCTGGTCCTGCAACTCAAGGAAGCGGGGCAGTCGGTGCTGGAGCCCTACATGGACTCGCCCTCTCCCCGCCCCCACGGTCGCCGGGTGGTGGAGGGGCAGCGCGCCATGCAGACGGTGAGCGACATCTTCCTGGGGTGGCTCACCGCCGTGGGCCCGGACGGGGTGGAGCGGGACTTCTACGTGCGCCAGTTCCGGAACATGAAGGGGAAGGTGGAGCTGGCGGCCCTGGACGCCCGGGGCCTCGTGGCCTACGCCGACCTCTCCGGCCACCTCCTGGCCGACGCCCACGCCCGGGGCGGAGAGGCGGCGGAGATCGCCGGCTACCTTGGAAAGAGCGACGGCTTCATCGAGGCCATGATCCGCTTCGCCTCGGGCTACGCCGACCTGACGGAGCGGGACCATCAGGCCCTCCTGGCCGCCATTGAGGCCGGGACGGTGCCGTACGAGCCGGAGGGGTGAGGGGGTTGCCCGCCCGGCCCGCCTGACCCTCTATTGGTCCAGCTTTCGCCTGGGCGGAAGCCCGGTGCGTCCCCGGTTGTAATCCACCGGGATGTAAACACCTTAAGTCAATGCTTCGTTTTACCTTAACAACTTTCACCTCCCGTGGATTCGAGATGGATTTCTTCGAACTCTTCCAGTCCGGCAACCTCCTCTGGGGGGTGTTTCTGATCATCGCCGTGGGGTTTCTCCTGTCCAGCTTCGGGCGGTATCGGCGCTCCGGTTCCACGGATGATCTCCCCCGGGTCCTCACAGACACCCTGGCCACCCTCATGGTGGCTGGAGCAGCGCTGCACCTGGGATTCGGGCTCCCGCACCCCACCCCTCTCCTGGTGGTCTACGGCCTCATCCTGGGCGGCCTCTTCGTGTACCGAATGAAGGTGGTGAGCGACCTGCAGACCGAGACCGAGGCGAAGAGCCAGGCCCTGGCCGAAGCCAACCGGGCCCGAGAGGCAGCCGAAGCCAACCGGGCCCGGGAAGCGGCCGAAGCCAGCCCGACCCGGGACACCGCCGAAGCCGGCCATACCCGGGAAGCAGCCGGCCCCTCCGGAGTCACCGGCCCCTCCGGAGATTCCCCCCAGCGGACGGGAGAGGCGGACGCCGCACCCCAAGCCCCCGAACGTGACCGCAGCTGACGCGCCCCCTCCCCTCCGCCCCGGCGTCTTCGTGGAGCGACCGAACCGCTTCCTGACCCGGGTGCTGCTGGACGGCCCCCCCGGACGCCCCATGGGAGATCCGGTGGAGGCCCACCTCCCCGATCCGGGCCGGCTCCGTGAACTCCTGGTTCCGGGGCGGCGGGTCTGGGTGCGCCCGGTCCCCCGCCCTTCCACCGGCAAGCCCAAGCGCCGTACCCGCTTCACCCTGGTCCTGGTGGAGACGCCGGACCGGAGTGGCTGGGTTTCGGTGGACACCACCCTTCCCAACCGGATGGTGGGCGAGGCGCTGGCGGAAGGGCGCGTGGAGGAATTCGAGGGGTGGTGCCTGGACCGGGCCGAGGTCCGCCATGGAGGGTCCCGGTTCGACTTCCGACTGGTCCGCCATGGGGAGCCCCTCTTCCTGGAGGTGAAGAGCGTGACCCTGGTGGAAGAGGGGCGCGCCCTCTTTCCCGATGCAGTCACGGCCCGGGGCACCCGGCACCTGAAGGAGCTGGCCGAACTGGCCCGCGCCGGCATCGCCACCGCCGTCCTCTTCGTGGCTCAGCGGGCCGATGTTCGGGAGATCGAGGCGGCCCGGTCCATCGATCCCACCTTCGCGGATGCTCTGGCCACCGCTCGCCAAGCGGGGGTGGCCATCTATGGCCGCCGCTGCCGGGTGAGCCCGGAAGGGGTTGAACTGCTCGGCCCGGTCCCGGTGCTGTGATGGGCCCCCTGAACGCGCTCCTGGATCGCGGCTACCACGCCCTGGAGCGGGGGTGGGAGCGCTGGATCGAGACGGGGGGCTACGGCGTCTCCCTCATCGCCGTCTTCCTCGGGGCCCTTCTCCTGGTGGAGCTTCAGCGCTTCGGGCTTCTTCCTGAACCGCTGGCCACCGTGATTCCGGAAAGCCGGTTCTTCGCCATCAATGCGGCGTTCACGGCCTTTCTCGTCCTGGAGGTCATCGGGCTGGCCTTCGGAATGGTGGATTCCGTCGCCAACACCGCAGGAAAGCAGCTCGAGATCTTCTCGCTGATCCTCCTGCGGAAATCCTTCACCGAGCTCCAGGAATTCGACACTCCCATCGAGTGGACCACTCTGGAAGGCCCGGTGGCCCACATCCTCTCCGACGCCTTCGGCGCCCTCCTCATCTTCGGGATTGTGGGGTGGTACTACTCCATGCAGCGCCACCGCCCCATCGTCAGGTCTGAACAGGAGAGGGTCGAGTTCATCCAGGCGAAGAAGGGCGTCGCCTTCCTCCTCCTGGCAGGGATCGCCGCCATCGGCGTGTACGGAGCCTGGAGCCTGGCGGCGGAGGGGGAAGTGGTCTCCTTCTTCAACGCCGTCTTCACCCTCTTCATCTTCACCGACGTCCTCATCGTCCTGGTGTCGCTCAAGTACAACCCGGACTACCGGATCCTCTTCCGGAATTCGGGCTTCGCCGTCTCCACCGTCATGATCCGCCTGGCCCTGGCGGGCCCGCCCTTCCTGAACGCCGCGCTGGGGGTGGCCGCAGCCCTCTTCGCCGTGGGCGTCACTTGGGTGTACAACACCTTCGGACCTGAGATGGAGGCCTCGCCGGAGATGTCGGGGAAGGGAGAGCCGACGGGACGGGACGGGCCCTCAGACGGCGATCCCACCCGCGGAGAATCACCACGCGGAGAGTTGCCACGCGGAGAGTCACCGGGCCAGGACCCGTAGCCCCCCGGCAGCACCGCCGACCCCGATCCCTCAGGACAGACTCCATCCACCCTTCTCCCCGACGCCATACGCCCTTCCATGCCGCATGTGAACCGCCGAGGCGCTGTCGTCTGCTTCGTCGCCGCCAGCTTGAGCCTTGGGCTCGGCGTCGTCATGGCGGCCCGCCAGTTCCCCGGCGGCTTCGACTGGGCGTACACGGTCATTTCACGCCTGGCCTCGAACCGGCGAAACCCGGGGGGCGCCCCGTGGCTCTCCGGGTCCTTCCTGGTGGCGGTGGCCCTGGCCTGGCCTCTGGTCGGATATCTGCGCAGGAACATGGGGCCGGCGGACAAGCCGCCACGGATCCCCTTCTACGGGCTCCGGCTGGGGCTGGTCGCAGCCCTGGTTCTGGCCCTTGAGGGCTTCTTTGCCCTGGATCTCTCGCCTCTGGGCCGGAAAGCCCATGAGGCCGTGGCGGTGCTGGCCTTCCTCGGCTTCTACGTGGGTGTCCTGGGCCTCCAGCTCCACCGGGTGCGTCACCTGGGCGGATCTGTGCTGTCCGCTCTCGTGGTGGCCCTTCCCCTGGTGGCCGTCGGACTCTCCCAGATCGCCCTCTACTTCGACCAGCGGGACCTGGGGTGGGTCGACACCGAATGGAGGGAGATGGGCAT
>REEG01000114.1 GCA_007695195.1 Gemmatimonadales bacterium | reverse complement strand
GTCACCGTCCGGATCCAGCGCCTGGGCGATGCCGATGAGGTCGATGCCCACGGGGTCGATGCCCACGGGGCCGACGCCGAGTCCCCGGGAGCGGCCGGGACGGAAGAGACGGGTGCGCAGACGGCCGAAGGGACCGAGGGCGCTACCGGCGGGGACGACGAACCCCGCCGCTACGAATTCAAGCTCGGCGACGGCGAGGCCCTTCCCGACGTGGAGGCCGCCATCCAGTCCCTGGATGTGGGCGAGAGTGGCGAGTTCACGGTGAGCTTCCCCCAGGACTTCCCCAACGAGGAGCGCCGGGGCAAGTCCGATCGCCTCCGCATCTTCCTGGACGCGCGGCAGGCCCGGGACCTCCCGGAGTTGGACGATGAGTTCGCCGCCAAGGTGGGGGACTTCTCCTCCCTCGAGGAACTTAAGGAGCGCATCCGGGAAGACCTGCAGAAGGAAGCCGAACAGGAGATGGAGTCCGCCGTGCGCGGACGCCTGCTGGATCAGGTGGTGGCCGCCAATCCCTTCCCGGTTCCCCGTTCCATGGTGGATCAGTACATTCGCTCCGCCGCCGGGGACGAGAAGAACGAACTGGGTGAAGAGGAGATGGTGCAGCTCCGGGAGCAGTTCGGTCCCCGAGCCGAGTCCGCGGTGCAGCGGTTCATCGTCATCGACCGCATCGCCCGTGCCCGGGAGCTCGAGGCCACCGAGGACGATCTGGACGAGCGCATCGAGGAGATGGCCGAGCGAAGTGGTTCGAACCCCGGCGAGATCTACGCCCGCCTCCAGAAGTCCGGCCAGTTGGACCGCCTGCAGCGGGAAATCACGGAACGGAAGGTGTTCGACTTCCTGAAGAGCGAATCCACCATCACCGATGAGAGCTGACCCCTCACGAGGAGATCCGGACGCCACCATGTCCACCTATCCGCCGTACGTCATTGAACGCACCAGCCGCGGGGAGCGGAGCTACGACATCTTCTCCCGCCTCCTCATGGACCGCATCGTGTTCCTGGGGAGCCCGGTGAACGACACCGTGGCCAACATCATCGTGGCCCAGCTCCTCTTCCTCGATGCCGAGGATCCGGAGCGGGACATCTACATGTACATCAACTCCCCCGGCGGGAGCGTCTACGCCGGGCTGGCCATCTACGACACCATGCAGCACCTGCGGGCGCCGGTGGCTACCTTCTGTGTGGGGATGGCCGCCTCCATGGGGGCCCTGCTCCTCACCGGCGGCGCCGCCGGGAAGCGGGCCGCCCTCCCCAACTCCCGCATCATGCTTCACCAGCCCTCGTCCGGGTACCAGGGCACGGCGGCGGACATCGAGATCGCGGCGCGGGAGGTGCTCACCCTGAAGAAGCGGCTGAACGGGATCATCTCCCATCACACCGGCAAGGCGGTGGAGCAGATCGAGAAGGATATCGACCGCGACTACTTCATGAGCCCGGAAGAGGCGAAGGGGTACGGCATCATCGACCGGGTCCTGTCCCACCGGGAGGGTGTGGGCAAACCGAAGGATGCCGATACTGAGGCTTCGGACACCGAGGCCGATACCAAGAAGTAGGACCACTTCCCGAGGTTCGCGCCCCGCCCCCTCCACAGGGGGCGGGGCCGGTCGTACCACAGAAGAAGAGGACGGGGGCCATGCCCGCCGACAAGCATCTGCGCTGCAGCTTCTGCGGCAAGTCCAAGGACTCGGTCCGGAAGTTCATTTCCGGCCCCAGTGTCTACATCTGCAACGAGTGCGTCGCTCTCTGCAATGAGATCCTGGCGGAGGAAGAGGAGCGGGAACAGCCTGAATCCCAGGTTCCCACCCTCACGCCCATGGAGATCAAGGAGGTCCTGGACGACTACGTCATCGGCCAGGACTCGGCCAAGAAGTCGCTGGCCGTGGCGGTCTACAACCACTACAAGCGGGTGAACCACCAGGGGGTCCTGGATGACGTGGAGGTGGAGAAGGCCAACATCCTTCTCCTCGGACCCACCGGTGTGGGGAAGACCCTCCTGGCCCAGACCCTGGCCCGCATCCTCAACGTCCCCTTCACCATCGCCGACGCCACCACCCTCACCGAGGCCGGCTACGTGGGCGAGGACGTGGAGAACATTTTGGTTCGCCTGCTGCAGGCGGCGGACTACAACATCTCCGAGTGTGAGCGGGGGATCATCTACATCGATGAGCTGGACAAGATCTCCCGGAAGTCGGAGAACCCCTCCATCACCCGGGACGTCTCCGGCGAGGGTGTACAGCAGGCCCTCCTGAAGATCCTGGAAGGCACCGTCGCCTCGGTGCCGCCCCAGGGCGGCCGGAAGCATCCGCAGCAGGAATACATCCAGATCGACACCCGCAACATCCTCTTCATCTGTGGGGGTGCCTTCGACGGGCTCGAGAAGATCGTGGAATCCCGCATCGGCAAGCGGCGTATCGGCTTCGACGGCCCCCTGGATCCCGATGGCGACGCCCTGGGGCTGCCGGACCTCCCCCGGGAACGGGTGTCCGGGGTCCGTCTCGAGCGGGACGGCTCCGCGGCGATGGGGGACAGGGCGGTGGGCGAAGAGGCGCCGGGGACCGCAGCCAACACCACCCTCACCGGGCACCTCCTGGGCCGAGCCGAACCCGAGGACCTGCAGCGCTTCGGACTCATCCCCGAGCTCGTGGGCCGACTCCCGGTCATGGTGAGCCTGGACGAACTGGACGAAGAGGCGCTGGTCCGGATCCTCCAGGAGCCCAAGAACGCCCTGGTGAAGCAGTACCAGAAGATGTTCGAACTGGAGGGGATCGGCCTCACCTTCGACCCGCAGGCCATTCGCGCCATGGCCCGCCGCGCCCTGAAGCGGAAGACCGGGGCCCGCGGCCTCCGAGCCGTCCTCGAGTCCATCATGCGGGACGTCATGTACGAGATCCCGTCCCGGGACGATGTCCGCGAGGTGGTCATCACCCCCGAAAGCGTGGACGGAGGCGTCCCGCCCCTTCTGGTCCTCCACAACGAAGGGCGCCAGAAGAAGAAGGAAGCGTGATCCCGCCCGAGCTTCGCCGGTGAGACCCGTCCCCGGGGAACGGCTTCCCCTCCTGGCCCTCCGGGATCTGGTCTTCTTTCCCTCCACGGTTCTTCCCCTGCTGGTGGGGAGGGCCCGCTCCACCGCCGCCCTGGACGCCGCCGCCATTCGCGGGGACCTCCTGGTGGTGGTGGCCCAACGGGACGCGGACCAGGACGATCCCGGTCCCCACGACCTCCACGGCGTGGGGACCCTGGTGCGCATCGTCCAACGGACCACCCTCCCCGACGGTACGGACCGTGTGTTGTTCCGGGGCATCCGACGCGTCCGCCTCGAGGACATCGAGTTGGGGCGTCACGGCTTCCTGGCCGAGCCGGTCCCCTTCCCCCACCCTCCCCCCCCTCCCCAGCGCATGGCGGAGGTGGAAGCGCTCCTTCGCCGGGTCGAACGGGCGGCGCGGGAATTCGCCGCCCTCCACCCGGACCTCCCGGAGCCCCCGGAGGGACAGTCGGACCCCGATTCCGACGCCGAGTCCTGGCTGGAGCCGGCCGGAGACGAGGTGGGAGCCGCCGCCAACGAGTCGCCGGCCGTGCGGCGGTGGGTCCACCGCCTTCATCGCCTCCTGGGCCACCTCCCCCTGGGCACCCCCGACCGACAGCGGGTGCTGGAGGGCGCGACCCTGGAAGAGGCGGGAGAGCGAGCGCTGGAAGCGCTGGAGAAGGAGCTGGAGATCCTCCATATCGAAGAGCGCCTGGATCAGGAGATGTCCCGTCAGCTCGACGACGAGCGCCGGAAACTCTACCTGAGAGAGCAGCTCCGCGCCATCCAGAAGGAGCTGGGCGGAGACGGGGCCGAGTGGGACGACCTGGACGAACGAATCTCGTCCGTCACCCTCCCCGACGCGGTGCGCAGCCGGGCCGAGCGGGAGCTGGACCGGCTCCGGCGCCTGAACCCCGCCTCCCCCGAGTACGGGGTGATCCGGAACCACCTGGATTGGATCCTCGCCCTGCCCTGGACCACCCTCACCCCGGACCGGGCCGACGTGCCCCGGGCCCGAGCCATCCTGGAGGAGGCCCACCACGGGCTGGACGAGGTGAAGGACCGGATCCTGGACCACATCGCCGTCCTCTCCCTGGTGGGGCGCCTGGCCGGTCCGGTGCTCTGCCTGGTGGGACCGCCGGGGGTGGGGAAGACGTCGCTGGCCCGCAGCATCGCCCGGGCGCTGGACCGCCGCTTCGTCCGGGTCTCCCTGGGAGGGGTGCGCGACGAAGCCGAGATCCGGGGCCACCGGCGCACCTATGTGGGGAGCCTCCCCGGGCGGGTGGTGCAGGGGCTCCGGCAGGCGGGCTCAGCCAACCCGGTCTTCCTCCTGGACGAGGTGGACAAGTTGGCCCGGGACGGCCACGGCGACCCGGCCGCCGCCCTTCTGGAAGTGCTGGATCCGGAGCAGAACCGGGGCTTCCGGGACCACTTCCTGGAGCTGGAGGTGGACCTCTCCCACGTCCTCTTCCTGGCCACGGCCAACACCCTGGCCGGAATCCCGGACCCCCTCCGGGACCGGATGGAGGTGATCCGGATCCCCGGGTACCTGGACACCGAGAAGCGGGCCATCGCCCACCGGTTCCTCCTGCCGGCGCAGCTCGAGCGGCACGGTCTGCCCTCCCGTGAGATCCGCCTGGACGACGAGGCGGTGGAGGCGGTGGTGGAGCGGTATACCCGGGAAGCCGGCGTGCGGGAGCTGGACCGGGCCCTGGCCCGCATCGCCCGGAAGCTGGCCCGGCAGGTGGCCGAGGGGACCCGACCCCTGGACCGGGCCGAGACCCTGGGATCCGCCGAGCTCCCCCGCCTTCTGGGCCCGCCCCCCCACCGCCGGGAGGCCGCGCCCGGCGCCGGGGACCGCGTTGGGATCGCCACGGGACTGGCCTGGACGCCGGTGGGGGGCGAGACGCTGGAGGTGGAGGTGGCCGTGACCCCGGGCGAGGGCGGGATCCAGCTCACCGGAACCCTGGGCGACGTCATGAAGGAGTCCGCCGCCGCCGCCTTCACCTTCGCCCGCTCCCGGGCCCGGGTCCTGGGGCTCCGGCCGAACTTCCACCGGGAAGTGGATGTACATATCCATATCCCAGAGGGGGCCACCCCCAAGGACGGGCCTTCGGCAGGCGTCACCATCGCCGCCGCCCTGGTCTCGGCCCTCACCGGCATCCCCACCCGCGCCGAGGTGGCCATGACCGGCGAGATCACCCTGCGAGGCCGGGTCCTCCGGGTCGGGGGGATCCGGGAGAAGGCGGTGGCGGCGCTCCGGATGGGGCTGGAGACGGTTGTGCTCCCTGCCGGCAACGCCGCCGACCTGGAGCTCCTCCCGGACGAGATCCGACGCCGGCTCCGCTTCATCCCGGTGGAAGGGATGGACGAGGTGATCCGGGCCGTCTTCGGCGCCGGGATCCAGGGTGCGGGCAGTGGCGATGAGGACGGTGCCCTTCCCCCCGCACTCCACACCCCTGCTCCTCCAGCACACGGAGACAAAACGTGAAGATCCGGAGCGTGGACTACGCCGGCACCATCGTGGAACCGGACGCGCCCCTCCCCGGGGACCTTCCCCAGGTGGCCTTCGCCGGCCGCTCCAATGTGGGGAAGTCGTCCCTCATCAACGCCCTCCTGCGGCGGACCCGGAAGAAGATCGCCCACGTCTCGGCGACGCCGGGGAAGACCCGGGCCGTGAACTTCTTCCGGGTGAACGACCGCTTCTTCCTGGTGGATCTGCCGGGCTACGGGTATGCCCGCGTCCCCGACGCCGTGCGCGACAGTTGGGCCCGCCTCATGGAGGGATACCTGTCTCGCCCTGACGGGCCGGTGGCGGTGGTCCATCTGGTAGACGCCCGGCACCCGCCCACCGGGGCCGATGTGCAGATGCTGGGCTATCTGGCACAGGTGGGGCTTCCGGCTCTGGTGGTCCTCACCAAGATCGACAAGCTCTCCCACTCCGAGCGCACCACCCGACTGCGGGAGGCTCCGGACCGGTTGGGGCTGGATCCGGAGCAGATCATTCCGTTCTCGTCCAAGACGGGCGAGGGCCGGGATGCCCTCCTGGGGGCGCTGGACGACCTCCTGGCTGCCACCGAGGCGGAGGGCGCGCAGGTGGACCGGGGTGAGACGGAGCGTGAGGAGGCCCAGGTGGACCGGGGAGAGGCGGCTGCCACCGAGGCAGAGGGCGCTGGATGACCCTCAGGCGGGGGGTGCGGTCCGCGGTCGGGCCCCCCGCGGCGGGGCTCCTCCTCCTTGTGCCCTTCCTCATGACCGGGTGCGGGCTCCTCTTCCAGGACCCGGAGGCGGGCTCCGCGCCCGTCCCCGCCGCGGAGAGGTCTGCCCAGCCCTCCGCAGAGCGACCCGGAGCCGAACCTGCCGACCCTCCCATCGACACCACCCGATCCGGCTCCCTCCGGCAGAGCGAGATCTCCATGTACCTGCGCCGGGGAGACCTGCAGCTCCGGGTGACGCCCCTGGCCGGGGACATCATCCGAACAACGGCCCCGGACACCCATGAGCGACTGGAGGCGCTGGCTTCGGGACATCAGGCCATCTTCCAGGACCAGATGGGGGCCACGGCGGCCTTCCAGCTCTTTCTCGTCGCCGTCCACTCCGAGTCGGTGGAGACGGCGTTCGAGCCCGAAGATCTGAACATGGTCAGCCGCGGGCTTCGCTACCGCCCCCTGGCCATCCGGCCCGTCACCCCCCGCTGGTCCCGGCACCGTGTGGCGCCCAGGGAAACCCTCATGGCGATCTACGCCTTCCCCGCCGAACTGGACCTGGAATCGGGAGGGCTCGAGGTGGAATACCGCGAGGTCCGGGACCGGAGCTGGGAACGCATCTTCCCCCGGATCCAGGTGGAGCGGGGACGATCGGGGGGCTGACGGCCGGCGGCTACACCTCGATGTCGTACCTCTTGATCTTCCGGTAGAGGGTCCGCTCGCCGATCCCCAGTCGCTCGGCCGCCTCCCGGCGATTCCCGCCCGTCTCCTCCAGGGTGAGCCGGATGGCCTCGGCCTCCAGTTCGTCCATGGTCATCCCGGGGCGGAAGACGATCCGTCCCGCGGCTTCCGGTTCGGACCGCCCGTCGGGACGGGATGCGGACAACCCCGCCCCGGATTCAGACGTGGGCCCCAGAGGAGACGGGGCGTCCGGATCGGGGTCGGGCGGGGAAACGGGAGAGACCGCCTCGTCCTCGGCGGCCACCTCCCTGGAGGGCGGGCGGGTGAATCCCAGCTCCACCCCTCCGGGTCCCGGAAGCGCCCAGCTCCGGGCGTAGGGGTCGTCCAGACGCTCCTCCACCTCTTCCCGATAGGACTCGAACTCCCGGCGGAGTTCGTCCATGTCCATGCGCAGGTCCAGAAGGGTCCGGAAGACCAGCTCCAGCTCCGGGCGAATCCTGGGGTCGCTCCCGGCCAGCGCTTCCTCCTCGGCCGTTCGCGCCCCTTCCGGGCCAGGCCTGTCATGGTGCCGCCCCGGGCCGATCAGTGCCGGCAGCGGTCCGGTACCACCCGGGCCGATTCCCCTCCGGGGCGGGGGTAGAAGCCGCGGCGCCTCCCTGGGGAACCGGATCTCCCGAGGCAGATCCTCGGGCTGGATGATCCGGTCCGGGGCCAGAACCACCATGCTCTCCACCAGATTCCGGAGCTCCCGCACATTCCCGGGCCAGTCGTACGCCTGGAGAACGGCCATGGCCCGGGGGCTGATGCCGGGAAAGCCCCGATCCATCCGCCGCGAGATCTCCTCCACGAAGTGAGCCACCAGGACGGGGATGTCCTCGGAGCGCCGGCGGAGGGGGGGCAGCTCGATCCCCAGGACATTCAGCCGGTAGTAGAGGTCACGGCGGAATTCCCCACCCGCCACCTGGGCCCTGAGATCCCGATTCGTGGCGGCGATGATCCGGACATCCACCTGCCGCGGCCGCTCGCCCCCGACCCGGAGGAACTCACCGCGCTCCAGCACCCGGAGGAGCTTGGTCTGGGTGGCCAGGGGCATCTCGCCGATCTCGTCCAGGAAGAGCGACCCCTCATGGGCCAGCTCGAAGAAGCCCTTGCGGGAATCCACCGCCCCGGTGAAGGCGCCCTTCTCGTGCCCGAAGAGTTCGCTCTCCAGGAGCCCCTCGGAGAGCGCCGCCACATTCACCGCCAGGAACGCCTTGGGCCGCCGAGGCGAGAGGAGGTGGATCCCACGAGCCACCAACTCCTTCCCCGTCCCCGACTCGCCGGTGATGAGGACGGTGGAGGGGGCCGGGGCGATCTGCACCACCCGCTGAAGGACATCGCGCATGGGTTCGGAGCGCCCCACGATCCCGGTGAGTTCCCGGAGCCGCTCCCGCTCCATGGCCCGGTGGACGCTCCGGGCCACCTCCTCGGGGTCGACCCGCTCCGGGAAGGCCTCGTCGGCCCCCAGCGCCCGCCCCCGGGCCACAGCGTCCTCGCCGGGGAGCACGGTGAAGAAGGGCACGCGGGGACCGGACCGGAGCCCAGTCAGCCAGCTCCGGGTCTCCTGATCCTCCTCCGGCTCGGGGCCGGTAAGGATGAGCAGCCGGGGGTCCGGGGCCAGGTCGAGCTGATCGGGCGCCGTGAGGAGATCCACCCGGTGCCCCCGGGCCTCCACCGCCTCCCGGATGCGCCCGGCCACCTGGATCCGGTGGGTCGAGATGAGGATGGTCGCGCTCATGGCTCCCTCGCGCCTACCTGCGAATGGATCCGTCCTTGTAGAAGGGCGGCCGCTCCACCACCGCCGGGACGTCCCGATTGCGGATGCGGACGTGGACCTGGGTCCCGGGCTTGGCCATCTCGGTGGGGAGGTAGCCCAGGGCGATCCCCTGCTCCAGCGACGGGCTGAGGGTCCCGGAGGTGACCACCCCCACCTCTTCGCCGTCCACCACCAGGGGATACCCGCTCCGGGGGAAGCCACGCTCCTCCAGGCGGATCCCGGTGAGGCGCCGCCGCGACCCTTCCTCCTTCTCCCGGGCCAGCGCCTCGCGCCCCACGAAGTTTCCCCGCTCCTTGTCGAACTTGACGATCCAGCCGAGACCCGACTCCAGCGCCGTGTACTCCCGGCTCAGGTCATTGCCGTAGAGGGGGTACCCCACCTCCAGACGGAGGGTGTCCCGGGCACCGAGCCCGGCAGGGACCACTCCCTCCCGGCGGCTCTGCTCCAGGATCCCCCGCCACACGTCGGTGGCCCGCTCAGCGGGGTGATAGATCTCGAAACCGTCCTCCCCGGTGTAGCCGGTCCGGGCCACCAGCGACTCCACCCCCATCACCCGGCCGGCGGCGAAGCGGTAGTACCCCATCTGGTCCAGATTCGCCGTGGTGAGGGGCGCCAGGATCTGGTGGGCCCGGGGTCCCTGGATGGCCACCAGCGCCGTGGCCGCCGAGCGGTCCTGCACCTTGACATCCATGCGGCGGATGTGACTGCGGATCCACTCCAGATCCTCCTTCCGGTTCGAGGCGTTCACCACCAGAAGGAAGCGGTCCGGGGCCAGCCGGTAGACCAACAGGTCGTCCATGACGGTCCCGTCCTCGGCGCAGAGGGCCGAGTACTGGGCCTGACCCACCTCCAGGCGTCCGGCGTCGTTCACCGCCACCCGGCGCAGGAGGGTGAGGGCGTCGGGCCCCTCCACCTCGAACTCCCCCATGTGGGAGACGTCGAAGAGGCCCACCCCTTCGCGGACCGCCCGATGCTCCGTCTGGATCCCGGTGGGATACTGGATGGGCATCCGGTACCCGGCGAAAGGGACCATCTTGGCCTTCAGGACCTGATGCTCGGTGTCCAGGGGGGAGAGTTCCAGGGTGTCGCTCATGCCGTATCGTCCGGTTCGATGGAAGGTGGGGGAGACGGAAGGGATCCGCAGGGGGCTATCCGAGAAGGTGCACCAGGAGGGCTTTCTGGCCGTGGAGGCGATTTTCCGCCTCCTGGAAGACCCGGGACCGGTCCCCTTCCAGGACCCCCTCGGTCACCTCTTCCCCACGGTGCGCCGGGAGGCAGTGAAGGAAGATGGCGTCCTCGGCGCCAAGCGCCAGGAGCTCCTCGTCCACCTGGAAGGGGCGGAAGTGGGCTGATCGGTCCTCGGCCTCCTCCTCCTGCCCCATGGAGGCCCAGACGTCGGTGTTGAAGACGTGGGCGCCCCGGGCCGCCTCCTTCGGGTCCCGGGTCAGCAGCACCGAGGTCTCGCCACGGGCACGCTCCAACGTCTCCGGGTCGGGATCGAAGCCCTCAGGCACCGCCAGGCGGAGTTCGAAGCCCAGCATGGCGGCGGCGTTCAGCCACGAGTTGGCCATGTTGTTCCCGTCGCCGAACCAGGCCACCCGAAGCTCGCCGAGCCGCCCGGCGCCGAACTCCTGCTGCATGGTGAGGAGGTCGGCCAGGAGTTGGCACGGGTGGTAGAGGTCCGTGAGCCCGTTGATGATGGGAACCCGGGAGAAGCGCGCCAGCTCTTCCACCGTCTCCTGCTCGTAGGTCCGGATCATGATCCCATCCACATACCCCGAGAGGACCCGCGCCGTGTCCCGCAGCGGCTCGCCCCGTCCCATCTGCGTATCGCTCTCGGAGAGAAAGATGGGGAATCCGCCCAGTTGGTGGACGCCCACCTCGAAGGAGACCCGGGTCCGGGTGGAGTTCTTCTCGAAGATGAGCGCCACACTCCGTCCCGCCAGCGGGCGCGGATCGGGCTCCGGCGGGCGGCCCGCGGCGAGGCGTTCGCCCAGCGCCAGGAGGTCCCGGAGCTGGCCGGCACTCAGATCCCGGAGCGTCCGGAAGTGGGGAACGGACGACCGGGCGGGAATGGGAGGGGCGGCGGTGGTCACATGCGGCTCCGGAGGGGGGTCATGGGGTGTGAGGGGTCATGGGGCGTGGGAGGTCACAGGATGTACTTCCGTAGATCCTCGTCCTCCACGATGGAGGAGAGTTCGCGGCGCACGTACTCGGCGTCGATGACGATGGTGCCGCCGGTCTCTTCGGGAAGGTCGAAGAGGACGCTCTCCAGGAGCGTGGTCATGACGGTCTGAAGCCGTCGGGCCCCGATGTTCTCCATGCGGTCGTTGAGGCGGGCCGCGATCCGGGCCAGTTCGTCGATCCCGTCGTCGGAGAACTCCAGGGAGGCCCCTTCCGTCTCCACCAGCGCCCGATACTGGGTGGGAAGCGCGTTCTGGGGCTCCTTCAGGATCCGGACGAAGTCCTTCTCATTCAGCGACTTGAGTTCCACCCGGATGGGGAAGCGGCCCTGGAGTTCGGGGATGAGGTCCGAGGGCTTGGAGACGTGGAAGGCGCCGGCGGCGATGAAGAGGACGTGGTCGGTGCGCACCAGCCCGTACTTGGTCTGTACGTTGGAGCCTTCCACCACCGGGAGCAGGTCCCGCTGCACCCCTTCCCGACTCACGTCCGGGCCGGCGCCCCCACGCTCCCCGGCCACCTTGTCGATCTCGTCCAGGAAGACGATCCCCGACTCCTCGGTGCGGAAGAGGGCCTCGTTGATGACCTCGTCCATATCCACCAGGCGGTCGAGCTGCTCCTGGATGAGGATCCTCCGGGCCTCGGAGACCTTCACCGTCCGCTGCTTCGTCCGCTTCGGGAGCATCTCCTGCAGCATGTCGGTGAAGCTGTGGTCCACCCCCTCCATCCCCATGGGCATCATCATGCCCTCGAGGTTCGGGCTCTGGTCCACCTCGATCTCCACCATCCGGTCTTCGAGCTTACCGTCGCGGAGGAGGCGGCGGAGCTTCTCCCGGGTGCGGGTGCGCCGCTCTTCCAGGGTGAGCTCCTCCCGGGGGGGCTCCCTGTGCCGGGCCTCGGTGGTCCTGCCGGGGCCGCCGGGACCGCTTGGGGCATCGGCCTTGACGGAGTCGGAGGCTCCGGCCCCGACAGACCCGGTCCCTGCGGCTCCGGACGTCCCGTCCTCTTCGGTCCTGGCCTCCACTCCCTGGGGCCCGGCCACGAATACGGTCCGGCGCTCCCCACCGGAGGTCTCCCCGGACTCGTCTGCCTCAGGAGTCCGGTCCGTCGTGGCACCGGGCTCGGCCTCCGCTTCGTCGTCGTCGGTGAGGAAGTCGTCGGGATCGATAGCGGGCCTGGTCGTACCGCCCGCCGGACGCCGCACCGTCTCGACCCGGCCCAGCGGCGACCCACCACGTGCCCCCGGCCGGCCCGTCCCGGTTCCCGTTCCCGTCCCGGACACGGGAGGGAGGAGGAGGTCCAGCAGCCGCTCCTCCGCCATATCCTCGGCGGTATCCTGGACCTCGTCTTCCCGCTCGGCCCGAACCAGGTTGATGGCGGTGTCCACCAGGTCCCGGATCATGGACTCCACGTCGCGCCCCACGTAGCCCACCTCGGTGAACTTGGACGCCTCCACCTTCACGAAGGGAGCGCCCGCCAGACGGGCCAGCCGGCGGGCGATCTCCGTCTTCCCCACACCGGTGGGCCCGATGAGGATGAGGTTGCTGGGGAGGATCTCGTCCCGGAGCTCGTCATCGACCCGCTGCCGCCGCCACCGGTTGCGCAGGGCGATGGCCACGGCCTTCTTGGCCTCGGTCTGGCCGATGATGTAGCGATCCAGCTCCCGGACGATCTGGCGGGGGGTCAGCTCGTCGAGCCAGTCCCCCCCCTCGTCGGGGGCTCCACCGGCGGGGGCTCCACCGGCGGGAGCTTCATCGCCGGGGCCGGCGGCGGCGGTGATTCCGGTGTCGTCGGTGCTACCGGGGACTGGGGCTTCGGTCTCGGGCGCGTTCGTCGTGAGGCTGTCGCTCATGCGTCCTCCTGGGCCAGCTCCACCAGACTGATCTGGTGGTTCGTGTAGATGCAGATGTCGGCGGCGATGCCGAGGGAGTCCCGGACGATCTCGGCCGGTGACAGGTCGGTGCGGCGGCGAAGGGCCCGGGCCGCGGCCAGGGCGAAGGAGCCGCCGGAGCCGATGGCGGCCACGTCCTCGTCGGGTTCCAGCACATTGCCGTCGCCGCTCACCAGGAAGAGGTGATTGCGGTCCGCCACCAGGAGGAGGGCGTCCAGTCGCCGGAGGTAGCGGTCCATCCGCCACTCCTTGGCCAGTTCCACGCACGCCCGGGTGAGGTTGCCGGGGTAGCGCTCCAGCTTCTCTTCCAGCTTCTCGAAGAGGGTGAAGGCGTCGGCCACCCCGCCGGCGAAGCCCGCCAGGATACGGTCGCCCTTGAGGGTCCGGACCTTGGTGGCCGTCCCCTTCACCACCGTATCACCCATGGTCACCTGTCCATCGGCTCCCATGGCCACGGATCCGTCGCGCCGGACCGCCACCACGGTGGTGGCCCGGACCTTCCTTCCTTCGTTCATCAGACTCCTTCGGTTCAGTGTGCGGTCGAGTCCCCGTCAGCCTCGCGGATGCGCTTCCCGGTACACCCGCCGGAGTCGCTCCCGGGAGGTGTGGGTGTAGATCTGGGTCGTGGAGAGCGACGCGTGCCCCAGCAGCTCCTTCACCGCCATGAGATCGGCCCCTTCATCCAGGAGATGGGTGGCGAAGGAGTGCCGCAGCGAGTGGACCGAGGCCTCCGATCCTTCGTCGCAGCTCTCCAGCAGCCGGCGCACCTCCATCTGGATGGAGCGGCGGGAGAGCCGGCTCCCACCCTGGTTCACCAGGAGCGGACCCCGATGGGGTTCAGCGCCGGTCTCTTCCCTCCTGGGAAGATAGCGCCGAACGGCCCGAGCGGCGGCGGGGGTGATGGGCACGATCCTCTCCTTCCTTCCCTTCCCCAGCACCTTTACCTGATCGCCCATGAGGTCCAGCGCCGGAAGATCCACCCCATGAAGCTCGGACAGACGGAGTCCGCTCCCGTAGAGGAGCTCCAGCATGGCCAGGAGCCGGGTCCCCCGGAGGGTGTTCTCGGCGGCCCGGTTCTCGGCCACTTCGAAGAGGGCTTCCATGCCCCGTGGGCGGAGGTGGGCCGGGAGGGTGCGTTCCCGCCGCGGGCCCCGAAGGGAGCGGGTGGGATTGGCGGGAAGGGCGTCTTCGCGGTGGAGGAAGCGGAAGAAGGTGCGCACCGCCGAGAGCTTCCGGGCCAGGGTGGACCGGG
Source organism: Gemmatimonadales bacterium (assembly GCA_007695195.1). Lineage (GTDB taxonomy): Bacteria > Gemmatimonadota > Gemmatimonadetes > Longimicrobiales > Gaopeijiaceae > PWLA01. The sequence continues at coordinate 8,260 of REEG01000114.1, read as the reverse complement.
CGAGCCCCTTCCTGCGGCCCCACCCCAGGAAGCTCCGGAGCGTCAGCCGGTCCACATGCTCCCACCCCCAGTCCGGGGTCCCGTAATACCCGGTGAGAAACGTCTGCAGGTCGTCCAGGTCGCCGCGGTAGGCGGTGACGGTGTGGGGCGAGAGTCCCCGTTCGTCGGCCAGGTGGCGAAGGAATCCCTCCACCAGGGCCTCGGGGTCGGAGGGTGGAGTCCGGGCCATGGACGCCGTCAGGGCTCCGCCACCGCGGCAGGTGGGTCCGCCGCCAGTGCGCCGTCGGGGCGCGCGGTCAGCGATCCCCTGTCCACGGCGGCGACGCCGCTACCGGGTTCGGTCCTGGTCCCGGCATCCGTCCCGCGGCCGGTCAGCCCTTCCGCCTCCATCCACGCCCGGAAGTCGCGGCCGGCCCGTTCGCCGAGGCGCTCCCGCTTCTCCCGCTTGTTCCGGATCCGCTTCTGGAGCGGATCCACCAACCCCCAGTTGGAATTCATGGGCTGGAAGTGGGCCGGATCGGCCTCACGCATGTAGCGGTAGAGGGCCCCGAGCATGGTGGTGGGGGGCGGAAGCACCGGCGGGCGGCCGTCCAGGATCCGGTGGAGGTTCAGCCCCGCCAGGATCCCCGAGGCCGCCGACTCGGTGTACCCCTCCACCCCGGTGAGCTGCCCGGCGAAGATGAGGTCGGGGCGGTCCTGAAGGGAGCCATGGGGGGTGAGGTGGGCGGGGAAGTTCAGATACGAGTTCCGGTGGATGGAGCCGAACCGGAGGAACTCGGCCTCGGCGAGGCCGGGGATCATGCGGAAGACCCGCTTCTGCTCTCCGATGCGGAGCCGGGTCTGAAAGCCCACCAGATTCCACATCTGGCCGGCCCGATCCTCTCGCCGGAGCTGGACCACGGCGTGGGGGCGCTCTCCGGTCCGGGGGTCCTCCAGGCCGATGGGCTTCATGGGCCCGAAACGCAGCGTCTCCCGTCCCCGGGACACCATGACCTCGATGGGAAGGCACCCTTCGAAGTAGGGCACGGCGTCCCAGTCGTAGCTCTGGTGCACGTCGGCCGAGGCCAGGGCGTCGATGAAGGTGTCGTACTCCTCCTTCGACATGGGGCAGTTCAGGTAGTCGGCGTCCTGATCCCACCGGCCCTGGGCGAAGACCACCGACTCGTCCAGGGAGTCGCGCTCCAGAATGGGCGCGATGGCGTCGAAGAAGGCGAGCCCGTCGCCACCCAGCGCCTCGCGGATGGCGTCGGAGAGGGCATCGGAGGTGAGGGGGCCGGTGGCGATGATGGCCGGGCCCTCCGGCAACCGGGTCACCTCTTCGCGGACCACCTCGATGCGGGGATGGGCCTCCACCGCCTCGGTCATGGCCCGGGAGAAGATCCCCCGATCCACCGCCAGCGCCGCTCCCGCCGGGACCTGCGCCACCCGGGCCGAGGCCAGGAGCACGGATCCCAGCGCCGCCATCTCCACCTTGAGGGCACCGTGGGCGTTGGACGTGTCCTCGCTCTTGAACGAGTTGGTGCAGACCAGCTCCCCGAGACCATCGGTCTGGTGGGCCGGCGTTCCCCGCACCGGGCGCATCTCCACCAGGCGGACCGTGCGGCCGCCATGGGCCAGTTGGAGCGCCGCCTCGCACCCGGCCAGGCCGCCGCCCACCACGGTCACCGGCGTGTCGGCTCGGACCACGGCGGGAGCCTCAGCCACCGGAGCCCCCCTTCTTGGTGGCGCCCTTCTTTTTGGTGGTGCCCTTCTTGGTGGCGCCGCCCTTTGCCTTGGCGGTGCTCCCCTTCTTCCTGGACGAGGAGCCGCGCCGCCCCCGGGGCCGCTTCCCGGAGCGCTCCAGGAGCTCCACCGCCGCGTCCAGATCCATGTCGGCGGGGTCCTCGCCCTTCCCGAGGCTGGCGTTCAGTTCGCCGTCGGTAAGGTAGGGTCCGTAGCGTCCATCCAGGATCTGGAGCTCACGTCCCGTCTCCGGATGCTTCCCCACCTCCTTCAGGACGGCGGGGCCCTGCTTCTGCTTGAGAAGCTCCAGCGCCTCATCCAGGGTCACCTCGAAGATCTGCTGGAACCCGGCCAGGTTCCGGTACTCCCGGGCCCGGTTCACATACGGACCGTAGCGCCCGAGCCCGGCCTTCACCGGCTCCCCGGTCCCCGGGTCCGTTCCCAGCTCCCGGGGGAGGGAGAGAAGCTTGAGGGCCAGATCCAGATCCGCGTCTTCCGGCTTCACATCGCTGGGGAGGGACGCCCGGGGGGGCTTGGAGCCCTCTTCCTTCTCCCCGAGCTGCACGTAGGGGCCGTAGGGGCCGGCCTTCAGCCAGACGGGCTTCCCGGACTCGGGATGGCGACCCAGCTCCTGATCCTCTTCCAGGTCCCCCGGCCCATCCAGGGAGCGGGTGCTCTTGCACTCCGGATAGGCCGAACATCCCAGGAAGCGCCCGAAGCGGTTCCACTTCACCACCATGGGCGAGTTGCACTTCTCGCACGTCTCGCCCTCGGCAGCCAGGAGCTCCTTCACGATCTCGTCGGACTCGGCCTTCCCCTTCTCCAGGCGGTCCTGGAAGGGTGGGTAGAACTCCTTCAGGAGCTCTCGCCACCCCACCTCGCCCTCCTCGACCCGGTCCAGCTCTCCCTCCATGCGGGAGGTGAAGGCCACGTCGAAGATGTTGGGGAAGACGCGCACCAGAAGCTTGGAGACGGTGTCGCCCAGCGCCGTGGGGATGAATCGGCGCTCCTCCATCTCCACATAGCCGCGATCCAGGATGGTGGAGATGATCTGGGCGTAGGTGGAGGGACGCCCGATGCCGAGCTTCTCCAGCTCCTTCACCAGCGACGCCTCGGAGAAGCGGGGCGGCGGCTGGGTGAAGTGCTGCTTGGGCTCCATGGACTTCCGGTCCACCACCTCGCCCTCTTCCAGTGACGGAAGGGGCTCGAGGTCGTCCAGACGGCGGTGATCCCCCGTTTCGGTGGCCTCCCGGTAGACCCGGGTGAACCCGTCGAACTTCACCACCGAGCCGGTGGCCCGGAAGGTGAAGCTGCGACCGTCCGCGCCCTCCAGATCGAAGTCCAGGGTGGTGGTGTCGTAGACGGTGGGCGACATCTGGCTGGCCACGAAACGGAGCCAGATGAGCTCGTAGAGACGGGCCTCGTCGTCGTCCAGGTAGCGGCGGGCCTCGTCGGGGTGGAGGCCGGGGTCGGTGGGACGGATGGCCTCGTGGGCCTCCTGCGCCCCCTTCGCCTGCTTCCCGCCCCAGAGGCGGGGGCTGGACGGGGTATACCGGTCCCCGAACTTGCCCCGGACCCAGCTCTGGGCTCCAGCGGCGGCCTCCGCCGACACCCGGGTGGAGTCGGTTCGCATGTAGGTGATGAGACCCACGGTACCCCGGGAGCCCACCTCCCGACCCTCGTAGAGGCGCTGGGCATTGGACATGGTGCGTCGCGCCGAGTACCGGAGCCGCTTCGCCGCTTCCTGCTGCAGGGTCGAGGTGGTGAAGGGGGCCGGAGCGTTCTTCCGCCGCTCCCGCCGCTTCACCGAGGTGGTCCGGAAGGGGACCCCGTCCACGGCGTCCAGGACCGCCTGGGTCGTGGTCTCATCGGGAAGGGTGAAGGACTTCCCGTTGATCTTCTGGAGCTTGGCCTCGAAGGCGTCCTCGTCCTTCTGGAGGTGGGCCGTGATGGACCAGTACTCCTCCGCCTCGAAGCGGCGGATCTCGTCTTCCCGCTCGCAGATGAGGCGGAGCGCCACGGTCTGCACCCGACCCGCCGAGAGCCCGGGGCGAATGGGTTTCCAGAGGAAGGGAGAGACCTGGTAGCCCACCAGCCGGTCCAGGATCCGGCGCGCCTGCTGGGCCTCCACCTTCTTCAGGTCCAGGTGTCCCGGATCTTCCAGAGCCCGCTCCACGGCCCGCTTGGTGATCTCGCGGAATTCGACGCGGCGGAAACGCTCCGGCTCCTTCTCCCACCCGAGCTGCTCGGCCACATGGTAGGCGATGGCCTCGCCCTCCCGGTCCGGGTCGGTGGCGAGGATGATGGAGTCGGCCTTGCGGGCCTTGTCCTTGAGCTCCTTCAGCACCTTCCCCTTGCCGCGAATGGTCACGTACTTGGGCTCGAAATCCCCCTCCACATCCACGCCCAGATCCTTCTTGGGCAGATCACGGACGTGCCCCACCGAGGCCGCCACGTCGAAGCGGCGACCGAGGTAGCGACCGATGGTCCGGGCCTTCGCCGGGGACTCGACGATGACCAGTTGACGTCCTTTGGATCCGTTTCCCTTCGCCATAGGCTGGTACTGATGCGTGAAGTGAGAACTCAGGCCGGGGAGCCGCCGCCGATACGGCCGGCGATTTCCCGGGCGATGGAGGACGACGAGCGTCCTTCCGTCCGGATGTGCCAGTGGGCCAAAGCATAATAGGGTTCCCGAACTTCGAGGAGAGCCCGGGCCCTGGCCAGCGGGTCGGCCACCTCCAGGAGGGGACGACGCGTTCGGCTGGCGGAGATCCGTTCCACAGCCGCCTCGGCCGAAACAACCAGCCAGACCGCCAGGGTCATCTGATCCAGCGATTCCAGGCGATCTTCCCGGCACGGCCACCCTCCGCCGGTGGAAATCACCATGTGCTCCTCCCCCAGGAGCGACAGCGCCGTGCGGTGCTCCACCTCCCGGAAGAAGGCCTCTCCCTCTTCCTGGAAGATCCGCGCCACCGAGCGCTCCTCCCGGGCCACGATCTCCCGGTCCATGTCGGCGAATCGCCAGTTCAGGAAGCGAGCCAGGCGACGACCCACCGCACTCTTCCCGGCGCCCATGAACCCCACCAGCACCACCCGGAGGATCCGGTCCACCGGGGGCTCGAGGCGTACCGGACGAGCCCACTCGAGACGCGCCGGGGGCGGCGCCGGCGGATCCACCCCCTTGGCATCCCTGGAAGCGGTGGTGGCGACGTCCTCACCGGGAGCCTCGTCCCGGTCCAACCCATCCAGATCGAAAATGTGGTTCAGCGTTCCCCCCAGCCGCGTTCCGAGAGGTACGACAGGTAACCATCGAAGTTCCGGCGGATCTCTTCCACCGAATCCCCACCGAACTTCTCCAGGAAGGCGTCGGCCAGCACCAGCGCCACCATGGCCTCGCCCACCACGGCGGCAGCCGGCACGGCGCAGACATCGCTGCGCTCCGTGGCCGCCTCCCGGGCGGACCCATCCCTGAGATCGACGGAAGGGAGGCGCCGCTTGAGGAGGGTGGAGATGGGCTTCATGGCTCCCCGTACCACCAGGGGTTCACCGGTGGTGACGCCGCCCTCCAGCCCTCCGGCTCCGTTGGACGAACGGATGAACCCGCCGGTCCGGGTCTCCGCGTCCTCGCGGATGATGGGATCGTGGACCCGGGAGCCCAGCCGCCGGGCCGCCTCGAAGCCGAGCCCCACCTCCACACCCTTGATGGCCTGGATGGAGAGGATGGCGGCGGCCAGGCGGCCGTCCAGCTTCCGGTCCCAGGAGATGTGGCTGCCGAGACCCACGGGGACGCCGGTGGCCACCACCTCGAACACCCCGCCCAGGGTGTCCCCATCTTCCCGGGCCTGGTCGATGGCCCGGATCATGGCGTCTGCCACCTCCGGGTCCAGCGTCCGAACCGGCGAGGCGTCGGTGACGGCGTTCAGGTCGTCGGGGAGTTCCTCCGGATCCCCGGCCCGGACGTCCCCGATGGACCGGACGAAGCTTCCCACATGGATCCCGAACTCTCCCAGAAGTCGCTTCGCCACCGCCCCGCACGCCACCCGCGCCGCCGTCTCCCGAGCGCTGGCTCGTTCCAGGATGTCCCGGGTGTCCCGCCGGGCGTACTTGAGCACACCCACCAGGTCCGCATGCCCGGGGCGAGGCAGGTACATGGGACGGAGCGCCTTGGGGTTCTCGTCCGGGTCCGGCGGGAGGTGGCTCATGGCCGTGGTCCAGTTCTCCCAGTCCCGATTCCAGATGATCATGCTGAGGGGCGACCCCAGCGTCTCGCCCAGGCGAACACCGCTCAGGAGCTCGGCCCGATCCTGCTCGATCTTCATGCGTCGGCCGCGACCGTAGCCCCCCTGCCGCCGGGCCAACTCCGGGTCCACATCCCGCTCCATCTGAAGGGAAAGCCCCGACGGCAGTCCCTCCATGAGGGCCGTGAGGCCGCGGCCGTGGGACTCCCCTGCGGTGTGGAAACGGAGAAGGCGAAGAAAGGACATGGGGTCTACCGGAGCGAGGGAAAGCTGAGGTGGGGTCGGCCCAAAACCTGACGCCCGGCCTGGAGCCTGTCCAGACCGGGCGTTGTTTGACCCACCTCCCCAGCTCTCCGCCCGGAGGGCGAATCAGCGCCGGGTGATCTGCGGCGTCACCATGATGATGAGATCCTGCTGGACCCGGGACTGGGAGCTGAAGCGGAAGGCCCGGCCCACGAAGGGCAGGTGCTGGAGGATGGGGATCCCCACCCGGCTCTCCTCCACCTCGGTGACCGTGAGGCCACCGATGACCACCGTCTCGCCGTCTTCCACCAGGACCTGGGTATGGGCCTCCTGGGTGTTGAACCGGTACCCCAGCTCGATCCCCACCTCTTCCACCCCGGACCGCTCGGCCCGGAGGTCCATGAAGATGAGGTCGCCGGCGGTGATGGTGGGCGTGACCTCCAGGATGATCCCGGTCTCCACGAACTCGATCTGTGGAGCCCCGATGAAGAGGGAGCCCTCATCTCCTCCCTGCTGCTGCCCCCGCTGGACCCCTCGGACCGGCGTGCGCTCCCCTACCTGGATCCGGGCCGGCCGGTTGTCCAGCACCTTCACCTGGGGCGCTGCCTGGATGTCGCTGAGCTGCACCGACTCCAGCGCCTCCACGAAGGTCAGGAGGGTCATGCGTCCCATGACGATGGAGTTCAGGAACTGAAGCGACGGCGTCGCCACCCGCTGGCGGGCGTTCCCCAGGGCGGCGATGGAGTTGCCGCGGAGCGAGATCACGTTGGTGGGCGGATCGACCTGCTGGTCGAGATTCCCGTCGCCGGTGGAGTCGATGAGACCCGGCGTCACCACGTTGAGCTGGTTTCCGCGCATGTCCTTCAGGTCGTAGACGATGCCGAGCTCCGCCAGGTCGGTCCGGTTCACGAAGATGATCTTGGCCGAGATGGTCACCTCCGGCGTCTCCAGGTCAAGCCCGCCCAGGAGCTCTTCCACCGCCTCCAGGACGCTGGGCACATCGGTGACCACCAGCGAGTTGGTGGATGCGCTCACCGAGATCCGGCCCCGGCTCGAAAGCAGACTCTGGATGGCGGGCTGCAGATCCAGGGCGCTCCCGTAGTTCACCCGGAAGGGCCGGGTCACGAGCTGCTCCACCTCGGCCCGCTCCGTCAGGTCCTGGAGCCGATCGACCCGGATGATGCCCGAGTCGTACTCCCGGGCCGCCAGCCCATGGGACTCAAGGATGGTCTGGAGCGCGATGTCCCAGGGCTGATTGCGGATATCGGCGCTCACCATCCCCGCCACCCCGGCCCCGGGGACGATGGACCGTCCCGAGAACTCCGAGAATGTGAAGAGGACGTCCTGCATGGGCGTTCCGCTGAACGAGACGCTGATGCGGCGACTGAACTCGTCGGCGACGATTCCGCGACGATTGGTGGTGGCCCGGGCACTGCGGGCCTCCCCATTCTCCGCCGATGCCTGCGCCGAGGCGGGAACCGCTACACCGGCGTTGGGCAGAGCAGCCTCAGGCACCGCGAGACTCCACGGCTGGAAGGTCTCGCCCTGGCCGTGGAGGGAGATGCGGACATAACCGTCTCCACTCTGGACCACATGCTCGGCGGGGCGCTCCAACTCCAGGACCACCCGGACCACGTCCCGGTCGTACTGGGAGGCTCGGAGCGTGAGGATGCCCCCACGATCGACCCGGGCGCGCTCTTCCGAGTCGCTTGAGAAGCGGGCTCCCAGGAGATCCACCACCACCCGGTGGGGGCCCTCCATGGTAAAGTCGCGGGTTGTGACCTCGCCCTCCAGCGAGATCACCACCTCGGTACGTTCCGGTGCCGGGAGGATCTGGAGGCCGGTCACGGTCCCGGCCGCGGTCTCCGGGGAAACCGGAGAAACCAGGGCGAGCCAGACCGCCAGCATCCCTGCCGGCGCAGTGACGACGGGCAACATCAGAGTCCTCCCTTGTCATGCAGGTCCATGTCCCGTCCGGTGGGTCCACCGGTGGGTTCTTCATCGGGATCCCCGGCGTCCGGGTCTCCGGCATCCGGCTCTCCGGCGTCCGGGTCTCC
>REEG01000060.1 GCA_007695195.1 Gemmatimonadales bacterium | reverse complement strand
GTGCGTGGCCCCGACCTCTGCTGGGTGGGGGTGGGCCCATGGAAAGCGAGGGGGAACCCGGCGGGGACTGGAGCTTCGGACCCCTCAGGGGGTAAGTTGCTCGGTATGACTCTTCCCGCTGAGACCGCTACGCCCCAGACCCCGACGATCCGGGGACTCCCGCGCCCCCTGGCCCGGGAGCTGGAGGCGTACGCCCATCGGTTGGATGTGGATTTGATTCGCCAGGCCTATCAATTGGCGGAGGAGGCGCACCGCGGGCAGCGGCGCGCCAGTGGGGAGAGCTACGTCACCCACACCATTGAGGTGGCCATCCTCCTGGCCCAGCTCAAGCTGGATACGGCCTCTATCGTGGCGGGGCTCATCCACGATGTGGTGGAAGACACCCAGTTCTCTCTCACCGATGTGGAGGAGCGCTTCGGAGCGGAGGTGGCGTCCATTGTGGATGGGGTCACCAAGATCGGGAAGGTGGAGTTCCGCTCCCACACCGAGCGCCAGGCCGAGAACTACCGGAAGCTCCTCCTCTCCATGGCCGAGGACGCCCGGGTCATCCTCATCAAGCTGGCGGACCGCCTCCACAACATGCGGACGCTGGAGTACCTCCCCCGGGGCAAGCAGCAGCGCATCGCCCAGGAGACCCGGGAGATCTACGCGCCCCTGGCCCACCGCCTGGGGATCGCCCAGGTGAAGTGGGAGCTGGAGGATCTCTGCTTCAAGTACCTGGAGACGGAGGAGTACGAGGAGCTCCAGCGGCTGGTGCAGCAGCGGCGTCAGGAGCGGGAGCGCCAGATCCTGGAGATGCAGCGCCCCATCGAGGACCTTCTGCGCGAGGCGGGCATCCCCTTCGAGGTGACGGGGCGGCCCAAGCACCTCTGGTCCATCTACCGGAAGATCGACCGGCGCGGGAAGCCCTACGAGGAGATCTACGACCTCATGGCCATGCGGGTCATCACCGACTCGGTGCAGAACTGCTACGCGGCGCTGGGGCTCATCCACTCCAAGTTCACCCCCATCCAGGACCGCTTCCACGACTACATCGCCACGCCCAAGTCCAACATGTACCGGTCCCTGCACACCACCGTGTTCGGACCCCATGGGCGCCGCTACGAGATCCAGCTCCGCACCGAGGAGATGCACCGGACGGCGGAGTACGGGATTGCGGCCCACTGGCGGTACAAGGAGGGGGGCGAGAAGTCGGATGAGGTGGACGAGGCCCTCTCCTGGTTCCGCCAGGTGCTGGAGTGGCAGCAGGACGCGTCGGAGCCCGAGGAGTTCATGGAATTCCTCAAGATGGACCTCTTCCTGGGGGAGATCTTCATCTTCACCCCCAAGGGCGAGGTGAAGCAGCTCCCTACCGGCGCCACCCCCATCGACTTCGCCTTCGCCGTCCACACCGAGGTGGGCTTCCACTGCGCCGGGGCCAAGGTGAACGGCCGCATCGCGCCCCTCTCCCGGGAGCTCAGGAACGGCGACACGGTGGAGATCCTCACCAGCCCGCGAAAGTCCCCGTCCCGGGACTGGATGGCCTTCGTGAAGACCTCCCGGGCCCGCCAGAAGATCCGGCAGTGGATCCGTCAGCAGGAGCACGAGGAGTCGGTGAAGCTGGGCCGGGAGTTCCTGGACCGGGAGCTGAAGAAGCTCCGGGTGCGTCTCCCCGCCGACGCCGAGCTGGCCCGGACCGCCGACGCACTGGACTACCCGGACTTCGAGCACGTCCACGCCGCGCTGGGCCGGGGCGACATCGGCCCCTCGGCGGTGATCAAGGAGCTCTTCCCCGACGAGCAGGTAGCTGCGGCCAAGCGGAAGGCCTCATCCCCGCTTCAGAAGATCGCCCGGAAGATCATGAAGGGCGATCGGGGGGTGCAGATCCAGGGGGTGGACAACCTCATGGTCCGCTACTCCCAGTGCTGCCAGCCCGTCCCCGGCGACCCGGTCATCGGGTATGTGACGGCGGGGCGCGGCGTCTCCATCCACCGCAAGGACTGCCCCAACATCCTGAACCTCTCCCAGGATCCCGAGCGCCGGGTGGAGATCGAGTGGACCGCGGAGCAGGGCGACCGCTTCTTCGTGAAGCTCATCACCCGGGGGTCGGACCGTCGCGGGATCCTCTCCGACATCGCCAAGGCCATCAGCGATACCGGCACCGACATCCAGCACGCCGACATCCGCGCCGTGGACGGGGGGATGCTGGGCGAGTTCGTGGTGGAGGTGCAGGACCTGCCCCACCTGAGCCGGGTCATGAACCGGGTGGGCCAGATCAAGGGCGTCATCTCGGTGGAGCGGCGCGAGTCCTTCGGGGACTCGGACCTGGTGAACCTGGGTTCGGACTGAGACGCGCAGATGCCCGATTTCCAGATTGAAGCCCCCTTCGAGCCCGGAGGCGACCAGCCCCGGGCCATCGCCGAACTGGGGGAGGGCCTCGACCGCGGCGACCGCTTCCAGACCCTTCTGGGCGCCACCGGGACGGGGAAGACCCTCACCATGGCCCACGTCATCGCCAACCACGGCCGCCCGGCCCTGGTCATGTCCCACAACAAGACGCTGGCGGCACAGCTCTACGGCGAGCTCAAGCAGCTTCTCCCCAAGAATGCCGTGGAGTACTTCGTCTCATACTACGACTACTACCAGCCCGAGGCGTACGTCCCGGCCACCGACACCTTCATCGAGAAGGACTCGGCCATCAACGAGGACATCGACCGCCTCCGCCTCCGGGCCACCTCGTCGCTCTTCGAGCGCGACGACGTGGTGGTGGTGGCCTCGGTCTCGTGCATCTACGGCCTGGGGAACCCCGACGACTACCGCTCCCTCATGTACGAGGTGACGGTGGGGGAAGAGGTGGCCCGGGACGACTTCCTCCGCGGGCTGGTGGAGATCCAGTACCGCCGCAACGACATCGCCTTCGAACGGGGCACCTTCCGGGTGCGGGGCGACACGGTGGAGGTCCTCCCGGCCTACGAGGAGCAGGCCATCCGGGTGGAATTCTGGGGCGACGAGGTGGAGCGCATCACCCGCTTCGACCCCCTCACCGGCGAGCTCATCACGGCGCTGGACCGCACCGCCGTCTACCCCGCCTCCCACTACGTCACCCACCGGCGCACCATCGAGGACGCGGTGCCCCGGATCCGGGAGGAGATGGAGGAGCGGGTGAAGCACTTCCAGCGTCACGGCCGCCTCCTGGAGGCCCAGCGCATCGAGTCCCGGACCAACTTCGACATCGACATGATGCTGGAGATCGGCACCTGCCCCGGCATCGAGAACTACTCCCGGTTCATGGCCGGGCGCGGGCCCGGGGACCGGCCGTCGTGCCTGCTGGACTACTTCCCCGACGACTTCCTCTGCATCGTGGACGAGTCCCACCAGTCCCTTCCCCAGATCGGTGGGATGTACAACGGGGACCGGGCCCGGAAGATGACGCTGGTGGACCACGGCTTCCGCCTCCCCTCGGCGCTGGACAACCGGCCCCTCCGCTACCAGGAGTGGGAAGACCTCCTCCACCAGGCGGTATTCGTATCGGCGACGCCGGCGGACCGGGAGCTGGAGCTCTCCAGGGGCGTGGTGGTGGAGCAGATCATCCGCCCCACCGGCCTGGTGGATCCCGAGTTGGAGGTGCGTCCGGTGAAGGGGCAGGTGGACGACCTCCTGGCGGAGATCCGCCTCCGCGCCGAGCGCCAGGAAAGGGTCCTGGTCACCACCCTCACCAAGCGCATGGCCGAGGACCTCTCCGAATACCTGCAGGGGGTGGGGGTGCGGGTCCGCTACATGCACTCGGAGATCGACACCATCGAGCGGATGGAGATCCTCCGGGGCCTCCGTCTCGGCCGGTTCGACGTCCTGGTGGGGATCAACCTCCTCCGGGAGGGGCTGGACCTCCCCGAGGTGTCGCTGGTGGCGATCCTGGACGCCGACAAGGAAGGATTTCTCCGGAACGCCCGCTCCCTCATCCAGACCATCGGCCGGGCGGCCCGGAACCAGGAAGGGCGGGCCATCCTCTACGCGGACCGCATTACCCCCTCCATGCGCCAGTGCATCGACGAGACCGAGCGGCGCCGGACCATCCAGATCGAGCACAACAGGAAGCACGGGATCACCCCCGCCACCATCCGCAAGAGCATCCAGGAGATCGAGTTTTCGACCCGGGTGGCCGATGCCAGGGAGAAGCCCCTCCCTCGCGTGGCGGAGGTGGCGGCGGGCTATCAGGACGAGATGGATGCGGAAGACCTCATCAAGGTGCTGGAGAGCGAGATGGAGGAAGCGGCGGCGGAGCTGGACTTCGAGCGCGCCGCCCTCCTCCGGGACGAACTCTTCGAACTTCGGACCCGGTTGGAGAAGGGCACGGTGAAGACCGGACCAAAGGCGGCGAAGCGATGATCCTGACCGAACGTGAGCTGGTGAAGTGGGGGATGACCCTGGGGCGGGACATGGACGTACCCATCTTCCTGGGGCTCCGCGGGCAACTGGGCGCCGGAAAGTCCGTCCTGGCCCGGGCCATCGCCCGGGGCGCCGGGGTGGAGGGGGCCATGCCGTCGCCCACCTTCAACCTCCTCTTCCGGTACCCCGCCGGGGAGGGGGTGCAGGTGGTCCACATGGACCTCTACCGCCTCCGGGACCCGGAAGAGCTCTGGGA
>REEG01000061.1 GCA_007695195.1 Gemmatimonadales bacterium | reverse complement strand
CCACCCACCCCACCGCCATGCCCGCTTCCCTGCCTTCTCCGAAAGCCGAGCTGTTCCAACACTTCGCCCGTGTCGGGAAGGTCCTGTCGAGCCGCTCCCGCCTGCTCCTCCTGGATCTTCTCGCCCAGGGCGAGAAGCCGGTGGAGATGCTGGCCGAGCAGGCCGGCCTGAGCGTGCCCAACACCAGCAATCACCTCCGGGAACTTCGGGGGGCGTCTCTGGTCCGGACCCGCCGCGAGGGCCAGAGGGTCCTGTACCGACTGGCCGGACCCGGCGTTCGCCGCCTCATCCGGTCCCTTCAGGATGTGGCGCACGAGAGCCTGGCCGAGGTTCGTGAACTGGTGAGCGACTTCTATGGGGACCCGGAGGCGCTGGAGGCGGTGGATCTGGACACGTTGGCCCGCCGGGTCGACGGGGGCGAGGTGGTGCTCCTGGACGTGCGTCCCCCCGACGAGTACGCCGCCGGGCACATCCCGGGAGCCATCTCCATCCCCATCTCGGAGATGGAGGAGCGACTCCGCGAGCTCCCCCGGGACCAGGAGATCGTGGCCTACTGCCGGGGTCCCTACTGCCTCTTTTCGCGGCAGGCGGTGGAGCGCCTGCGAAGGGAGGGGTTCCGGGCCCGCCTGACGGAAGAAGGCGTGGCGGATTGGGAAGACCGGGGGTTCCCGGTGGCGGCGGTGGGCCCGGCCCTCGATGGCTCCGGTCGCCCCGGGTCGCTCCGCCCCGGCCAGGAGGACCAGGGGGACCAGGAGGACCAGGGGGACCACGGGGACCACTCATGAGGGATACCGACACGACGGAGACCGGCGTCCGCCTCGGCCTGCGGGAGAACTGGCGGCAGTTCTGGCTCCTGGTGGTGGTCAACGCCTTCGTGGGCGCCATGGTGGGGCTCGAGCGCACCGTGCTCCCCCTCATCGCCGAAGAGGATTTCGGGATGGTGGCCCGGGGGGCCATCCTCTCCTTCATCGTGACCTTCGGGTTCGTGAAGGCGGGCACCAACTTCTTCGCCGGCCGGCTGGGCGACCTCTTCGGCCGGCGGAAGGTGCTCATCGTGGGCTGGCTCTTCGGGATCCCGGTGCCCTTCCTCCTCATGTGGGCGCCGTCGTGGTCCTGGATCGTCTTCGCCAACGTGCTCCTGGGCATCAACCAGGGGCTGGCCTGGTCCACCACCGTCATCATGAAGATCGACCTGGTGGGTCCCAAGGCCCGGGGGCTGGCCATGGGGCTGAACGAGTTCGCCGGCTACCTGGCGGTGGCGCTGGCGGCGCTGGGCACCGGCTATGTGGCCGAAGCCTTCGGACTCCGCCCCGAGCCCTTCTACCTGGGCATCGCCTTCGTGGCCCTGGGGCTGGGCCTCACGGTGCTCTTCGTCCGCGAAACCGCCGACCATGTGGCGCTGGAATCGAGAAACCACACGGCCACCGTGGGTGCCGGCTCCGAAGACGCCACCATGGGCGGCAGCCTCAGCGGACGGGAGATCTTCGCCCTGGCGAGTTGGCGGAGTCCGGCCCTCTTCGGCGCGAGCCAGGCCGGGCTGGTGACGAACTTCAAGGACGGTCTGGCGTGGGGTCTCTTCCCCCTCTACTTCGCCGCAGGTGGGCTCACCGTGAGCCAGATCGGGATCCTCACCTTCATCTACCCGGCGCTCTGGGGCATCCTGCAGCTCTGGACCGGTGGGCTCTCCGATCGAATCGGCCGCAAACCCCTCATCGTGGGGGGAATGGTCCTGCAGGGACTGGCCCTCTTCGTGGTGGCCGCCGGCGACGAGTTCTGGATCTGGTTCGCGGGAAGTGCGCTCCTGGGGGCCGGCACCGCTCTGGTCTATCCCACCCTCCTGGCCTCGGTGGCCGACGTGGCCCACCCCGCGTGGCGCGGCTCGGCGGTGGGCGTCTACCGACTCTGGCGGGACTCGGGCTACGCCTTCGGCGCCATCGTGGCCGGCCTCCTGGCAGACATGCTGGGGATCGCCCCGGCGGTGCTGGCCGGCGGCCTCCTGGCCCTCCTCTCGGCGGGTGTCGCCTGGGTGCGGATGCCCGAGACGCTTCCCGGCCGGGCTCCAACCACGGGGCGGCGCAGCTCCGATTGATCCGCCGTCGCGCCGCCGTTAGCCTTGCCCCACCCACAAGCCACCCACAAGCCATCCCCAAAGGGCCTCGGCACTTGGCCGACCCGTCCTCCCCTTCCCACGAAATACGAATCCCACGGACAACGAGAGGGCCCATGTCGTTCATCTCAGAGCAGGACCAGCGGTTCGCACTCCTCTGGAGCAGGATCCGGGAGCACCCCTTCCTCCTGGAGACCCGGGACGGGACCATTCCCAGGGAGACCTTCGCCACCTGGATGCGCCAGGACTACCTCTTCGTGGAGGCGGCCATCCCCTTCATCGGAGCCCTCCTCCCCAAGGCACCCACTCGCCACTGGGCGCCTCTGGCGGGGGTCATCTCGGCGCTGGAGAAGGAACTCCGGCTCTTCGAGGAGCGGGCGGCCCGAGTGGATGTGCAGCTCCGGGGCGCCCCGCCGGCCTTCGCCTGTCACGCCTACGTGCAGTTCCTCCTGACCACGGCGGCGTACGCCAGCTACCCGGTGGCCTGGACCGTCCTCTACGCCGCCGAACGGGCGTATCACGATTCGTGGAAGGTGGTCCGGGAAGGGATTGACCCCGATTCTCCCTGGATGCCCTTCGTGGAGAACTGGTCGGGCCCGGAGTTCGCAGGGTACGTGCAGTGGCTCGGGGAAGAGCTGGAAGGGCTGGCCGCCGAGGCGTCTCCGGCGGAGCGCGCCAGGATGTCCGACGCGTACCGCCTCACCATCCTCTACGAGATCGCCTTCTGGGAGATGGCCCACGGCGCCGAGGGGTGGCCCGGAACCGACTCGGATCTGGCGGAAGCTGCCGCAGGTCCTCAGTGGAACCCGGATCCCGACGCGGCCACCGAGGGCGCGTGGTCCCACATGGCGGGGCACACAGAGGGAGAGGAGCCTGGCTGAGGGCGAGGAGTCCGGCTGAGTCCGGGCCTAGAGTCGGCCTCTTCTGGCCTGCTCGATGGCCTGGGTCACCTGGGCCGCCGATGCGTGACTGGCGTCGGCGCCCACATCCGAACTGGTGGCCAGGCGATCGTAGAAGGCCCGTCCTCCGGCCACCACCACCAGGGCGGGGTTCTGCGACGCCCGACGCACGGTGGCGATGATCTTCTCCATGCTGGGAATGCGATGCTCGCGCTGGTTGGCCGGGCTGAGCGACAGGTCCACGGCGTCGAACCAGTTGGTGGCCACGATCTTCTTCAGGGCTTCTTCGGTGGACGGGAACCGGAGTTCCGTTTCCCACCCCGCCTGCCAGGTGGCTTCGGCGCCGAGGGTGGCACCCAGGAGGTGGATCTCCCCCGGCAAGGGCGCCACCAGGACCACCAACGGCTCGTCGGCGATGTCGGGCACGCTGTCGGCCATGAGCACCCGCATGGAGGTCTGGAGGCGGCACAGCCCCAGCGTCACCTCGTACTCGCTGCAGTCGCCGGAACTCCAGAGGTCGCTGAGGCGGCGGGCCGCCGGTTCGATGAGCTGCTCCGTGACGGTCTGGAGGGACTCGTATCGACCGAACACATCGGCAATGAGGCCCCGGACGGCATCCGAGTCGGTGCCGATGGCCAGGGTGGCGAGACGCTCGGCCTCCGGGTGGATGAGGCCGGGGGACATGCCCCTCAGATCGGCCATCTCTTCCCGACTGGTGGACAGCCTCATGTCCCACTGTCCGAACAGCCGGGTGGGCGCAGCGTGCACCGAAATGGCTTCGATGTCGGTGTGGCGCGGATCGCGGCTGATGGACGACCACACGCGGGCGACGCCGTCCGGGGGGCCTTCCAGCCACTGGAAGAAGCGCTGGTTGTCGTAGAGCACCACGCCGGTGACACCTTCTGCGCGGTTGCGCGCCGCCGCCATTTCCCGCAACTGGCGGAGGCCGGCGGGCGACATGGCCCCTGTGGCCCGGCTCCGGTAGGTGAGCGTCATGAGGGGCTGCGCCGACTCGGACCCGTGCTGTTCCTGGTTCCCGGGGAACTCCGACCAATCCTCACGTGCCATCATCGACTCGCCTCCCTTCCGCGCAGATGTGTCCCAGGACCAACGACTCCGGACTCCGGAGCGCCCGACGGGGGCCGCACCCGCTTCCCTCATCGTTCGTAGCGCCGGAAGGCGCGTTGTGGGCAGGGGGGCGCTATGTGGCCAGGTGGCCGTATGGCCGCCGGATGGTGCATTATTTTGTCGGGGGCACTCCCATGTCAACCGTGCGCTCCACCTTCCCCACGAAATGCCCTCGGGTGGAGGGCGGCGGCGGGCCCAGCCGCAGGCCCCGCATGTGGCGTCTTCGGGCGCTCTGACCCTTCCTCCCCATTCAGGGTTCTACAAAGAGGCCACCTGCCCGGTTGATCTCCCGTCGGTCTCTCGGCTTACGCCGGCCCACGCCTGGGTTGTCCCTCAGCGCACGCCGGCACATGCCGCCCCACGCCTGGGAGCTCTCTCGGCTTACGCCGGCCCACAACTTCGGATTCGGCTCCCGACGCCCGCCCTGTTCGCGATCTGTGACCAGGGCCCTCCGGACCCCGCACAACCGGGTACCATGCGCCGATTCA
>REEG01000106.1 GCA_007695195.1 Gemmatimonadales bacterium | reverse complement strand
GCCAGGGCCGCGGCAGGGTGGTGCTCCGAAGCCCCCTTGCGTAGTTTCCGGATCTGAGCCAGAGAGCTCGGGGTGATTTGAGGCGTATTGCGACCCGGGAAACCGAACCGCTAAAAAGCCACTCCCCGGCGTGATCTCGCGGCGGGGATGTTCCGTCCCCACCTGCGTCGCCACGCCTCCGCCGGGGATGGTCCGAAGGAGTCTTCCACCGTGTCATCTGTCCAGCATCCGTCGGGCGCCATGCGCTCATCCGGCGACCCCGTTGCCCGCCTCCACGAGGCGGCCCGTCGGCGCATCCTGGTTCTGGATGGTGCCATGGGCACCATGCTCCAGGGGCACGATCTCACCGAGGCCGACTACCGGGGGGAGCGGTTCGCGGACCACCCCAGCGAACTCCGCGGAAACCACGACCTCCTCTCCATCACCCGCCCCGACGTCATCGAGGGCATCCACCGCGCCTATCTGGAGGCGGGGGCGGACATCGTGGAGACCAACACCTTCTCGGCCACGGCCATCGCCCAGGCCGACTACGGGACGGAAGGGGCGGTCCACGAGATGAACGCGGCGTCGGCACGGGTGGCCCGGCGGGCGGTGGAAGCCGCCGAGGCGGCGGATCCGTCGCGCCCCCGCTTCGTCTGCGGCATCCTGGGCCCCACCAACCGGACGGCGTCCCTGTCGCCCCGGGTCGAGGATCCGGGCTATCGGAATGTGACGTTCCGGGAGCTGGCCGACGCCTACACCGAGCAGATCCACGGCCTGTTGGACGGCGGCGTGGACCTCTTCATGGTGGAGACGGTCTTCGATACCCTGAACGCCAAGGCGGCCCTCTTCGCTCTGGAAGAGGTCTTCGAGGCGGAGGGTCAGCGGTTCCCCGTCATGGTCTCGGGCACCCTCACCGACGCCTCGGGCCGGACGCTCTCGGGTCAGACGCTGGAAGCCTTCGTCAACTCGGTGCGCCACGCCGAACCCTTCTCGGTGGGTCTCAACTGCGCCCTGGGTCCCAAGCAGCTCCGTCCCTATGTGGAAGAGCTCTCCCGGATCTCCGACGGGTTCACCTCGTGCCATCCCAACGCCGGCCTACCCAACGAGTTCGGCGGGTACGACCTGGGTCCCGCCGAGATGGCGGATTGGCTCGGCCAGTGGGCCCGGGAGGGGTGGCTGAACATTGCCGGCGGATGCTGCGGCACCTCGCCGGACCACATCCGGGCCATCGCCGCGGCAGTGGAGGGGGTCATCCCCCGCACGCCTCCGGAGCGACCGGTGCGATGTCGCCTGAGCGGTCTCGAGCCCCTGAACATCGGGCCCGAGCTGAACTTCGTGAATGTGGGCGAGCGCACCAACGTCACCGGATCCCGGCGGTTCCGACGCCTCATCGAGGACGACCGCTACGACGAGGCGCTGGAGGTGGCCCGGGGGCAGGTGGAGGGGGGCGCCCAGATCCTGGACGTGAACATGGACGAGGGGCTCCTGGATTCGGAGGCCGCCATGATCCGCTTCCTGAACCTCCTGGCCGCCGAGCCCGACATCTCCCGCATCCCCATCATGATCGACTCCTCCCGCTGGGAGGTGCTGGAGGCGGGGCTCCAGCGGATCCAGGGGAAGGGGGTGGTGAACTCCATCTCCATGAAGGACGGGGAAGAGCTCTTCCGGGAGCGGGCTCGGCGGGTCCGCCGCTACGGCGCCGCCGTGGTGGTCATGGCCTTCGACGAGGAGGGGCAGGCCGACACCATGGAGCGGAAGGTGGAGATCTGTACCCGGGCCTACCGCATCCTCACCGAGGAGGTGGGCTTCCCCCCCGAAGACGTCATCTTCGACCCCAACGTCTTCGCCATCGCCACGGGGATCGCCGAGCACGATGGGTACGGTGAGGCCTTCATCGAGGCGGTCCGGCAGATCAAGGCTACCCTTCCCCACGCCCTCACCTCCGGAGGCGTCTCCAACCTCTCCTTCTCCTTCCGGGGAAGCCCGGAGCTCCGGGAGGCCATCCACGCCGTCTTCCTCTATCACGCGGTGGCGGCGGGGCTCGATCTGGGGATCGTGAACGCCGGGGCGCTCCCGGTCTACGACGAGATCCCCGACGAGCTTCGGGAGACCATCGAGGGGGCCCTCTTCCAGCGGATCCCCGACGCCACCGAGCGACTCACCGAGCTGGCCGAACGCTACCGGGGCACCGAGTCGGTCCGTGTCGAAGATCTGAGCTGGCGGGAGGCGCCGGCCCGGGACCGGCTGGTCCACGCCCTGGTGAAGGGGATGGACGACTGGGTCGAGGAAGATGTGGAGGAGGTCCGCCAGGAGTCGGAGCGGGCCATCCGCGTCATCGAGGGGCCCCTCATGGACGGGATGAACCGGGTGGGCGACCTCTTCGGGGCCGGCAAGATGTTCCTCCCCCAGGTGGTGAAGAGCGCCCGGGTCATGAAGAAGGCGGTGGCGCACCTCATCCCCCACATCGAGCGGGAGACGGCCGCCGACCGGGCCGCCGGGATCCACGAGGAGCGGGACGACGGGAAGGGGACGGTGGTGCTGGCCACGGTGAAGGGCGACGTCCACGACATCGGAAAGAACATCGTGGGTGTGGTCCTGCAGTGTAACGGCTACCGGGTGGTGGACCTGGGCGTGATGGTTCCCGCAGACCGGATCCTGGCGGCGGCCCGGGAAGAGGGGGCCCACGTCATCGGGCTTTCGGGCCTCATCACCCCGTCTCTGGACGAGATGGTGCATGTGGCCGGCGAGATGGAGCGGGAAGGGTTCTCGGTCCCCCTCCTCATCGGCGGCGCCACCACCTCCCGGACGCATACGGCAGTGAAGATCGAGGAGCGCTACAGCGGCCCCACCCTCCATGTGGACGATGCCTCCAGGGCGGTGGGGGTCATCTCCCGACTCCTGAACCGCCGGGAGGCCCCGGCCTATGTGGCCCGCACCCGGGAGGAGTATGCCGGGATCCGGGAACGGCACAGGGGGCGTCGGGAACGCTCGCCCCTCCTCCCGCTGGAGCAGGCCCGGCGGAACCGCTTCCCGGTGGACTGGGCCGTCTACGACCCCATCCGCCCCGCCGCGCCCGGTCGCCACCTCTTCGTGGAAGAGGATCTGACCCGCCTTCGGGAGTTCATCGACTGGACGCCCTTCTTCCAGTCGTGGGAGCTCCGGGGCAAGTACCCGGACATCCTCTCCGATCCGGACGTGGGCGAGACGGCGCGATCCCTCTTCCGGGACGCCCAGGAGCTCCTCGACCGCATCACCGGAGAGGGATGGCTCGAGGCCCGGGGGGCGGCCCTCCTGGCGCCGGCCAACGCCGTGGGCGACGACATCGAGCTCTACCACGATGAGGAGCGCACCGGCGTCCGGGCGCGGATCCACACCCTGCGGCAACAGTTCTCCAAGCCGGGAAGGGAAGGGGAGGTCCGGCCCAACCTGGCCCTGGCCGATTTCGTGGCCCCCCGGGAGACCGGGGTCCCGGACTGGGCCGGCGCCTTCGCCGTCACCACCGGGCTTGGACTGGACGAAGTCACGGCACGATTCGACCGGGCCCATGACGACTACCGGAGCATCCTGGCCCGGGCGCTGGCCGACCGGCTGGCGGAGGCGTACGCCGAGCTTCTCCACCAGCGGGTGCGGCGGGAACTCTGGGGATACGCCGGCGACGAGGCCCTCTCCAACGACGACCTCATCGCCGAGCGCTACCGGGGGATCCGGCCGGCGCCCGGCTACCCCGCCTGCCCGGATCATTCGGAGAAGCGGACGCTCATGGAGCTCATCGGCGCCCAGGAGCTGGGGATCCGCCTCACCGAGAGCTTTGCCATGCTTCCCACCGCCTCGGTGAGCGGGTGGTACCTGGCGCATCCTGACGCCTTCTACTTCGGCGTGGGGCGGCTGGGGTGGGATCAGTTGTCCGATTACGCGCGGCGACGCGGGATCACGGAGGAAGAGGCAGAGCGGTGGCTCCGCCCCAATCTGGATGACCGGGAGGCGGTTCGTGGCTGAGGGACCGGGAGATCTGCGAGCCCGACTCGGTGACGGCCGTATCCATCTTCTGGATGGGGCCATGGGGACGGTCCTCTACGAGCGGGGCGTCTTCGTCAACGTCTGCTACGACGAGTTGAACCTCTCCCGCCCCGAACTGGTGGAGGGGATCCACCGGGAATATGTGGAGGCGGGAGCCCGGATCCTGGAGACCAACACCTTCGGTGCCAACCCGGTGAAGCTGTCCAGCTTCGGGCTGGAGGCCCGGACGGTGGAGATCAATCGGGCCGCCGTGGAGCGGGCTCGGGAGGGGGCAGCCACCGCCCGTCTTCCCGCCGGGGAGAGCTGCTCGGATGTGCTGGTGCTGGGGGCCCTGGGGCCCCTCGGGATTCGCATCGAACCCTGGGGACCCACCGCCGAGGAGGAGGCGCGGGGGTATTTCACCCGTCAGGTGGAGGGGCTCCTGGACGGGGGAGTGGACGGGTTCGTCCTTGAGACCTTCCAGGATGTGCGGGAGCTGGGCCAGGCCCTTCGAGCCGTGAAGGAGATGTGCGACCTCCCGGTAATGACCCAGGTCACCGTGGAAGGTGGGGGACGGACGTCGTACGGCACCGATGTGGAAGAAGCGGTGCGGCTCCTGGAGGAGTGGGGCGCCGACGCCGTGGGTGTGAACTGTTCGGTAGGGCCGGCGGAGATCCTGGACGCCCTGGAGCGGATGACCGCGGTCAGCGCTGTACCCCTGTCGGCACTTCCCAACGCCGGCCTCCCCCGGACGGTGGGCGACCGGAAGATCTACATGGCCAGCCCCGAGTACATGGCCCGATATGCCCGACGCATGGCCGAGGTGGGCGCTCGCTTCATCGGGGGGTGCTGCGGCACCACCCCGGACCACATCCGGGCCATGGGAGAGGCGTTGGAGGGGCTGGAACAGGCCCCGGTGCGCCGGGCGCCTCCGTCGCCGGTGCGGATCCGGACCGGGTCGCCGCGCCCTCCGGAGCCCCTGGGCGAACGCTCTCCCCTGGGGCGGAGGCTCGCCGAAGGGCAGTTCACCACCTCGGTGGAGCTGGTTCCGCCCCTGGGCTGGGATCCGGGGGCGCTGCTGGGCGAGGCCCGACGGGCGCGCCTTGCCGGGGTCGATCTGGTCTCCATCCCCGATGCTCCCCGGGCCCGGGCCCGTATGGCGGCTCTCCCGGCGGCGATGCTGGTGCAGCGGGAAACGGGGCTGGACGTGCTGGCCCACTACGCCTGCCGGGACCGGAACATGCTGGGCATGATCTCCGATCTCCTGGGAGCCGCCGCCGCCGGCGTCCGGAATCTCCTGGCCGTAACCGGCGATCTGCCTCCCACCGGCCCCTACGGCGACCGGGCCTCCACCCTGGACATCGATTCCATCGGGCTCACCAATGTGCTCCACCACCTGAACCGTGGGGTGGATCCCGGTGGGAGTCCGGTGGAGGTTCCCACACCCTTCGTCATCGGGGTGGCGCTGAACCACGGGGCCACCGACCTGGAGCGGGAACACCGCCGGTTCCGGTGGAAGGTGGAGGCGGGAGCCGAGTTCGCCGTGACCCAGCCCGTGTTCGCCCCCGATGCCCTTCTTCGCTTCCTGGATCAGGCCTTTGCGGGAGATGGGCCGGAGATTCCGGTCCTGGCCGGGGTCTGGCCGCTGGATTCGCTCCGTACCGCCGAGTTCCTTCACCACGAGGTCCCGGGGATCCAGGTGCCCGAGGAGGTCATGGAGCGGATGAGGGAGGCGGAGGCCCGGGGCGGGGATGCAGCGGGGGAGGAGGGGATCGAGCTGGCGGTGACCGCGGCCACGGCTCTATTTCCCCGGATCCGTGGGATCCATGTGGCGGCGCCCCGGGGCAGTGTGGAGCGGGCCCTGGAGGTGGTGCGACGGGTACGGGCCCGGATGGCCGCGCCGGTAGGGGTGGATGGATGAAGGACCGGATTCAGACGGGCGGGTTTGCCGGTGGGCGGCCGGGTACGAGTGGGTTGTTCTCCTCTGACCGGGAGCGGATCTCTTCGGTCTCAGATGGTTTCGAATCCGCTACAAGTCCATTTCTTGAATATCTTTATGGTGATCGACCTATCATGTCGGTTGAGCTCCGTCCGCCGCCGGCGGATCTGCCCGCCGAGGCATCCGTTGACGCCTGGATCCGTCTCGAGCACGGGGTGCTCCGCCTGCTGGAGGATGAGCGCTTCATCCTCTTCACCGACGATGCGGTGGGAGACCGGGAAGAGGAGAGCCTGCGGGTACTCACCACCAGCCTGGGGGCAGACGCGGATCTGACCCGGGTCATTCCATTCCTCACCTGCAAGCACACCCTGGAATATTGCGGACTCTTCGCCCGGCGGGCCCAGGCCCACGGGCTGGGAGGGGTAACGGTAACCGGTGGGGATACCCAGGTGGGGCCGCCCCGCTGTGTGCCCCGATCCAGGGACCTGCGAGCCCACCTCCGCCCCAGGGTGCCGGGACTTCCCTTGGGAGCGTGGGTAAACCCTTTTCGGGATCCTGCGGAGCAGGTGGGCCTTCTCCTGGACGAAGGGCATAGGGCCGACTACTTCCTGACCCAGGTCATTTCCCACCATGACATGGGGCCGGTGGACCGGTTCCTGAACGAGGCGGAGCGTCGTGGACTCGCCATGCCCGGGCTCTTCGGCATTTTCTTCTATCGGAGCGCCAACCCCCGCACTCTGGCGCGACTGGCGAACTTCCTGCCTGTACCGGCCGAGGGACTCGTCCGGGAGTTTGAGGCGGGACGGTCGGCCGACGAAGTTTGCGCCGGTACCATTCAGGCCCTCGCCGAGCGGGGAATCCACAAGGTGTACGTGAGCAATCTGGCCGCAGAGGACGCCGCCGTCCGCCTGCGGGCGGTGGAGGCTCTGCTCTGACGGGTGCCGTTGCCCCCGGCCTCATCTTCTTCCATAATCCGAGCTTCGGGCCGTACGGTGCCATTCCCGAGGCTCCCTGTTCCATCGCCCCCGCACCCGCTACGGGAGTTCTTTCCGACCTGTGTACGCCATGACCCCCTGGGTGACCCGTCTCCTCATTCTGAACGTGGTCATCTACTTTCTCACCGCTCCTGTGCGGGAGATGGTCTTTCCCCTGTTCGGGTGGATTCCAGCCTACGGGCTATTCCGCCCCTGGACCATCATCACCTACCAGTTCCTTCACGCCAACTTCCTGCACCTCCTGTTCAACATGATCGGGCTCTTCTTCTTCGGGCCCCGTCTGGAGAACAAGGTGGGGGGGCGCCACTTCCTGGGGCTCTACCTGGTGAGCGGCGTGGTGGGAGGGCTCCTCTCCGTCTTCACTCCCTTCGCCCTCATCGTCGGGGCCTCGGGTGCCGTCTTCGGGATCCTGCTGGGGTTCGCCCGCTATTATCCCGATGAGCGGATCTTCATCTATGGGATCATCCCCATTCGGGCTCGGGTCCTGGTCATCGGCCTGGCGGTGATCTCGGTGTGGGCGGGAATCCAGGGCGGGGGGAATGTGGCCCACTTCGCCCACCTGGGCGGGTTCGTGGGAGGGTGGGCCTATCTCAAATTGTTGGAGCGAAATTCCGGGGCGGAGCGCTTCAAGCGCCAGGTGGAGAAGGCTCAGGCGCCGAGCCGTCCGTCCAGCCAACACCTGGAGCGCTGGCGGGGCTTGGATGTACGGGAACTTCACCCCGTGAACCGGGACGAGTACGAGCGGATCATGGGGAAGCTGGACCGGACGGGACCTGCGTCCCTGAGTGCCGATGAACGGGCCTTCCTGGAAAGGATGAGCGCCTCGTGAGCCTGGAGGGGCGCACTCTGAGACCGGAGCGATGATGGAACCCCTTTCGGAAGACACCGCCCTGTGCTGGCCCACCCACGTCAGTCCTGCGATTTGGGGGGGCGCCGCAGCTTCTTCTTCTTCGATCGGCGTCGCTTGGCTTCCAGGCGCTTGCGCTTTTCCCGGGCGGGAACGCGGGTCTTCTTGCGAGGAGTACGCCGTCGGTAGCGTTCTTCCAACCGCTCTCGCAGGCGGGACAGGGCAAGGCGACGATTCCGGTGCTGGCTTCGCTCATCCCGGGCCGTGACGGTGATCCCCGTGGGGCGGTGGGTGAGCCGGACGCCGCTCTCGGTGGTGTTCTGATGCTGGCCCCCGGGGCCGCCGGATCGAAAGGTGTCCACGCGGCACTGCTGCATAAGGGTGTCGTCGTCTTCGGGGATGCGGGAAGGTCCGGGCGTGGTCATGACCATCGGACCCCGAGCGAGGGGCGGCGTTCCGGTTCGGGTCGGGAACCTCCGGGAAAGGCCCCGGTGTACGGCGGGGGTGGAAGAAGGCCGGTAGCAGATTCAGCGGCAACACCGCAAAGGGAGGCCAGGGAGCGGGGATGGGGGAGAACCGCATGAACGCCATGAGGATGGAGTGGGGTCCCGGGGCCCGGTTCCTGATGATCCTGGCCGCCGCCGTGGTGGTGGTAGCCGGCCTGCGGGCGGGTGCTCCCATCCTCCTCCCCTTTTCGCTGGCGCTCTTCCTGGCCATCCTGACCCTTCCCATCCTGCTCTGGCTTCAAAGACGGGGCGTGCCCACTCCGCTGGCCATCGTGCTGGCCGTCCTGGTGGACATGGCCATCATCGGTCTTGTCCTCCTCCTGGCGGCCCAGTCCATGACGGACCTGGAGGCTCGCCTACCGGTCTACACGCGCCGGCTGTCGGGACTCTTCGAGGGGTGGGTGAACGCCTTCCAGGACCGGGGGATCCCCATGGGAGAATATCTCTCCGGGGATCTCATCAGCGCTTCAGCGGTCATGGACTTCACCCGGGGGACGCTGGCCCGGGCCGCGTCCATCCTGTCCAACGCCTTCCTGGTCTTCCTGATCCTCATCTTCATCCTGGCGGAAGCATCCATCTTCCCCGAGAAGTTCCGGGCCGTTCTGGGCAAGGAAGACGGGGACATGGGGCGGTTCGCCAAGATCACCGGCGAGGTTCTGGAGTACCTCATCATCAAGACCCTGGTCAGCCTGGGGACGGGGATCTGCATTGGCCTCTGGGCCTGGCTCATGGGGCTGGATTTTCCCATTCTGCTGGGGATCATCGGGTTCATCCTGAACTACGTCCCCACCATCGGGTCCATCCTGGCGGCCATTCCCGCCATTCTCCTGGCCATCGTTCAGTTCAGCGGCCTGGGCCCCGCCATTCTGGTGGGGAGTGGATACCTGGGGATCAATGTGGTGTTCGGGAACCTCCTGGAACCCCAGCTCCTGGGGCGCCGCCTCGGGCTCTCTACCCTGGTGGTGATCCTCTCCCTCATCTTCTGGGCCTTCGTCTGGGGACCCATCGGAGCCCTCCTGGCCGTCCCCCTCACCATGATCGTGAAGATCATGCTGGAAAACACCGAGGATCTGAAGTGGGTGGCGGTGCTTCTGGACAAGGAGGCCCCGCCCCGGCCCCTGGAGGTCGCGCCCATCCCCGCTGACGACGAGAAGGGCGGGTAGAGGCCCGAGCATCCCCGCTGCCCCTGACCTTACACCCAATCCCACAGTTCACCCCAATCCCACATTCCAGCCCTCCTTTCCAGATGCCCATGATCCACCCAGACCCCGGTGCCACCAACTCCCAAACCGATCCCCTCGCCCCCCTTCCCGACCAGGCCCGGCTCTGGGTCTTCGGGACCGACCGGGCGCTGGACGCCTCGGAACAAGACCACCTCCTGGAGGCGGTGGACGACTTCCTGGAGGCGTGGAAGGCGCACGGAAAGGAGTTGGCCGCCGCCAGGGATTGGCGGGAAGGGCGGTTTCTGTTCGTGGGGGTGGACGAATCGGTGGCGCCGCCCACCGGGTGCTCCATCGACGCGCTGAGACGCCGCCTGCAGGAGGTGGAGCGGGAACTCGGGATCGAGATGGTGGGGGGCGGACCGGTGTGGTACCGAGATCCGGAGAACGGGGGGGAGGTCCGGCGGGTCAGCCGCTCCGAGTTCCGCCAGGAAGGAGCGGCGGGCCGCATCACCGGGGACACGGTGGTCTTCGACCCTGCTCTGGTGCGGCTCGGTGAACTCCGGGAAGGGCGCTGGGAGAGGCGGGCGGCCGATGGGTGGCACGCCCGCCTGCTCCCGTAGGCGTTACGCCCGGCGGAAGCTCATCCCCATCCCCCATGCGGTGACGGCCGGGAAGGGTCAGCGAGCGCCGGTGGCGCCTCCCTGGGTCATCATCTCCCGCATGGCTTCGCTGAAGTCACGATACCCGGCGGGGATGACGAACATGTCCGGAGTGGGAACACCCACTGTTCTGACCTGGGTCACTTCTGAGTTCCAGCGCAGGAGCGGCTGGATCACCAGGTCTTCCTCAGCCACCTCGGCCTCCTCTGGCTCATCATCGCCGCCGCCCCGCCGGGCCAGTCGGCCCATGCGACCGCCCACGGCGCCCCGGATGGCATCCCGGGCGGCGCCGGCCGCCGCGTCCCGGGCCGCCTGCCGGGCGGCTTCGGTGGCGGCCCCCGCGATCTGGTCGCCCATCCCGTCGGGAGTCCAGGCCAGGAGGAGTTCGGTGTCCAGCTCCACCTGCGGAGGAAGGAGCGCCACCACCGAGGTGGTGCGCACCGCCATCCCATCCAGCTCGGCCAGTTGGGTGACGGCCTCATCCATGGCGGCGCCGATGCGCGGGTCCACCATCCCGAAAACCATCAGTTCGGAGGAGGGGTTTCCGGGCTCGAAGCCGGCCGAGATCTCGTCCACCATTTCCTGGTACTGGGGATTCGCCAGGAGAGCCTGAACGAAGGGGTTGTCCGCCCCGTCGCCGTGCCCGATGTAGAGGGGGTTCTCCCGAGCCAGCTCCTCGGAGAGCCACATGTCCAGCACCACCACCAGTGCACCGCCCTCGATCTCCTCGGCGCCCTCCACATCGGCGGCACCCTCCACCCGCACGATGACCTGGTGCCGATCGGCGGCGTACCCGTTGATGACCTGGGACTCCCCGGTGTTCACGTACTCGACACTCACATCCATGGTGGCCTGGGCCTCGGCCATGGCGGCCTCCAACTCCTCCCGGTCCATGTCGGCGTCAGCCAGTTCGGCCTCCAGTTCGGCTTCCGCCTGGGCCATGGCTTCTTCCATGGCTGCCATCATGTCGGGCACATCGCCGATGCCGAACTCCATGTAGGCCTCCATGTCGTGGAACAGGAGGAGCCAACGGAGCTCCTCCGCGTCCATGATGGTGGAGGCGTCGTCGTCATCCACACGCATCTTGGCGCCCAGCACGTGGATGGTATGCGTGGATTCGCCGCCGGCCCGGCGGGCGATGAGCTGCAGGAAGCCGGCGGCCTGCATGGAGGTCACCTCGGTGAACTCCACCGAGGTTCCCTGTTGGGCCTGGGCCTTGCCGGGGCTCATGACGAGGGCGAAGCCGGCCAGAACCAGGAGGACCAGGGTCGACATCGCTGCTCGGCGAGGTCTCATTCGGGAAGGGGTGGGGCACGTCATGGCCTTCTCCTGAGGAGGGGGGACGGGGACGAACTGTTTCCGGGTCAATATAACCGGCTCAGCATATGATGCAGATATCGGGCCGCTTCCCGCTCGGCCCAGAAGCCCGCGCTCCATGGACCCGGTCCGTCCACGAACCCCACATGCCCTCCTCCGGAGGTGAAGGCCGCCAGGAGCCGGGGATTGGCCTCCACCACCGCCCGGGGCAGGGCTTCACGGGGGAGGAAGGGATCATCGTCGGACTGGAGGAGGAGGGTTGGGGTGCGAATGTCCTGGAGGAATCCCGCCGATGACGACCTGCGGTAGTAGATCTCCGCGCCCGGAAAACCGTGGAGGGGAGCTGTGGCGGCCTCGTCGTATTCCCGGAGGGTTCTGGCCCGCCGGACCCCGTCCAGATCGACCCATTTCCGGATCAGGTCAGCCTTCCCGGCGGTCTTTCGCCGGAGCGATCGCAGGAAGTAGTGGGAATAGACACGACCCATGGGGGCCGTCTCGAGGGCACGGGTGCCTGCCAGGAGATCGAAGGGAACGGAGACGGCGGCGGCC
This sequence comes from Gemmatimonadales bacterium, assembly GCA_007695195.1. GTDB lineage: Bacteria > Gemmatimonadota > Gemmatimonadetes > Longimicrobiales > Gaopeijiaceae > PWLA01. Next base: position 10,433 of record REEG01000106.1, on the reverse strand, counting down.
ACGGCCAGAGGTCCCTCCTCCATACGGCCGGATTCGCCCAGGTACTTGAGAAGGACGTTTCCACCCAGGGAGAAGCCCAGGGCGCCGAGCGGACGCCCGGGCCAGCGCTCAGCGAGGGTCCGAACCACGAAGGCCAGGTCGCTCGTCTCACCGGAGTGATAGAACCGGGGGCGTCGGTTCAACTCGCCGGAACACGACCGGAAGTTCAGCCCCACCGAGGGGATGCCGCGAAGCGCCAGCTCAGCCATGGCCAGTCGGACGTATCCCCGCCGGGTCGATCCTTCCAGCCCGTGGAGGATGATGACCAGGGGCTGATCGTCCTGCCCGGGGAGGCCCGCCACGAAGTCCAGGTCCAGGAAGTCGTCGTCGGGGGTGGTGAGGCGTTCCCTTCGGACCCGGGTCCCGACCCGCGGACGCAGGAACTTGGCGCCCATGGTCTGGAGGTGGGGGCCGGGGAGCCAGGGCGCCGGCCGGAACGGCTCGGGCTCGAAGCCCCCGTGGGGTGCCGGCGCGCCGTGGGGGGGCGGCGGTCCGTTCGGGGTTGACGGGGGCGGGTGGGCAGTCATGGCAACGCAAAGGTATGCCTTCCGTGCCCCGGTTCAATATGTTGCCCGGATGCAGCAGACCACCGACTCTTCCGAGCCCGTCATCGGGCCGCGTCCGTCGCCTCCCATTCCGCCCGTCCCGGTCCTCATCGTGGCGGTCACGGCCTTCAGTTGGGCCGGACCTCTGGTGCGGTTCAGCGACGCGCCGGCGTTGGCCATCTCCGCCTGGCGACTTCTCCTGAGTGTGGCTTTCATCGGGGTGGTCCTCCTCTTCCGTCCATCCTCCCGGCGGGCGCTCTTGAGCGTGGGAAGGCGCGGGCTGGGCCTGGCCATGCTTGCCGGGACCTTCCTCGCCTTCCACTTCTGGGGCTGGATCGCGGCGGTTCAGTACACGACGGTGGCGTCCGCCGCCGTTCTCGTGTCGACCCAACCCCTCTTCGTGGCCATCCTTTCGGCCCTCTTTCTCCGGGAGCGACCCCGCCGTGGCGAGTGGGCCGGGATGGGTGTGGCGGTGGTGGGGGCGGCGTGGATCGGGTGGGGAGATCTGGCGCTGGGAGGGCAGGCCCTCCTGGGCGATGCCCTTGCCCTGGGCGCGGCCCTGCTGGCAGCGGCCTATTACGCCATCGGCCGGGCCCTGCGCCCCGGACTGGATCTGTGGAGCTACATCTTCCTGGTCTACGGCGCCGCCGCCGGCGTACTCCTGGTGGCGGTGCTCCTGACTCCGTCCGTGCCCCTGGTGGAGGGGTACTCCGGCCGGGACTGGGCCGTATTCGCGGCACTGGCGGCGGGCCCCATGATGATCGGGCACACCGGCGTGAACTACGCGCTCCGGTACGTTCGGGCGTACATGGCAAATCTGGCGGTCCTGGGAGAGCCCCTGGGAGCCACACTCATCGCCTGGCTCCTCCCCGCCATCGGCGAAGAGCCCGGTCCGTCGCTGGTGGGAGGGGGGGCTCTCATCCTCCTGGGGGTCATCGTGGCGCTCCGCGCCCGGTAGGGCACGAAATGCGGGTGCACACCTTGTATCCTGGGAAGACCGAGGCGAGACTCTTCCGCCTGAAACCCAGGCGAAGACCCCAAAATAGTAGAGAGGTGACCGTGGTCAGGACGAAAGGGCGCGCCATCCGGTGTCTACTGGCGTTCGGCATCGTGCTGGCAGCTTCCGGGTGCGGAGACGAAGCACAGGTGGACGAGGTGCCTCCGGCCCGTGCGCCGGAGCCTCCCCCGCTGGTCGCTCCATGGGAGAGTCCGGAGCTCATGACGGTGGTGGATGCCCAGCTTCTCCGGGACCCGGGTCCCCTCCGGGCTGGCTTGGACTCGGACCGCCCGGAGGTCCGGGCGCGGGCGGCGCTGGCTCTGGGCTCGGTGCAGGATGGCGACGCGGTGGCGGACCTTCAGCGCCGTCTCCACGACCCGGATCCCCTGGTGCGGTCCATGGCCGCCTTCGCCCTGGGCCAGGTGAGCCTCCCGGACGGCGGGCGCGGGCTCATGGCGGCGCTGGAGTCGGAGACGGATCCCGCCGTGCGCCTCCGGATCCTGGAGGCGCTGGGCAAGCGAGCCGCCCGGGGGCAGGCCGACGCCCTGGTCACCTGGGAGGCCTCGGACGAGGAGGAAGAGGCGGCCCGCATCCTGGCGCTCTCCCGCATGGGGGTGGCCGGTGTGTACGCTCCGGGGCTGGTCGATGAGGTGCTGGCGGCGTTGGAGCACCCCTCGGGCCCGGTCCGAAAGGCCGGGGCCTACCTCATGGGTCGGAGCACCACACCGGAGGGGTGGGCCGGAGAGCGGGACCGGGTCCGGCAGGCTCTCGATGCCCTGGATCGGAGCGATCCGGCGGCCATCCAGCTCCTTCTGGGGATCGGCCAGCTCCGGGACTGGGCCGATGTGCCCCGCCTGTTGGGATGGCTGGGCCATGGGCGCGACTGGCGGATCCGGGTTGCCGCCGCTCGGGCATTGGGAAATCCGACCCATCTGGAAGCGGAGGGCGTGCGGTCGGCGCTCTTCCATGCGGTGTCCCGCGATCCATCGTCCCACGTGGCCGTGGCTGCGGCCCAGGCGCTGGCGGAAGGGATCTCCCTCCCGGACCCGGTACGGTCACAGGTGGAAGAGGAGCTTCGGCGAGGACCGGTGGAGCGGTGGCGGGCTCACCTTCCCCTGGTGTCCTTCTGGCTGGGGGAGGCCGGTGTGCCGGTGGTGCTTGAGTGGGCCCGACGCGTGACCGACGGAGACGAACACGCCGGTGTCCGCGCCGTGGGTCTCCTGGGTTCTGTACCGGGCCCGGAGGCCACGGCGTTCCTTTTCGAAGCGCTGGACCATCCAGGGGAAAGGGTTCGGGCCCGGGCTCTCTCTGAACTGGGCGAGCGTTGGCAGATCGTCGCCCTGGAGGAGGGGACCATGCGCCGGATCCTCCAGGCCCTCCTGGCCGGCCTGGAGTCCGGGTCGTCCGTGGAGGCCATTCAGGCGGCCGATGCCCTGAGCTCGTCGGTGTACTCCGGAATGGGCGCCGGAGAAGCCATCCTCGAAGCGAGCGTCGCACGACTGGGAGACGAAGGACCGGATCGCCCTGCGGTGGTGACCGCGGTCACAGAGCTTCTCGCCGCACTGGGGTTGAGCCGGGGGCTGGAAGCGCTTCAGGCCATGGAGGAAGACGAGGATCCCCGCGTCCGGGCTGCGGTGGGATTCGCGGTGGAGCGGCTCACCGGAGAGCGTCCTGCCGGCACCAACCCACCGGGGCCGGACTCCACCGTGGACTGGGCTGCGCTGGAGGCCCTGGGCGATTCCCCCCGGCTCCGTCTCCGGACGGATACCGGTGAGGTGGTGATCCGCCTTCTCCCGTCCCAGGCGCCGCTCACGGTGCAGACCCTGGTGGGTCTGGCCGAGTCGGGCCGGTTCGCCGGCGTTCCCTTCCACCGGGTGATCCCGGGCTTTGTGGCCCAGGGTGGAGACCCTGTTCGAGGCGACGGCTCCGGCTTTCCGGGCTTCTCGATCCGGAGCGAATTCACCACCGTGCCCTTCCAGCGCGGCGTGGTGGGGATGGCGTCGTCGGGGAAGGATACGGAGGGTTCCCAGTTCTTCCTCACCCATGGTCGTCATCCCCATCTGGACGGTACCTACACGGCCCTTGGTTGGGTAGAGGAGGGGCTCGAGGTCATGGATGGGATCGTTGAGGGGCATTTCATCCGGGAGGCGTCCGTGCTACCGGACCTGCGTGGGGAGGGCCATGAGCCGACCGAGGCAGAGGACGGTGCCGGCGCGAAATGACCAGGGTCACCCTTCCACGGTTGTCCCGCGGGCTCCAGTACATGGCGGCTGGAGCCTTCTTCTTTGCCCTCATGAGTGCGTTGGTGAAGATCACGGGCACCCGACTGCCCACCATGGAGATCGTCCTGGCCCGCTCCCTTGTGGTCCTGGTTATCGCCTGGGTGACCCTGCGGAAGCTCGGTGTTCCGGTGCGGGGCCAACGCCGGGACCTGCTTCTTCTCCGCGGCGTGTTTGGATTCATCGCCCTCACCTCGTTCTACTACGCTGTCATCCGGCTCCCCCTGGCCGATGTGACGGTGATCCAGTATACCAATCCTGTCTTCACCGCCCTCTTTGCCGCAGTGGCCATCGGGGAGGGTCTCCGGCGGCGGGAACTGGGATTGGCCCTGGTGGCCATGACCGGGGTCATCGTCATGGTTCGTCCCGCTTTCCTCTTTGGCGGTGACCTCTCCGCCCTCCCCCCCCTTCCCGCCGGCGTCGCCCTGGTGGGCGCGATCTTCAGTGCAGCAGCCTATGTGACGGTGCGTTTCCTGGGACGGGGAGGGGGAGACGGAATGGGCCACCGGGAACATCCGGTGGTCATCGTGTGGTGGTTCGCACTGGTGAGCACCATCGGATCGGCCCCCTTCCTGGCCCTGGATTTCGTGCTCCCCCGGGGCACCGACTGGCTCCTCCTCCTGGGGGTCGGAGTGACGACCCATCTGGGCCAGCTCTTCCTGACTCTGGGGCTTCGCGAGGAGCGGGCAGGAAAGGCCATGGCCGTGGCCTATCTGCAGATCGTCTTCGCCGGTGTCTGGGGACTCATCCTCTTCTCCGAGGTACCCGATGTCTGGACCGGCGTCGGGGCGCTGGTCATCGTCCTGGCAACCTGGTGGGTAGGACGGGAGCGGACCCGACGTCGGTGAACACCATTCAAGCATTACCAACTTGTTTTATTCAGCCAGGCAAGCAGATCTGTCCAGGTTCTTGACCTGACAGTTAACGCTGTTTACACTCTCCGGATGACTGATCAACGGGAGCACATTCTGGGCTGCGCCTGCGACCTGTATCTGGAAGCCGGCTTGGAGGGCTTTTCCATGCGGAAGCTGGCTCAGCAGGTCGGGGTCACCGCTCCGGCCCTCTATCGCCACTTCGAGAACCGGGAAGATCTTCTCCTGCAGGTGGTGGGGGAGGCCCACAACGTCCTGGGGAGCTACCTGTATCGGGCGCTTTCCGCGCCCACGCCCGGCCAACGCTTTTCCGCAGCCGGGGAGGCCTATTTGGAGTTCGCTCTGGAGCACCCCCGCTACTTCCAGATCATGCACGCTTTCGCGGAGCATCTGGGCCTCTCGGAGGTCCCGGCGGAGCTGGAAGAACGGACGGCGGCAGTGAAGCGTTTCTGGGACGATCGGGTTCGGGAATGCATGGACAGTGGAGTACTGCGCCGGGACGATCCGGACCGGGTGGGCTTGACCCTCTGGGCTCACGCCTACGGACTTCTCTCCCTCTACCTTCGTGGCCTTCTCGATGCGCCGGAGTCGGCGTTCCGGGTGCTCTACAGCGATTCCTTTGCCCGGATCCTCCGGGGTTTGGGAACTTCTGAGTACGGCGCCGAACTGGATCACCACCTGCTGAGCCATTCCGGAGAGCCGGATTCGTCCGGGATCTCCGTGCTGGAAGGGGGCACCCCATGATCAACTGCCTGGCCACCCGATCCGGCGTTGTGCGGCGGGTCGTCCCTTCCTTCGGCGGTTCCGGAGCCCCGCGGCTTGGCCGGATGGCGACCATGCTCGCGGCCATGCTCATGGCAATGACCGTGGTCACCCCCGTTCCGGGCCAGGGTCAGGGCGGCGGAGTCTCGGCCTTGGGTGTGGGTATGGACCCGGGTGCGGTTCCGGATGCGGTTCCGGCCGATACCCTGGTCATTTCGGGGATCCAGATCCCCTCCTCCATTGATCAACTCCTGGGGCTCGAGGGCGCGGAACTCCGCCCCCTCCCGCTGGACGAGGCGCTGGAGATCGCCCTGGCCCGCAGTCGGGAGATCCGGGATGCCCGTCTTGCGCTGGAAGAGGCGGAGGGCGTCGTGACGGAGGCGTGGAGCAGTGTCTATCCCAGAATCGATTTCTCTGCCGGCCTGACCCGCAACATCTCACCACCGGTGAGCTTCCTTCCCCGGGCCTTCTTCGAACCGTCGGCGGACCCCGGAGACCTGGTCCCCGTCTCCTTCGGTCTGGACAATGCCTGGAGCTCCACCCTGTCCCTGGAACAACCCCTCTTCGAGGCCCAGGCCTTCATCGGCGTGGGAGCGGCGGGGCGCTTCCGTTCCCTCCAGGACGAGCAGCTTCGCGGCCGGATCCAGGAGGTGGTGACCCGGGTCAGAACCACCTACTACGAATTTCTGCTGGCCGAGGAGCAGGCCCGCCTCATTCAGCGATCGCTGGAACGGGTGGTGGAATCCCTGGCTGAGACCCAGGCGCTCCAACGGGCCGGGCTCGCGTCGGAATTCGACGTGCTCCGCCTCGAGGTGGAGCTGGCCAATCTGACCCCCCAGCTCCGCCGGGCGGCCAATGCGGCACTTCGCATCGAGCGGGAGCTTCTGTCGGAGCTGGACCTGCCCGAGGGAACGCGTCTTCAGCCGGAGGGTGCCCTGTCCCGCATGGACCTGGATGACCCTGCCGCCAACGAGGGGTCCAACCGGCGCCTCCTGGAGCTCATGGGTGTGGCCGTGGGCGACGCGGCATCCGACCCCCGGGACCCGGCCCTGCTGGATCACCTCCTGAACCGAGCCGCCATCTCCAGTTCGACCCTGCGACAGGCCGAACTGGACGCAGAGTTGAAACAGGCCGAGCTCCGGGCCGAACAGGCCGACTTCCTCCCCCGGGTGTCGTTATTCGGCACCTACCAGATCCAGGCGCAGCAGGACGGGGGGCTGGACTTCTTCGGTTCATCTCGGCAACGCGGGTACGGCCGTCTCCTGGGCATCCAGGTCAGTGTACCGGTGTTCACGGGATTCCAGCGCACGGCTCGCGTGGATCAGCGTCAGGCGTCCCTGCGAGCCTCGCGGCTACGGACCGAGGTGGCCCGGGATCGTCTTCGCGATGACCTGAAGAACGTACTGGACGAGGTGGAAGAGGCTCTTCTCCGCGCACGGGCGCAACGTCTCGCCGTCGGCCAGGCCATCCGGGGATTCGACATCGCTGCCGCCGAGTTCCGGGAGGGGACTGCGGGCCGGCTCCAGTTGACCGACGCGGAGGTGGCGCTTCGGGAGAGCGAATTCAACTACGCCGAAGCCGTTTTCGATTACCTCCGGGCCCGGGCCCGGTTGGATGAACTGGTGGGGGAGATCCCCACGCTGAGAGAAACGACATGACTGCACCCATCTGTTCCGTCTCCGTGCCACTTCCGGCTCCCTTCAGTTCCATGACAGGATCGGATGACGCCGTCGTCCCGCGCCGGAGCAGGCGGACGATTCCCGCGGTCCTCACCGGCGCGCTCATGCTGGGGAGTCTGGCGGCCTGCGGGGGCGAGGCCCGCGCCGACGGGCAGGAACCGGCCTCGGAGCGCATGGTGACCCGGGTCATCAATGTGGAGACCCTGACCCTGGATCGCCGTCCCTTCACCGAGGTGGTGCGGATTACGGGAACAGTTCAGGCCAATCGGGACGTCACGGTTTCGGCCGAGGAGGCCGGCCCCATTCGCGAGATCCTGGTGGATCGGGGTGCCACAGTTGAGACCGGACAGGCCCTGGCTCGGATCGACGATGCCCTCCTTCAGAGCCAGGTGGATGAGGCCCGGGCCCGGGCCGACCTGGCCCGGGAGACCTGGGACCGGAGACGCCGGCTCTTCGAGGACGACGGGGTCGGCAATGAACTGGTCTACCTGGAGGCCCGCTACGGCGCCGAACAGGCGGCTGCAGCCCTGCGTACCCTGGAAGAGCGTCTATCCCGGACCGTGATCCGGGCGCCCTTCGACGGACTCGTGGAGGCCCGGGAGGTGGAGGTGGGAACCATGGTGGCCTCGGGCACGCTCGCCTTCCGGGTGGTGGAGGTGGATCCCATCAAGGTTGCGGGCGGGGTTCCCGAGCGCTTCGCGGCGGATATCGAGCGGGGTACGGCGGTTCGGGTCACCTTCGATCCCCTCCGGGGCGACGTCTACGAGGGACAACTGACCTTTTCCGGCGCCACCGTGAATCCCCGCAACCGGACCTTTCCGGTGGAGACGGTGATCCGGAACCCCGGGCAGCGGGTGAAGCCGGAGATGGTGGCCAACATGGAACTGGTTCGCCGCGAACTGGACCATGCCATGGTGGTCCCGCAGGACGCGCTCATCCGGGTGGAGGAGGGGTTCGTCGCCTTCGTGGCCGTGGATCGGGAGGGTGAGACCCTGGCTGAGCGCCGACACCTCCGTCTGGGCGGCGGCCAGCGGAATCAGGTGGTGGTGGAAGAGGGACTCGAGCCCGGGGATCGGCTCATCGTCGTAGGCCAGCAGCAGGTGGCTCATGGGGACCGGGTCCGGGTGGTGGCGTCCACGGAGTCCAACGGTGGCTGACCGTGAGGGGGGCGCTCCACGCATCCCGGAGCACGACCCGTCCTTCCTGGCCCGATTCAAGGAGTTCCGGCTCACCTCCTTCGCCATCGCCCACGCCACCTCCGTGGTGGTGCTGTTTGTCTTCATCTCGGTGGCGGGGCTGCTGGCGTATCTGAACATCCCCAAGGAGAGTTCGCCCCAGATCGCCATCCCCCTCCTGGTGGTGAACACGGTCTATGCCGGCGTTTCCCCGGCTGATATCGAGACGCTGGTGACGCGCCCGCTGGAAGAAGAGCTGAACACCATCGCCGACGTCCGGGAGATGACCTCCACCTCCACGGAGGGCTATTCGTCCATCACGGTGGAGTTCTCCACATCCGTGGACATGGACGAGGCGCTGCAGCGGGTGAGGGAGAAGGTGGATCTGGCTCGGCCCAAGCTCCCGTCCGACGCCGAGGAGCCCAGCATCATCGAGATCGATATCTCGGAGATGCCCATCATGCAGGTGAATCTGGCCGGGGAGTACGGGCTGGTTCGCCTGAAGGAGCTGGGTGAGGACCTGCAGGACCGCCTCGAGCAGATTCCCCAGATCCTTCGGGTCGATCTGCAGGGGGGGCTTGAGCGGGAAGTACGGGTCGATGTGGACCTCCCCCGCCTCAAGTTTCATGGGCTCGCCCTGGACGACGTGGTGGACGCCATCCGGAATGAGAATGTGAACATTCCGGGTGGGTCCATCGAGGTGGGGCCGGTGAATTACCTGGTTCGGGTGGACGGGGAATTCGTGGACCCGGCCATCATCGGAGAGTTGGTGGTGGGCACCTTCGATGGGCGGCCCGTCTACATCCGGGATCTGGCGGAGGTGGAATTCGGCTTTGCCGACCGAACCTCCTATGCCCGCCTCAACGGGGTTCCCGTGGTGACGCTGAGCATCGTCAAGCGGGCCGGGGAGAACATCATCGAGACGGCGGATGCGGTGAAGGCGGTCATCGCTTCCATGGAGCCCGTCTTCCCGCCCTCTACCCGGGTCTCCATTACAGGAGATCAGTCCCGGGACATCGCCATGATGGTGAATTCCCTGGAGAACAGCATCATCTCCGGGCTCATCCTCATCGTGGCCGTCCTCCTCTTCTTCCTGGGGGTACGCACGTCGGTATTCGTGGCGCTGGCCATCCCCACCTCCATGCTCCTCTCGTTCATGGTGCTGGCCGTCCTGGGGATCACCATGAACATGGTGGTGCTCTTCGCCCTGATCCTGGCGTTGGGGATGTTGGTGGATAACGCCATCGTCATTGTGGAAAACATCTACCGCTACATGGAAGAAGGGTGGAGTTCCGCCGGTGCGGCCCGGAAGGCCACCGGGGAGGTGGCCCTCCCGGTCATCGCGGCCACGGCCACGACCCTGGCGGCCTTCCTCCCCCTCATGTTCTGGCCCGATGTGACCGGGGAGTTCATGAAGTTCCTCCCCCTGACCCTCATCGTAACCCTGTCCAGCTCCCTCTTCGTGGCGCTGGTGATCCTACCCACCTTCTGCGCTCTGTTCATGCGGGTGGAAGGAACGCCGGGCCCGGGGCTCACGCGCACCGCACGCTGGACGCTCCTGGCCGGCGCCGGGCTCCTCCTGGTGGCGGTGACCGCGGTCAACCCCCTGACGGCCGCCCTTCTGGCTGCCACGGTAGTGCTTCTGCTGGTCTTTCACCGACTGGTGCTGGACCGGGTTGGGCGGACCTTTCAGGCCCGGACCATTCCCTGGGTCATGGATCGCTTCGAGGGGACACTCCGCTGGGCACTGGGTCACCGCAGCGTGGTTCTTGGGCTGACCGCCGGCGCCTTCGTGGCCACCTTCCTCCTCTTCATCCCCCTGAATCACGGGGTGGAATTCTTTCCGGAAGACATTCCCCCCTCGCAGCTCCTCATCGATGTGGAAACATCGGTGGGTACCCGAGCCGCCGTCACCGACCGTGTCACCCTCCGCCTCGAAGAGGAGTTGAAGGACATCCCCGGGTACGACGATGTGGAGTCGGTGGTGGCCACGGTGGGCAGTGGTGGGGGGTTCATGTTCCAGGGGGGGGCCAGTGCCGAGAATGAGGCCCGGATCACCCTCTCCTTGGTGGACTACCAGTACCG
>REEG01000143.1 GCA_007695195.1 Gemmatimonadales bacterium | reverse complement strand
CCGGACCCACCACTCCGCCTCCTGGGGGCTGGAGAAGCGATACTGGAGCCCCAGGACCCCTCCCCCCACCCTTGGCGTGGTGCCCAGTGCGGCGCAGTCTCCGCCACATCGGAAGGCGTGATGCTGCACGGCGGCGTAGGCGCTCACCGGTCCCGCCAGGGGCAGATTGGCTCCGAGCCTCAGGGCGGGCCAGCCGTCCATCCCGTCGGCGGACAGATCACCGGTGGGGAAGGTGATGCCGATGTGGGCGTCCACCGAGATCACCCGTTCCTCCTGGGCCGAGACCGGTCGGGGGACGATGAGAAGGGCCACCACCAGAAGACGTGCGAGGCCCCACAGGCCGGGGCTCAGGGGGGGGTGGCGCCGGGGCTGGACCGATGGGGAGTGGGAGGCCATGAATCAAGTGCGGCGGGATGGGGTTCAGGAAGTCCGGAGCGACGGCATGGCCCCGCAGAGAGCGCGCTTCCAGTGGGGATACGCGCCACACCCGGGAAATTTCCCTCCAGCCGGAAACACCGATGCGGATTCGGATCTTCGTGACGGGCGGCACCTTCGACAAGGCATACGATGAGATCCGGGGTGAGTTGTCCTTCGGGAACACTCACCTCCCGGACATGCTGGCCCGTGGGCGGTGCGGGTTGGATGTGGAGATCCGCACCATCATGATGGTGGATTCCCTGGAAATGAGCGACGCGGACCGCGAACTCATCGCCGCCAACTGCCGGCGCGTACCGGAAGATCGCATCGTGGTGACCCATGGGACGGACACCCTGGTGGAGACGGCCCGGGTCCTGGCGGCAACCGTCCCCGACCGGACCATCGTCCTCACCGGCGCCATGATCCCCTACGCCTTTGGAAGCTCGGACGGGTTGTTCAATCTGGGCAGCGCCCTCTCCTTCGCCCAGGTGCTGCCCCACGGGGTGTATGTGGCCATGAACGGACGCGTCTTCCCCTGGGACGGGGTTCGGAAGAACCGGAAGACCGGGCGGTTCGAAGAGGTGGAGGCGTCGTGACGGAGCCCCGGGAGCCCGAGACGGGGCAGGAAGAGCCGGGAATGGCGGAATGGGCAGGGTCCGGCCCGGATTCGGTGGATCCCGCCCTGGCGCAGGAGTCTTCGTCGCCGGAGCGGGAGTCGCCACCGGCGGCTCCGCCTGTGGACCCGCCGAGTCTCGCCGAGGAGGCCAGGCGTGGGTTCACCCCCGACCGCGAACCCCGGAAGCTGGACCCCCGGGTGCGAAGCTACTGGTGGGTCCGGGGGGCGCTGAACACGGCCATCTTCGGCGGTATCGCCTTTGTGGTGGATCTGGGGATCTTCTTTCCGCGCATCCTTCCCTCCGGGTGGCCCACCGGCCTGGCCGCCTCCCTCTTCACCGGATTTCTCCTGATCTGGGCCGTCTTCGTTCCGCCCATCGCCTATGAGCGGTGGCGCTTCGCGCTGCGGGAGGGAGACCTCTGGATCCGCCGGGGAATCCTGATCCGGTCGGTGAGTGTGATCCCCTATCGGCGCCTGCAGTTCGTGGATACGGCGCAGGGCCCGGTGGCCCGTCTCTTCGGACTGGCCGAGTTGGTGGTCCACACCGCCGCCCCGGGCACGTCGGGACAGGTCCCCGGCCTGGACGCCGAGGAGGCCGAATCGCTGCGGGAACGGTTGGCCCACCTGGAACCCACCGATGACGAGCCCATCTGAGGCCCCCGGAGGCCCCGAGACCGCCGGAAGCCCCGAGGCCTTGGGAGCGCCCGAGGTCCCCGGAGCTCCCGAAGCCGCCCCCGGAGGCCCCCTCCACGGCGAGGCCACCCGCCTTCACCCGGCGGTGATGGGGGTGTGGCTCATCCAGAGCTCCCTGCCCGCCATCATCCTCTTCTTTGTGGCGCCTCCCCTGGCGCTCACCATCGTCGCCGTCTCCCTCTTCTTCATCATCACCCGCTACATCCGCTTCCGCTGGCGGCTCGAGCCCGATGCGCTGGTCATCGACGAGGGCCTCTTCATCCGCAAGCGCCGGGTCATCCGGAGGGAGCGGATCCAGACCGTGGACCTGGAGCGAGGCATTCCCCACCGCCTCATGGGTGTGGTGGAGGTTCGGGTGGAGGCCATCGGGGGTGGGGGTACCGAAGGCCAGCTCGACGGACTCCCCCGCCCCATGGCCGAGGAGCTCCGGAGCATCCTTCTGGGCAATGGCTTCGTCGCGGGACGGGCCGGAGCCGGGGCCGGGGCTGGGGCCGAGGGCGAAGCAGGGTCTGCCACCTCCCCGTGGGACACCGCCGATTCCGGGGAGGCAGCCGACACGGCTGCAGCGGGGGCCCGGCGCCCCGCCATGGCCTCGGCCCCGGTGGAAACGGTCCGCACCGTGGTGCCTCCGGACCGCCTTGTGGTGGCGGGCCTCACCGGAGGGAGGGTGGGGATTGCCGCCGCCATCGTGGGTTTTCTCTTCCAGAGCCTCCCCGACGCCTGGTGGACGGAGGGGCTGGGTTTTCTCATGACCACCGGGCCCGACCCCACCTCCCTGGTGGGAATCCGGATCCTGGTGGTCCTGGCCGTCTTTGCGGTGCTGGCGGGCTTCTTCCTGTCGGTGGTGGGGACGGTCTTCACCCACTGGGACTTCACCGTCTCCGAGGGGCCCGATACGCTGGGCGTCCGGCGAGGGCTCTTCACCGAGCACCGGGACACGGTCCCGTACCGACGGATCCAGGCTGTGGTGGTGGAAGAGAATCTGGTCCGACGCCTCCTGGGGCTCGGGCTCGTCCGGGTCATTGTGGCGGGGCGGGCCGGCGGGTCCTCGGAGGAAGGCTCCGACCTCCTTCTCCCCATCGGGAAGCGGGCCGAGCTCTATGACCTGGCCCGGGACGCGGTGGGGATGGAAGAGGCGCTTCCGGAGAAGCTCAATCCCATGCCATGGAGGGCCCGAAGCCGACGCTGGTTCCGCGCCTTCCTGGCCGCCGCCGCCGTCACCGCCGCTGTGGCCCTGATCCTCCACCTCCGGGAGCTTCCCCTGGCGTGGGAGTGGCTGGCCATAACAGGCGGAGCCGTCCTCCTTCCGGGACTCCTCCTGGGGGAGGGGGCCTACCGCTCCCTGGGGTGGTTCGACAGCGGCGACTTCCTGGTGGTTCGGGAGGGTGTACTGAATCGGCGCACCTCGCTGGTGCGCACGGACCGCCTGCAGGTGGTAGAGACCACCGCCAACCCCTTCCAACGGCTGGGGGGGCTGGGAACCCTGCAGCTTCGGGTGGCCCGACCCGTCACGGGATTCAGCCCCCGGGCGCTGGACATGGGTGAGGGTGAGGCGGCGCGGTGGCGCGAAGATCTGGGACGGAGGGTGAACCACCTCCGGGATCCCTTCGCCGCCCCGACCCCCGCCGGCGCCGGGTTCGGTGCCGACGGGAGTGGCGAATCCGGAGGTCGTCCCACGCCGGTGACCATCTGACGGGGAGGGATCGCCCCCCATCCTCACCTACCATAGAGTGCACCCCTGAGCAGAGTGCACCCCTGAGCCCTTGTTCGTGGATCGTGTTGGTGGCGCGTCCCCTTGGCGCGTCATCTTCCGCGTCACCTCTGGCGATATGCCAGGGTGCGCCGGGAATGCGCTGCGGATATACCGGGAATCTGCCGGGGATGCGCGCGCGGCACCAACGGCAACCCAGAACAAACGCTGAGGGGCGGTACGTCGTGTACTCAGAGCCCTCAGTAGATCCCGGACCCGAAGGAGCTACCCAACCACCCAACCGCCCGGCCGCCCCGCGAATCGGGGTCAGGGTGCGTCGGTGGGATCCCAGGTCACCGCCAGCCCCTCGTCCAGATCATCGAGCCGCGCCATCTCTTCGGCTGTGAGCGACCAGTCCACCACATCGGCGTTCTCCCGGATCCGGTTGCGGTCGGACGATTTGGGAAGGGTCACCCACCCCTTGTCGAGCCCGTAACGGATGAGGATCTGGGCCGGTGTGCGCCCCCGGGCTTCGGCCACCTCCCGCAGCACCGGATCGTCCAGCCGCCGGGCCTTGGTGAGGGGGCTGTACGCCTCCACCACGATGCCCCGACGCCGGCAGAAATCCACGACGCCGGACCGGGTCCTGGCATTGAAGGGGTGAAGCTCGATCTGGTTCACGGCCGGGGGGATGCGGGCGTGGCCCAGGAGCTCTTCCAGGTGATGCACCATGTAGTTGCTGACGCCGATGGCCCGGACCAGCCCCTCGTCCAGCGCTTCTTCCAGCACCTCCCAGCTCTCGCGGCGCAGGTGGGGGACGGGAAAGTGGATGAGATACAGGTCGATCCATCCCAGATCCAGCCGCTCCAGCGACGCCTCCAGCGCCTTGCGGGCCCGGCGGTGCCCGTGATCGTCGTTCCAGAGCTTGCTGGTGACGAAGATGCGGTCCCGGGAGATTCCGCTGGCCCGGACGGCTCGGCCCACCTCCTCCTCGTTCCCGTACATGCTGGCGGTGTCCAGATGGCGGATCCCCAGCTCCAGCGCCCAGCGGATGGCGTTCTCGGTCCCTGCTCCGGGGCCGGTTCGGAAGAGGCCCAGCCCCAGGCGCGGGATGTCGCCGCCGTGGAGCATGGGAAGGGTGCCCCCCAGGGGGTGGGGTGTGGGATCGGTCATGGAGCCTCCGGTGGAAGGGAAGGGGCGAACGAGTGTACGCGTTGGGTCGAAGGGCCGCCTCGGCCCCCTTTACCGGACTTGGTGCGGTAGCGATCCTTCTGTCCATCC
>REEG01000062.1 GCA_007695195.1 Gemmatimonadales bacterium | reverse complement strand
TCCTACACACGGCACCGTTTGATGCGCCTTGGGGGGCCATTTCCCAAGGGAGACCGGAAAACCCAGCGGGGGGAGCCCTCACGATTCGGCACGGTATGTGCGAAACTGTATGGGACCGGCAGGTCAAACCCAACGCCCCTCCCACCCCACGCCAGGACAAGCCCACGTGAGGACTCCCTTCCGCCGTGTTGCCCCCCTCCTTCTCATGATGGGTCTGGTTGGGACGCCGTCGCTCCATGCCCAGACCGCCACCACCGGCGCCCTCTCCGGCGTCATCGTGGGCGTGGACGGCGTGCCCCTGGACGGGGTGGAGGTGGCGCTGCTCCGGGACGGGGACCGGGAAGAGCGGGTCCTCACCGCCTCTCGGGACGGCCGCTTCCGGGTGGGCTTCCTCCCGCCGGGCGGCTACGTGGTGGTGGCCGAGCGCTTCGGCTTCGTCCCGGTCCGGGTCTCCGCCGTCCCCATCCGCTCGGGGCGAGAGGCGCTGGTTCGCATCGAGCTCCGGGAGTCGCCTCCACCGGTAACCGATACCGATCGCTACACCTTCACCCAGGTGGGCTCGGAGCGGACCCGGGGATCGGCCAGGTCGCTGGACCGCAACGAGCTCCTGGCGCTGCCGCAGTCGGGGCGGGGGCTCACCGACGTCCTGACCGGCTGGTCCCGGGGTGTGCCGGAGACGCCGGCCGGGTTCCAGGCTGTGGGGCTTCCGGGACACCTCACCGCCGTCTCGGTAGATGGGCTCCGCTTCGAACCTGCGGCCCACCCCCGTCTCGGCCCCGGCCTCGTGCACCTGGGTGCCCTCTCGCCCTCCCTCCTCAGTGAGGTGGAGTTGGCGGCCCAGGATGTGGACGGAGAGGGGGGCGGGGTGGTGGGACCCCGCATCCGGGCCGGGACGGTGCGCGGCGGCGACCACTTCGAGATCCGCGCCCGGGGCGGCGCCGGGATCGCGCCCATGGACGCCGAGGGGCGGCTGGGGGGAAGCCCGGACGCGGCCACCCTCCCCTTCGCCTCGGTGCTCCTCCGCGGCCCGGTGATCCAGGACACCCTCCATCTGGCGGCGGGGATCGAGGTGGGGGAGGCCGTCCGGGTGCAGAGTCCCCTGGCGGCCTCCTCCGGTGGCCCCCGGGGCCTCTTCCTCAGTGGGATCGGCGACCCGGACCGGCCCGCCGAGTCGCGGCTGGGCCCCACCCGCGTCGACACCTGGCGCACCATCTCCGGGTTCACCCGCCTGGACTGGCGGGTGCGCGGCGACAACACCCTCACCTTCCGGACCCATGTGGGGCTGGCCCGCGACGCCTCCCCGGCCGGACGCCCCCTCCCGGCGCTGGCGCCCCGGGAAGGGCTCGAGGCCACCGACCTCATCGTGGCCGCCACCTACACCGCCTTCCCCGGAGACCGCTCGGCGCTGGAGATCCGCACCGGCTACGAGGTGAGTGAGCGGGAGTTCGGCGGCGCCGAGGCGCCTCCGGGGCTGCCGGGGCGGACCTGGATCCACGAGGGCGGGATCGTGGCCGGCACCGATCCGGTGATCCCCGGCCGCATCCGCCAGAGCGCCTTCCGGGTGGCGCCCACCCTCCATGTGGCCGGTGGGCGCCACCAGTTCAAGATGGGCGCGAGCCTGGCGGCCCGGAGCGTGGAAGAGGCCCGGGCCCTGGGCGCATGGGAGTCGGTGGGCCACCCCTCCCTGGCGGCATTCAACCGGGGAGAAGGGATCGCCGTGAGCGTGGATGGACCCCGTCGGGACCTCTCCTTCAGCCGCCCGGCGCTGGGCCTCTTCGTCCAGGACCGGTGGAGCCCCACCGACGACCTCTCCCTCACCGTGGGGGTGCGGGCCGACGGCGAGTCCCTTCCCTTCGACGACATCCTCCCGTCGGAGAGCTGGACCGCCCTTACCGGGATCCCCCGGGAGCGGCCCGACGAAGGGGCCCGGGGCCGCATCTCGCCCCGGGTGCAGGTGGAGTGGACGCCGGGGACCGGACCGGGCTGGCGCCTCCAGGGGGCGGCGGGGATCTACCACGGCGAGGTACACCCCGGGATCGTGGCCGAACTCCTGGCCGACTCCGGAGCGGTACGGGTGGAGCGACGCCTCCTGGGCGCCGCCGTCCCCGACGGCGCCGCGGACGGGGCCCACCGCGCCGGCGGTCGCACCCTCTCCATCCTGGGGCCCCGTTTCGACGCCCCCCGCACCCAGGCGGTGGATCTGGAGGTGGGGCGCGCCCTGGGGACCGGAACCTCGGTGGAGGTGGGCTTCGGCCTTCGCCGCACCGACTTCCTCCCCCGGCGGCGCGACCTGAACCGGGCCCCCACCCGCTTCGCCCGGGACCAGGCGGGCCGGGAGCTCTTCGGCGAGGTGCAGCGCGGCGGAACCACCGTGGCCATTCGCCCCGGATCCGACCGCCGCTTCGAGGAGTTCGACGCCGTCTGGGCGCTGGAATCCGACGGCCACTCCACCTGGTGGGGGCTCACCGCCGCCGTCCGCCACGAGGGAGAGGGGCCCCTGGAGCTCTTCGCCGCCTACACCTTCTCCGAGACCCGGGACAACCTTCCCATGGGAGGCTCCGGCTGGCCCGAGGCCGTCCCTGGTCGCCCGGGCGGGGGGTCGGAGGCCGAACCCGCGTGGGTGGAAGGGCGTTCGGACCGGGACATCCCCCACCGGCTGGTGGCCCGGGGGCGCTTCGAGGTGGTGGAGCGGCTGGGGCTCCGGGTGGGCGCCGCCTACGGCTTCCACTCCGGGCTTCCCTTCACCCCCACGGTGCGCGACTTCCTCCACGGCGTGGATCCGCTGGGTCCTGCCGGCATCGCCGGCGCCGGGGGCCGTCCCCTGGAGATCCCCACGGGGGTGCCGGGCCTCGACCAGGTGGCGTCGCAGTGGAGCTGCGTCGCCCCCGGCGGACCGGTAGAGCGGAATCGGTGCCGCACCGAGGACATCCACGACCTGGCGCTGACGCTGGAGATGCGCGTGCTGGGAGGCCCCGGGTGGGCCCTCTCCCTCCGGGCCGAGGCGCTGAACCTTCTGGACCAGGGGCCGGTGATCCCCGATCCCGCCCTCTTCATTGTGGACGGGGAAGGCACGCTGGGGGCTCCCTCCGGTGGGGTGCTCGAGCTCCCCCTTCGGGTGAACCCGGACTTCGGCCGGCCCCTCGCCCACCTCTCTCCGGGGCGCGGGCTCCGGGTCGGCTTCGACCTGAGGTACTGACCATGGCGCTCTCACACTTGTCTTCCGTGGGCGCGGCCCTGCGCCGCGTCGGCCCTGCCGGCAGAACGCTCAGCGCTATACCGCGTCGACCTGTCGCGTTGGGCGCACCCTCGTTCCGCGCCACCTTCTTCCTGGCCACCATGGCCCTCCTGGCCCTGGCCACCGCCGGGTGCGAGGGCGCCGACGACCGGTTCGTCCTCTCCCTGGAGGGACGAGGGAGCGTGGAGGGCTCGGCCTTCCTGGACCTGAACCGCGACGGCAGCCCCGGCACCGGCGAGGCCGGGGTGGCGGGCCTCCGGGTGGGGCTCATCCCCACCGGGAGCCAGGAGCCGGCGGCAGTGCTCACCTCCGATTCCGAGGGGGTCTTCAGCGCCCCGGACCTTCCCCCCGGCTCGTACCGGGTGACGGTGGAGGGCGGCGGAGTCCTGGGCGACTCCCTGGAGGTGACGCAGATCAATCCCGACCGCATCCAGCTCCCGGTGGGCGGGTCGGCCCAGGTCACGGTGGGGGTGAGCTTCCCCGTCCGGAGTGTGGCCCAGGCCCGGGCCGCCTCGGTGGGGACCCGCCTCTACGTGGAAGGGATCGCCCTGAACCTCCGGGGCTCCCTCCCCGGCGACGTGATCCACCTGTGGGACGGGGAGCGGGCCATCCGGGCCCCGGGGATCCCAACCTTCCCCCACGCCGCCGGCGACTCGGTGCGCATCCTGGGGAGGGTGGCCTCCGTCGACGGACGAACGGTGCTGGCCCCGTCCCAGGGGTTCCGCCTGGTGGAGCGGGATACCATTCCGGAGCCTCTTCTTCTCCAGGCCCGGGAGGCCCACGAGGCCCGGGGTGGTGAGCTGGACGCCGCCCTGGTGCGGGTGGAGGGGATGTCGGTCACCGAGGTGCGCACCGCCAACGGCACCGTGGTGGCCACCGGGGGCGACGGATCGGGGTCGCTTCAGGTGCGGATCCCCCAGGCGCACCTGACCCAGGCCGGGATCGGGGCGCTGGAGGTGGGGGCCGTCCTGAGCGTCACCGGTCTACTGGAGCCTCGGGCGTCGGCGCCGACCCGGTGGGAAGTCCGGACCCGCTCCGGCTCCGATCTGGAGGTGGAGGCTCAGGGTGTGATCCAGGGGTTCGTCTTCTTCGACCGGAATGGGAGCGGGTCGGTGAGCCCCGGCGACACGCCGCTGGAGGGGGCCGCCGTGCGGATCTTCCGGAGCGGCGACGCCGCCACCCCCGTGGCGGAGGTGGAGACGGGCGCAGACGGGATCTTCCGGAGCGGCGCCCTGGATGTGGGGAGCTACCAGGTGGAGGTGCGCTCCGAGAGCCTGCCGGACTCGCTGGTGGTGCGGAATATCTCGCCCTCGCCGGTGCAGGTTCCCACCGGCGGCACCGCCGAGGTGACGGTGGCGGTGAGCCATCCGCTGGTCACCACGGCGGAGGCCCGTGAACTCCCCGACGGACGCACCGTCTTCCTGGCGGGCACGGCCCTCAACGCCCGGACCGCCCTGGGCGA
>REEG01000191.1 GCA_007695195.1 Gemmatimonadales bacterium | reverse complement strand
CACTGCCACTTCCCCTGCGGCGAACTCGGTGACGAGGCGCTGGCCGTGGCCCGGGAGAGTTGGGCCCTCACCGCCGGCTTCCTGGGACAGAGTCAGGACGGAGTCCGGCGCTCCGCCGACGGCCCCGCCACCCTCCACCTCTACGGAAGCTGGGAAGATTACCTGGCCGAGGAGGATCGCCTGGCCGGAGGGACCTTCCGCGAGACCGGCGCCTTCGCCTCCCGGGACGACCGGGCGGCCCACGTCCTGGTCCCCGGCGAGCTATCCGCGGCGCTGGGCCGCATCCCCGGGCACCACCGCCGGACCATCGCCCACGAAGCGGCACACCTGGCGTCGTACGATCTGGCCCGGGGTGCCTTCTGGCCTCCCTGGCTCGCCGAGGGTCTGGCCGGGTGGGCCGAGCGGCGCCTCGCCCTGGACGACGCGGCCTTCGCCGGACGCCGCGACGACCCGTGGGCCTCCACCCACCTCTGGCGGGTGCAGCGCATGATGGAGCTGGGCACCCTCCCGGGGGTCGAGGCCACCTTCTCCGGCGCCCCCGTCGAGCTCTCCCTACCCGACGCCTACGCCTTCTGGATCGAACTCTTCCACTTCCTGGCGCAGGGGAGCTACGGCGAGCGGATCCAGGAGGTGGTGCGCGCCGTCGCGTCCCAGGAGATCCCGGCGGCCCGAGCGTGGCCGGCGGTGGGCGAGATCGTCCAGGAGACCCTCTCGCCCCAGGAGATGGCGGCCATGGAAGAAGAGTTCCGGGCCTACCTTTCCGGGGGCGCGCTGGGGTGGGTCGAGCTCTTCCGGTCGCTGGAAGAGGAGGACGCCCGGCCCGGGAGCTGGATCCAGTACGCCATCGTGGAGGCGCAGGTGGGAAGCTTCGCCTGGCGCGCCGCGGAGCCGGCGCCCACCAGGGGGTTCCGCCTCACCGTCCAGGTGGAACCGACCCCGGTGAACCCCGAAGCCGATCCCTGGGAGGTGCGGGTGGCCCTGGGGACGCGGGGCGGCGATCCGCTCCTGGTGGCGCTGGACGGGGAGGGGGGGATCCACCTCCGATCCTTCCCCCCGAATCCCCTGGGCACCCTGGAGACGCTGGCCTCTCGGGCCCGGTCGCCGAGGCCGGACCCGGCGTCGGAGCCCGAACCTATCACCATGGAGGTCCGCTTCGAGCCCGGGGAGGTGGCGGTGCGGGTGCTGGGTGAAGCGCCGGTGGTCTTCCCGGCGCCGGGGCTCTCGCCCTCGGGGCTGTGGGGTCCGGGCGTGGCGCCGGGGACGCTGGCGCGCTGGCGGGGATGGCGGGTCAGCCCCCTGGCGCCCGCTGCGTCGGAAGGCCCGTCGGCGCCATGAGGCGGACCAGGTGTATCGTAGAACGTGGACCAGATGTAGCGTAGAACATCGTGCGGCTCTGGCTCCTCGTCCTCGGGGGCGTCCATTTCACAGGAGCACAGGATCCCTGCGCCTTGGTGCCGCATCATTCACCTTCATAGAGCCGAGGAAGGTCGATAATCTCCAGATCGTCGCGCTCCTCGGCAACTCTCAAGACAGCTCTGTCGAAGTGTTGCCCGAAGAGCAGGAGCTTGGCTGAGTCAGCGACCTGCCCCAGAGCCTCCCGCGCTTCCTCGAGTCGCACCAGGTGTCGAAGTGAGAGCCGTTGGCCTACCTTCGCCTCGCCAATCGCCGTCACAGTTCGATCACTTGGGGTCTCGGCATCGCCGGCAACCACAACGTCCAGTTGCCGCAGCTCCCTTGCCCCGGTGTCGCTGTTCCTGACCGCCAGTGTGGTGGGTCCCACGTGGACAGGTGCTCCCCCAAGGGTTTCCCGACTGGCGAAATGCAGCGCCCATGACCGGGCCATCGACTCAAAGCAGGGTCCCAGAACTTGAGAGCGGAAAGTCTGAGTGAGTTCCGCCCACAATTCGCCGGTATTCGCACCGTGCCGCCGCAGGCGCGCCTGGTGGCGACGAATGATGGCATAGTGGAAACGAATAAGTGGATCAGCCGGTTGGTAAATCGGGCGATTGTCGCGTACTGGATCTTGTAGTTCGGCGACAAAGTCTGCGGAAACGAGTGCGGAGACGACGCTTGCAAGGGAGCCGCCGGGGATCCTCACGTAGTTTGTGAGCGAACTCCAGGCATGATGGCCGAGCGCGACCCCGGCAAGTGTCGAATAGTAGAGGTTGGGTTTCCGGGCCTTTGACAATGTAGGGTCCTCGCCGAACAGCAGATCCACTTCTCCAAACAAGGGAGCAGACGGCGATAGAATGCGGACCGATACCCAACGGTCGAAGTCGTCAGGATCGGTAGGCAGATCGTGCCCAACCATTTCTCTTGCATATGCAGCGACCCCACCGATGACAGCGTAGGTGAGGATCGCAGTCGCGAAGTCGTCGATTCCGTGCAGTCGTCGCGCTGTGCGGAAGTCAAACGGTTGCAGCCTCAGGTCCAGGGCCGCTCTCCCGCGGAGGGGTGCGGTTCCTGTGAGCAGTTGTCCCATGACGCTCATGGCCGACCCACACAGAATCAACCGGGTCTGAGTATCTCTCCGGGTGCCCGCCCGCGGTGCATACGCGCGTTGAACCAGTGAGTCGAGCCCAGGAGTGTGTTCCAGCATGTAGGGGAACTCATCGAGAACAACAAGCCTTTCCCCGCGGCGCCCAAGCTCCATCAAGGCACCGACTGCGTCGTCCCAGGATCCCAGTGAAAGAGGGGCAATGGAACCGGAATAAGCCCCAAGCTGCTCGCCAAAATCGTGCAGGGATTCACCACTCGATCCACGTACAGCATGGTAGTAAAAGCCATTCATTCGTTCCGCCAAGCCCTGAAGCATGAACGACTTTCCGATTCGCCGACGGCCCCGGACGAGACCGAGACTTGCCGACTGCTCACCGCTCGTGGCGAAGTCGGCCAACTGTTGCCATTCAGTCTCGCGGCCGACCATATCCTCGATTGGAGGCATTCCCATTCGCGACTCCAGTACAGTTTAGTAAATCACGTGCAACCAAGATGGGACACGTGCGTACTCACCGCGAGTCCGGGGTCAAGTACAGTTCACTAAACTATGGTGTAGCATATCCGTGATGGCAAGGAGCTCGGGCGTGCGTGGCCGGCTCCGGTCCCTGGTCTGGCACCCAGCGGCCTCCGAGGTCCGGAAGTGGGCCCCGAAACCGTTGCATGCTGAGGCGGATGGCGCCTCAGCGCCCTCCCACCCGCTGCGTCGGAAGGCCCGTCGGCGCCATGAGGCGGACCAGGGGGATCAGCGCCTCCTCGTCGGTAGCGTCCCCGGCCGACAGGGCCGGCAGGGGGAGAAGGGAGGTCATCCGCCCCCAGTAGAAGAGGTTGTCCTCGGCCTCAGGCTCCAGGAGCTGGCTCGCCACCCGGCCCAGGAGCTGGCCCGTCCGAACCACCCAGGCCCCCCGCGGGAGCTCCACCATCCCGTGGATCTCCCGGCCCACCTCCAGGACGGGCGCGGCGCGCTGGCCGTTCACCGCTTCCTCCCACTCCACGGAGGCCAGGGTGTACCGGCTCCCTTCCCGCTCCACCGATTCGGTGAGCCGCTCCACCTCGATGTTGTGGCGGAGGAGGAGGGCCACCGCCTCCCGCGCCTCGGGGGGGAGGACGTAGGCCCAGGGCCGGTCGCGGAAGGCGGTGCCCACCGGTCGCTTCACCAGCTCGGCGTCGCGGACGGTGATGAGGCCGTCCGGATCGTCCGGGTCCCGGGTCTGGAACTCCACCCGGAAGGGCTCGGCTTCCACCGTGGCCCGCACCGGGATGGTCCCCTCCGCCCCCTCGCCCAACTCCACGGTGCTCCGGCGGGCGGCGTCCACCACCGCGAGAAGTTCGTCCGCTTCGGTGGCGGCGTACTCCAGGACCGCCTCCAGCGCCGTCATCCCCGTCCCCATGGCGGCCTCGGCGTCGTGCCAGACCTCCATCTCGAACAGGATGGTGACCTTGTTGGCCAGGCCGCCGTAGTTGCGGCCCATGCGCGGCGCCGACCCTCCACCGATCCACCGCTCTCCGTCGGTGCGGGCCCAGTAGAAGGCCCGGTACCCTTCCGCCTCCAGACGCCGGTTCAGGTGGGGGAAGACGGCCCGATCCACCAGTTCGGTGAGGGCCGGATCGGCGCCGGCGATGGCCGGTCCCTGGTAGAGGAGGTTGTAGGGGTAGGCTCCACCGTACTGCACGGCTCCACCATCGTGGCCGTCCACCACCAGATGGGGGTGCCACCGGTTCAGGACCTCTCCCACGAAGGCGGCCATGGAGGGCTGATCCAGCGTCATGTAGTCCCGGTTCAGATCCGCCCCGATGGGGTTGAAGCGGCTGTCCAGGGTGAGGGCGTCAGGGTTCTTGGAGGGCACCACCAGGACGATGATGTGATCCAGGAGGGCGTTCAGTTCGGTCCCCGGCGTCGCCAACTCCCGGATCATGACCAGGAGCGACTCCCGGAGGAGGTAGTTGAAGCCGTGGACGTTGGCGCCCAGGAGCACGATGGGGCGCCCGCTGGCGTGGGCCTCCGCCGGGGTGGCCACCCCGGGACGGCTGAAGAGGGCGAAGAGGAGCTCCCGCCCCTCCATGGTGGTCCCGTAGCGCTCCAGCACCATCTCGGCCGAGGCCCCCTGTACCGCACGGAGGTACTCCACCATCTCCGGGTGGGTGGTGTACCGGGTGAGCCCCGAGGCCTCATAGGGGGTGAGGAGTTCGGGGGTCCCGGCGGAGGCGGCGGTGGTGGCCTG
>REEG01000306.1 GCA_007695195.1 Gemmatimonadales bacterium | reverse complement strand
GGTCCCCGCCCCGGCCGGTACCTCGGTACGGGCGAACCAGGTACGGAGTTCGTCCACGTCCCGAGCCTCCAGGAGTCCATCCAGATCGTCGGCCTGGCGCACGGTTCGGGCGATGCGGGTGAGGAGCCGGAGGTGATCGAAGCGCCGGTCCTGGGGGCCCAGGAGGACGAAGATCGCCCGCACCGACTCCGACGAGTTGGGGAGGTCGATCCCCGCCGGGCTCAGGCCCAGGAAGAGGAGCGGCTCCTCCAGGTCGGTCACGAGAGCGTGGGGGAGCGCGACGCCTCGACGGATCTCCGAAGAGAACTCCGCCTCCGATTCCGCCAGGCGACGGCAGATGTCGTCCAGGAGCTCTTCCCGGTCCCCGGACTCCGAGCGCAGCAGAGTGCGGAAGGCATCCCGGTGGGCACCACCGGGGAGGTCGAAGAAGACCCGGTCCTCGTTCAGCGAGAAGGGGAGAGGGGCCTGCAGCGACTCGGTGGCTGCGCCCTCCGGTGTGGCTTCCGGCGGGTAGACCACCAGGAAGCTTTCCGGGACCAGCTCCGAGAGCTGCCCGGGAAGCCGTTCCAGCTCTCGCCGCCAGGTGAACGTCTCCTTCCGGGCGCTGAGCAGAACCACCAGATCCTGCGGCTCCAGTCGGGTTCGGAGTTCCCAGAGGAGGGGACCCCAGCCTTCCACCCGATCCACCTTGGTGGGAAGGTCGGGCTTGGTCTTCTTCAGGAGGTCCTGATAGAGGTCCGCCTCGTCATCCACCACCAGGACCTCGAAGCGGGCATCCACCTCGGAGGTGAGAGTCTTGATGGCGCCCACGGCGGGGCCGAAGCCGGGGTGGCGGTCGGCCCGGGGCGGGATGACCAGCACCACCCGCTGCGTCGTGTTCAGCGGATGGCCCATCTTGGCCACCACCACCATCTGACGGGTCTGATCCAGAAGCTGATCCAGCACTGAGCCGAAGACGGCGGTCTTGCTGCCGCTCTGCCGGCCGTCCCACCCCACCACCACGATGGAGGTGCGGGTCTCGGCCATGGCCCGGGACACACCGGTGGCGATGTTCTGGTCCACCCGGGTGATGGGAGAGACGGGCACGTCCGCTTCCGCCGCGTAGAGAACGGCGTGGGAGAGCATCTTCTCGGCCTCGGCCACCTGGGCCTCGGACCCCTCTTCCGTGCCCCGAACCACCATGAGGGGGTAGAGCGGCTCTTCCGACGTCTTGCTGCGCAGGAAGAAGGCGATGTCCATGAGGGCGTCGGCGGTGGCGGGGTTCGACACCGGGATCAGGATCCTGCGCGGGGCGTCGGACGGATCGTAGGGCCGGGTCTCTTCCTTGAGGGCGATCCTCCGCCCGAAGCGCTCCACCAGGGAGGGGCCCACGAAGACCGAGACCAGGATCATGACGATGACGGCGTTCACCACCACCTCCCCGAAGAGCCCGATCTCGAGCCCCACGAAGGTCACGGCCAGGGTGGCGGCGGCCTGGGGCGACGACAGCCCGAACATGGCCAGACCCTCGTCCCGGTCGTAGCGGAAGAGGAGGCGGGAACTCCACGCACCCAGGAACTTCCCCAGGTGGACCAGGGCGATGAGGGTGCCGGAGAGGATCCAGACCTCCAGGCTTTCGGCCAGCACCCGGGGGTCCACCAGCATCCCCACCGAGAGAAGGAAGAAGGGGATGAAGAGTGCATTCCCCACGAAGCGCACCCGGGTCATGGTGGGCCCGTTCAGGGGGATCAGGCGGTTCAGGGTCAGCCCCGCCAGGAAGGCGCCGATGATGGGTTCGGCGCCGGCGAGCTGCGCCGTCCAGGCGGTGGCGAAGAGCACCACCATGAGGAAAATGAATTCCGCCGGGGCCTGGCTCGGTACGTTCCGGAAGAACCACCGGCCGATCCGGGGGAGGGCCAGCATCACGACGGCGGCGTAGAGGATCAGTTTGCCGAAGAGGAGCGCCCAGAAGAGCGCATTGAGTTCACCCTCCATGGATCCGGCCACCACCGCCAGCACCGTCAGTGCCAGGGTGTCGGTGACCAGCGTCCCCCCGATCACCGTGATCATGGCCGGATTCTTCCCGATTCCCAGACGGCTGACCACCGGATAGGCCAGAAGGGTGTGGGATCCGATGATGGCGCCCACCAGGAGCGCCGCCCCCAGGGAAAACCCCAGGAAGGGCATCACCGCCAGGCTGAGTCCCATGGGGAAGGAAAACGAGAGGAACCCGAAGATCACGCTTCGGGCCCGGTACTCGTTGAAGCGGTTCAGATCCAGCTCCAGCCCGGCCAGGAAGACCAGATAGAGAAGGCCCACCTGCCCCAGTAGCTCGAAGGTGAAGTCCCGCTCCAGGAGGCCCAGCACGTTGGGGCCCACCAGCGCCCCGAACACGATGAGCCCGATGATCCCGGGGATCTTGAGCTTCTCGAAGATGATGGGGCCGAGAAGGAAGATCCCCATGGCCAATGCGAAGATCAGGACCGGATCGCTGATGGGGAGCGAGGTCGGCATAGGCGGCAGGGCTGCGGGGGGAGTGGCCCCGGTCCGAACTCCGGCAGGGGCGTGTACGGTCGGTGGCGGGCCGAATCGGGACTCTCCCGACCGGAACCCGCCGACGTGCGGGGGTACCCCCCTGACGCTTCAGCGAATCGCACTTCGCCCCGGGAGACCTTCGACTATATTCCGGGGTTTGGTACTCCGGGCACGACCTGAACCACGGTCGGGCAACCTATTCGCAACGGCATCATCCTATCATGCGTCCCCTCGAGACTCCAGTCCAACCCGGACTCCGACTCCGGCTCCGGAGACGATCCGCGCCCACCGGCGATGCGGTTCGCTTCCTCCGGGCCCTGGCGGGAGAGCCCCGGGGCTTCTGGGGAAGGGGGGATCACTGGGAGGCGTGGGGCGGCGTAGCGGCCCGGATCGAACTGTCGGGTCCCGGCGGGTCGCCGGAGCGCTTCGCCCAGATCCGTGAGCGAGCGCGCAGCCTGGCCGCCCCCGAGGGGAGTCGCTGGTTCGGGGGCTTCTCCTTTCTGGACACGAATCCGGGGCCTCGCCCGCTGGCCGATGACCGCTGGGAAGCCTTTCCCTCCGCGTCCTTCATCCTCCCCCGGGTCGTACTCCGGAGTGGGTCGTCCGGATTCACCTTGACGGAGTGCGTCCACGAAGGTGAGGCAGAGGGCCGTCTGGAGGGTCTCCTGAGGCTACTTCGGGCCAAGGGGGGCGACGGTGTCCGGGTGATGCCCGGGCTCGCCCCTCCGTCGTTGTCCGGGATTCAGGTCACGGATCCCGACGCCCTGGCCCGCTGGCGCCGAGCGGTGACCAGGGTGCTCACCGAAGCCGCGTCCGGTGGGGTCCAGAAGGCGGTCATGGCCCGGATCCTCGATGTCCGTATGCCCGGAGCCGTGGACTCTCTGCGGGCCCTGGAGCTTCTGCGCTCCGAGAACGGGCAGGCCCACGTCTTCTACGTTGAGCCCCGCCCGGGTCGGATTCTCCTGGGCGCGGCGCCGGAGGTTCTGACCCGCATCCGGGACGGATGGTTCGAGGCCACGGCGGTGGCCGGGTCTGTGGCCAGGGGAACCACTCCCGCCGAGGATGAGGCTCGGGCCCGGGAGCTCCTGGCCAGCGAGAAGGATCGGATGGAGCACCGACTCACCGTGGACGAGATGCGGGAAGTACTGGCACCCCGCCTCCGGGGTCTCTCGGTGGACTCCGGGCCCCGGGTCCTCCGTCTGGCCCGGATCCAGCACCTGGAGACGGTACTCAAGGGCCGGGTTCCGGAAGGGGAAGACGTCCTGTCCCTGGTGGAAGCCCTTCACCCCACCCCTGCGGTGTGCGGTCGGCCCCGCTCCAGGGCGCTGGAGCTCATTCGCGAGGTGGAGCCGTTCGATCGCGGGTGGTATGCGGGACCTGTGGGGTGGTTCGATGGACGTGGGGAAGGGGACTTCGTTCCGGCCCTCCGCTCGGCGGTGGGCGGAGGCCGCACCTGGCGTCTCTTCGCGGGTGCGGGGATCGTCCCCGGCTCCGATGCCGAGGCGGAGTGGGCAGAGACGGCGCTCAAGTTCGAGCCTGCGCTGGTGGCGCTGGATGCCGGGGTCCGGAGGGGATGAAGGCTCGAAGCCGGAACGAGCTGTGGGCCGGGGTCCTGGTGGATGAACTCATCCGCTGCGGCCTCCGGGAGGTGGTGGTCTCTCCGGGATCCCGCTCCACCCCGTTGGTCCTGGCGGCGGCGTCCCGTCCGGAGCTCCGCATCGTCGTTCGTATCGATGAGCGCTCCGCCGCCTTCTTCGCCCTGGGGGTGGGCAAGGCCACGGGGAGGCCCGCCGCAGTCATCACCACCTCGGGTACGGCGGTGGCGAACCTCTTTCCCGCCGTGGTGGAGGCGGACCGGGCAGGGGTCCCCCTTCTGCTCCTGACGGCGGATCGCCCGCCGCGCCTGCGGGAGGCCGACGCCAACCAGGCCATCGACCAGACCCGGATCTTCGGCCGGTATCCCCGCCTCTTCCAGGAACTCTCGCCGGCGGAGTTGTCGGATCGGACCCTCCGGCACCTCCGGTCCGTGATGTGTCAGGCCGTGGCCGCCTCCGCCGGAGTCCGTGGAGGGCCCGTCCATCTGAACCTGGCCTTCGAGAAGCCCCTGGAACCGACGCCGGAGGAGGGCGATCCGGTGGAGGGTGTGCTGGCGGTGGGCGGTGTGGGGGTGAGGGGGCGTCCGGATGGCGCGCCCTTCACCCGGATCCATGGTGAGCGTACCCTGGTGCCTGCGTCGTTGGCCGGAGAGCTTCGGCGTCGATTGACGGAGGCCCGCCGT
>REEG01000183.1 GCA_007695195.1 Gemmatimonadales bacterium | reverse complement strand
CCCGTTCGAAGTGGACGCTGGAAGGTTGGGCGGCGCCCCCGTCGATGACGGCGACACAGGCGTTCTCGCCCAGGAGGCGGTTGGCGAAGCCGGCGTAGAGGTAGGCCCGCGGCGTCTCCGGGAACGACTCGAAATCCGTGCCGAGCACACCCCGCATCCGCTGCAGGCCGTTCTCCGCCACCCACCGGGCCCGGTGCATGCGGGCCCAGTCCTGGTTCACCTCGTTGGGACCGAAGTCCCCCCGGAAGAAGGCGGCTTCGGTGACGAAGTTCCCGGCGTGCCATAGCTCGCCGCTCCCAACCGCCACCCGGTTCAGATAGTTGCCCAGGGCGAAGGAGAGATCCCCGGACATTCCGTTCACAAGGCCCGCCATGGCCTGACGGTTGTTGAGGGCATCGTCGTCCAGCGCTCCCGGGTTTGTGACCGTGAGGTCGCACCCGGTGGCAGCGACAGCGGCCACGGCGAGGGTCGCCGCCCGGAGTCCGAGCCGGCGCAGGGCATTCTTCCTGGAATCCTGATGCGTCATGGCTCAGAACCTCGTCCGGATGGTGACAGTGAAGGTGCGGGGTGCAGGCATCTGGTAGTAATCCCGGCGCGAGAAGGTACTCTCCCGCTGATCCGCCGACTCAGGATCGGTCCCGGTATAGCTGGTGGAGCGGAAGATGTTGCGGGCAGCGAACATGACCGAGGTCCGGTTGGTCCCCGGGATCAGCCCATCGGGAAGATCCACCGTGGCCGACACGTGCCGCAGCTTGAAGAAGTCGCTGGGCTCGATCCAGTTGCTGAAATCCCGATTGGCGCCGGTGATGGTGCAGCGAGCCCGCTCCAGGGCGGTCACATCGCTGAGTGCGGAGGCGTCTCCGGCCCGAGCCGCCCGGAGCTTGTCCTGCACGTCGAAGCACGGACGCCATCCGGACTGCCAGGCATTCACGTACGCCACCGCATTCAGGAGGCTGGCACCCCGCTGGAACTCGCCCAGGGCCTCCACGGTGAGCCAATCCGAGTACCGAACCGAGGCGCTGGGGCTGATGATCCGGTTCGGGAAGGGAGAGCCCAGGTACGCGTCATCCTCGAAGACGGGATCGGCGAACTCGTTGGGGTTCGTCACCCGGCGGCCGATGTAGGAGGGCACCGGGTCGCCCTCGCGAACGAAGGTCCGGGCGTTGGCGGTGATGGTGATGAACTGTCCGCCGAGATCCACCGCCTCGTTGAAGAGGCTCGTGTAGCGGAGGCGTCCTCCGAGCTCGAAGTCGCCGCGGCGAAGCAGGGTGGCCCCCACCATGAGTTCATGCCCGGAGTTGAAGATCTCGCCCACATTCTCGAGCTGCGCCGCCGAGAACCCCTGGGACGGCGGGCTCGTCACCGGGATCAGCGCATCCTGGGTCCGCTGCCGGTAGTGGCTGTACTCGATGTCCAGTCGCCCGTCCAAGGCCGTGGCCTCAAAGCCCACTTCCAGCTCCCGGGTCCGCTCGGGTCCCAGGTCGGCGTTGCCGAGCTGGGCAGGCGTGAAGGCCGGCTGCCCGTTCTCGGCGGCGATGGGGTTCCAGGTCCGAACGGCGTCGAAGGCCCCGGGCGCCTTCCCGGACTCACCGAATGCCCCCCGCAGCTTGATCTCCGTTCCCGGAAGATCGGGGAAGAAGCTCTCCTCGGAGATGACCCAGGAGAGGGAGGTCTTGGGATAGACCTGGAGCCCGAAGTTGGAGCCGAAGGCGCTGTTCCCGTCGACCCGCACCCCGGCGGTGAAGAAGATCCGGTCCTCCCAGGCGAGCTGCTCCTGCAGGAGGAAGCCGGCGTTGATGACCCTGGTGTCCCGGGCCGCGTTGATGGAGCGGAGGGCTCCACTGGTGAGCGTGGGGATCCCGGGTCCGCCGAAGTCACTGGCCTGCAGGTCGGTGGACTGGGAGCGCTGGTCGAAGAGTTGACCCCCGAAGGAGGTGGTGGAGACCAGCGAGTTTCCGAAGGGCTTCACATACGAATTGACCAGGTCAACGGAGAGAAGTGCCCGGTTCCAGAGGGTCTGCCAGTACTGACCCTCGGTGACACGGGCGTGTCCAAACGGGATGATGTCGGACACGTCGGCGTTGGTGTAGTCATACCCCACCGAGAGACGCGTGGTGAACCCGTCGAAGGGCCGGAGTGTGGCGGTACCCCCGATGACGTAGTTGTGGGTCTCGGTTGAGCTGTTGGTGTTGAAGATCTCGGCGTTCTGCATGCAGATGACGCCTTCTTCGGTGCATCCGGTCCCACCGGTGAAGTTGGACCGGGCCCCTCGGGAGATGTTCAGGAGGGTGCCGTTGGCGCTCAGTCCATCGGGGAACCACTCGACCGTCCGCTTCACCAGCGACGAGTTCACGGAGATGTTGAGACGCTCGGCGGGCTGGAAGTCCACATTCGCCCGGATCCCCGCGTCGTCGTTGCCACCCACGGGAAGGACGCCCCGCTCCCGGGCCAGGTTACCGGAGACGAAGTAGCTCACCGAGCCCTCCGATCCCCGGACGCTCATGGAGTACCGCTGGATGCTCCCCAGCCCGGCCCACGACCCGCGGGAGGGGCAGGTGGGATCCTCGAAGCGGCGCCCATCCCCGGACTCGAACACGCCCCGACAGTCCAGGATGAACAGTCCCGTCTCGTCCGACGACGGACCGATGGCCGAGAGCGAATTGAAGCCACCGGTGATCTCGGCCGACCACTCGGCCGGGCCTTCCCGACCCCGCTTGGTGAAGATCTGGATCACACCGCCGGAGGCCTCCGTACCGTAGAGGGTGGTGGCGGCAGGGCCCTTCACCACCTCGATGCGCTCGATATCCGCCGGGTTGATGTCATTGAAGGGCGAGACGAACTGGCGCCCGGCCACGCTGGTGGCGGTGCGGCCGTTGAAGATCCGCACACCGTCCACATAGATGATGGGCTCATTGCCCTGGGTGAGGCTGTTCACACCCCGAAGCTGGATCTGGGCGCCGGCGCCGGCCTGACCGGAGTTGCCCAGCACCGTGATCCCCGCCATCCGTCCCGAGAGGAGGTCCTGCACGTTGGAGACAGCGGAGCGCTCCACCTCGGCGGACCCCACCGTCCCCACGGCGTTGGCCACCGAGCGGCGCAACTCCTGCCCCGTCACCGTCACCACCACCTCAGCCAGGGAGAGCGCCGTGGGATCCATGCGGATATCCACCACCTGGATCTCCCCTGTGGCCACCGTCACCGACCGCGTGATGGTGGCGTATCCGAGCCGCTGGATGCGGAGCTGATGGGGTCCTGCAGGAAGGTCCGCCAGGGTGTACCGGCCGTCCGCCCCGGACAGCGTCGCCCGGTTCTGACCCACCACCTCCACCTGGACCCCGGCCAGGGGCCTGGAATCCTGGGCATCCACGATGGTCCCTTCAATCCCACCCGTCACCTCCTCCGGGAGCGGCGCCGGGCCGCGGGCCTCACGAGGCTCGATGACGATATGGCTCCGGAGTTCGGCGTACCGTAGATCGGTTCCGGCAAGGATCCGATCCAGCGCCGTCTCGACGCTCACGTCCCCGCAGTCGCAGACCACCATGTGGTCGTCCGGGAGCAGGCTCTCGCTGAAGATCAGCGATACGCCTGAGGTCTGTTGCAGCAGACGAAGAGCCTCGGCGAGGCCCATGGCGTCGACCTCGAAGTTGGCCGGGGTCGTCAGGAGGGTACTCGCCGAAGCCTGGGCCGCGATGGTCGCTCGGGCGATCTGGGATTCCTCCTGGGCCATGGCGCTCACCGCCGGTCCAGTAAAGAGGAGGACGAGTACGGCAAGTACAGAGCCCATTCGATATCGTAGCTTGGACTGCATGGCGAACTCCTTCAGTGGTAGGTAACGACTAAGGGTCACTGCTGGTCTCCGGCGTCGATGATCACCCGGTCATCGTCGCGGACACAGCGGGTGGCGGTGGCTCGGCAGATGGCGCTGAGGACTTCCTCCAGGGATTCGTCGTCGAACGACCCGCTCACCGTTCGCGTCGCCACTCCGTCATCTTCGATCTGGACGGGGATGCCGAAGTGAGCTGTCAGGTCCCGCGCCACCTGACGGAGAGGGGTTGCCTGGAAGACCAGCAGGCCCCCGGGCCAGTCCAGCACCTCAAGGATGTCGTCCACGTACTCCACCACCGGGACCCCTTCGGCAGCCAGGTGAATGACATCCCCTTCCTGCACTTCGATCCGCCGGCCTCCAGCGGTAAGGGCCACGTGCCCCTCGGTGACCACGAGCCGGAGGTTGTCGTCCTGGACATTCAGCTCGAAGCGCGTGCCCAGGACCAGAGCGTCCCCGAGGCGGGTGTGGACCGTAAAGGGCCGGTCCGGATCGCCGGCAACGGCGAAGTAGCCGCGTCCTTCAAGGAAGACCTCCCGCGTATGCTCACCCGGTTCCACCCGGAGTCGGCTTCGGGGAGCCAGGCGCACGTAGCTCCCGTCATTCAGGCTGACGGTGACGGTCTGGTCGCTCCCGGTAGTGAACTCGGCGGCGGCAAGGGGAACCGCGCTCACCGGATCCGACGATGGAGTCGGCTCGGGGGTCGCAAAGAAGGAGAGGAAGGCGGCGGTGGCTGCCAGGGCCAGGATCCCCACCCCCGGAAGCCAGCGTCGTCCAGCGATCCGGCGCTTCTCTTCCGTGGAAGTCGGGGAATGGCCGGCACGTCGGACTTCGGCCTGCTGCACGATGGTTCCAAGTGAGGGACGCTCCGGGGCAGGCCCTACAGGGCGCCGTGAGGGCGTCCGGCGCCAGACGTCCGCCGTCCGCTGGTAGAGTTCCTCATTGGCTGGGGATTCCTGCCGCCACTTTCGGAGGATTCGTTCCTCGAGATCGCCGGTCTGCCCCTGCAGCGACCGGAGAATCAGGTCTTCCATGTGGGTACCGTTCCTGTGGCCCTGGAAGGTGTCTGGTGCGCCGGGGAGCCTCCTGG
>REEG01000304.1 GCA_007695195.1 Gemmatimonadales bacterium | reverse complement strand
GGGAGCGTCGGGAGTGTCCGGATTTCCGTGTAATTGGCCATCGCCTTTCCCCAGCTGGAATACCCCCCTTCTTCAGTCCCAGCGCATCGACTGGCGGGAGCGGACCTTCGTGACCCGGCCCCTCTACGCGCAGGACCGCGCCCAGGCCCTCGGGGTGAGCCGGGCCGATGTGGCCGCGACCCTGGCCCTGGACGCGCTGGATCTCCCCCCGGGGTATCGCCTCGAATGGGGCGGGGAGTACGAGAGTTCCAGAGATGCGCAGCAGAGCCTGGGGCGCCAGATGCCCCTGGCCTTCGGGATCATGCTCCTGATTACGGTGCTTCTCTTCGGGAAGCTGCGGCAGACGGCGGTGATCTGGACCGTGGTCCCCATGGCGGTGACGGGAGCCGCCGTGGGACTCCTGGTCACCGGGCTTCCCTTCAGCTTCACCGCACTCCTCGGGCTCCTCAGCCTCTCGGGGATGCTCATCAAGAATGCCATTGTCCTGGTGGAAGAAATCGACGCCTACAAGGTCGAAAACGGGCTGTGGCAGTCCGAGGCCATTGTGCAGGCGTCCATCACCCGCGTGCGCCCTGTGATGCTGGCCGCCGGCACGACCATTCTCGGCATGGCTCCCCTGGTGTTCGATCCCTTCTTCGCCTCCATGGCGGTGACGATCATGGCCGGCCTGGGTTTCGCCTCGATCCTCACCCTGGTGGGGGTGCCCGTGCTCTATCACACCTACCTGAGGGCGGAACGCCGGGCCGAGGAATCCGGCCCTCGGTCGAACGTGCGCAGGGGAGGTGGCCCGTCGGCGTCGTGGGCTCCGGCCGTCTTCATGCTGGCCTCCGCCGCCGTCGAGGAACGTCGCATCCTCGGCACGGCCCTCGACCGCGCCCGGGAGGCGGAGCGGGTGGCCGAGGCACTCCTGGCCGAGGGTGTGGTGACCCCAGCCGCTGTCTCTCAGGCTCGGGCGGATCGCGCCGAGCTCGAAGGCGGGATCCAGGAGGCGCGCAGCCGGGAGGATGCGGCCAGGTGGGCGCTCCAGCAGGTCACCGGGCGCCCCCTGGACGCGGCCGTACCGGAGCTCGGGGAGCGCCTCCGTTTCCCGGTGGGCAGCGGCACCGCCGAGGTCAGTTGGGCCACCTTCGACCCGGAGAGCGCCACCCACCGCCGGGAGGAACTTGCCCGCCTCGATGCCCAGCTCCGGGCCGCCGAGGCCGCCCTCGGCGGAGCCCGCGCCGGACGCCTGCCGACCCTGGCCCTTGTCGCCGACCCCGGCTTCCAGGGTCCCCGGGTGCGACTGGACGG
Organism: Gemmatimonadales bacterium; assembly: GCA_007695195.1. Classification (GTDB taxonomy): domain Bacteria; phylum Gemmatimonadota; class Gemmatimonadetes; order Longimicrobiales; family Gaopeijiaceae; genus PWLA01. Next base: position 3,630 of record REEG01000304.1, on the reverse strand, counting down.
AGACAGTCGCACGGCCTCGGTTTCCCTGGTCGGCTCCTGGACGGTGTTCGGCGGTGGCCGGATCCGCGCAGGGGTTGCGGAAGCCGAGGCGCGGCGGACCCAGCTTCTGCAGGCGCGGAGCCTTGCAGCGGAAGGGCTTGAGCTCGAGGCCAGGGTGGCGCACCGAGCGCTGGTCGCCGCGGAGGCCGCGCTTCCGGCGGCCGAGGCCCGTCTCGTGGCCGCCGGCGAGGCCTACGCCCTCACCCTCGAGCGCTTCCGGGAGGGGGTCGCCAGTCCCTTCGAGCTCACCGACGCCCGGGCGGGCCTTTCGGCCGCCGAACTGGGACAGGCGCTGGCCCTCCATCGGCGGCTCCTTGCCTGGATCGATTTCGAACATGCGGCGGGGCTGCGCCCGATGGGCCCGCTGGCGGGACCGTGAAGCGTCCAGGTGGGTGTCAGGTAAATACCGTCTCAGCAGACACCGGGAGCCGCCAGGGATCGACGTCGTCCACTATGTCTCAGTAGTGACAGCGCGTCTGGAGAATATCGATGAAGGTGTCGGCGACTCGATACACCATGCGGTCCTCTCGGGTGATGCGCCGGATCCATACATCCGAACCGAGGTTCTTGAGAGGCTCTGGCTTCCCGATGCCGTTAAACGGATCGCGCCTCGCTGCCTCGATCAGATCAAGCACCTTCTCTGCGACGTTCCGATCATGCTGAATCCAGTGGGCAATGTCCTCAAGCGCCTCCGGTTGCATGTGGATGATCCGTTTCGGTGCATTGCGGCGGGGCGCCACCGGCTACTCCCCCACGTCAACAGCCTTGGCGAGGGCCTCGGCGGACTCGAACGATGGGACCGCCTCCTGGGCTCGCGAGCGAGCGAGGGCACGCAGTAGCCGGGTTGCGTTCTGAGGGGAGCGAAGCAGGTGCGCCGTTTCCTGCAGGCTGCGGAGTTCCCGGGCCGGCAGGAGTGCCACGTCCTCGTGACCGCGCCGCGTAAGGATGACCTCCTCGCGGCTCTGCTCCACCTCGTTCCAGAGCCTGGCCAGGTTCTCGCGCGCATAGCTGTAGGTTGCAGACATGATGCCTCCGTAGTTGGACAGATATACTGTACAACTTCTCCCGGCGCGCGCGTCATGTCAATGCCCTCCGGGACCGCTCGCCTTGCGGGTCCCACTCCGGGTCTCCATCCTGGTCGACAGGGCACCGCGGCCTGATCAACGGGGTAGTCAAAGGCACCTCCCGCGAACGCTCCCTGGCCGCCCTTGAAATGGCTCGCGACTTCGTGCTGAATCGTTCCCGTTCAACCGTCGTTTGACTCGGAGGGTTTGCTCAGACATGGAACTTCGAGATCGCATCACAATCGAGCCGGGCAAGCGGGGCGGGAAGCCGTGCATCCGCGGACTCCGCATCACCGTGTACGATATCCTCGAATACCTGGCCTCCGGGATGTCCGAAGACGAAATTCTTTCGGACTTCCCCGACCTTGAACGTGACGACATTCGGGCCGTGCTGACGTTCGCGGCGGACCGCGAGCGGCGGCTCGTGACCCTTCCTCCCGCGTGAAACGCCTCTTCGATCAAAATCTCTCTCCTCTCCTCGTCGCGCGGATGTCCGACCTGTTCCCCGGGACGATGCATGTTCGAGAGTTGGGTCTTGCGCGTGCAGACGCCACGAGGATCTGGAAGCACGCGCAGGACCACCAGTTCACGATCGTCTCGAAGGATTCAGATTTTCACCAGATGAGCTTCATGCTCGGACCACCCACCAAGGTCATCTGGATTCGTCGCGGCAACTGCTCGACCGACGAGATCGAGGGAATTCTCCGGAATCGGCGCGCTGAGATCCTTGCTTTCGCTGAGGATCCGGAAACGGCGTTCCTGGCGCTTTCGTGACCCCCGCCATGCAGCCCTGGGGCCTCCGAACCGCCTGCGTGTACGATCCGTCCGGCGTGCTCGGCCGAGGAGCTGAACCGAGGGCAGGACTTTCATGAAGGAACGAACCCGCTACCCCCAGAACGTGGCAGAAGTGGCCCGGTGGATCCACTGGCTGCTGAACGCGCTGTTCGTCCTGGTGATGCTGGCGACCATTGCCCTGGCGGCATGGAGCGGGTACCGGCACCGGGACGCCGGGGTCATCGGGTGGTACTACGCGTTTTTCGTGATCGGGGCGGCGGTGCCCGTAGCGATTGGCGCGGCCCTCTTGCTCGTGCACGGACTCCTGACGCGCTCCCATGAGTGGCTCAAGTGGCCCTTCATTCTCCTTGTCCTTACCGTGCTGACCTTCAACGCAGCGGCTTCGGCGACGCAGTTCCTCGGAGTCAGGGATTCGATCACCGTGAGGGTCGAGAACCGGACGGACTCTGAGCTGCCCCCGGTCATCGTCCACGGCCGGGGCGAGCATGTTCGGATCCCGAGCCTGGCCGCAGGAGCGGAGACTTCGGTACGCTACCGCGGCCGCAACATCGATTACACGCGCCGCAATCGCTACGAGAACAGAATCAGCGCGGAGTGGTATGTCGGAGGGACCCGGATGGAACGGCTTCTCGTCGGCACCTATTTTGTCCCGAACCCCCGTCTGGTGCTGACTTTCCACGCTCCCGACAGCTTGACCGTATCGAACCACTAGGAGAACTCGCCTCGCCGTATCCTGGAGGGGTCCGTTGGAGTGGCGCTCCCATCCCGAGGCAGGGGCACTACGCCGGGCAGGGGTGGGGGATGCGAGGGGTGCTGGCGTTCGAACCGGACAACGCAGGCGCGGGTGGAGGAGGCGACACCGTGGGGCCGGGGGGCGGGTCCCCGCGCCACGGTTGTTTGCATTCATGCGCATCAATGCAAACACACTGCTGCGGTTGCCCGCGCGGCATCCAGCCTGAGGAACATTGACCCGCGTCACGTGACACGCTACACTCCGGGGTGATCAAGACCTTCGCCGACCGCACAACCGAAGAACTCTTCCGCAAGGGCAGCGCTCGAAGGGTACCGGCGGACATCGCCCGTCGAGCCCTGCGCAGGCTCGAGGCCGTCCACGCGGCCACCCAGGTGGGAGACCTACGCGTTCCCCCGGGGAACCGGCTTCATGCCCTCCGGGGTGATCGTGCCGGGCAATATGCCATTTCGGTGAACGACCAGTGGCGGATCTGCTTCCGGTTCGAGGACGGCGATGCGTACGAGGTCGAGTTCTGTGACTACCACTGAGTCTGGAGTACGACGGATGAGCATTCCAAATACGCTCCCCATCGAGCGCCCGCCGATTCACCCGGGCGAGATCCTGCGGGAGGACTTCCTCCCGGATTACGGGCTGACCGCTACCGCTCTGGCGGAGGCGGTCGGGGTGTCTCGGCAGTCGATCAACGAACTTCTGCGCGAGCGGCGTGCGGTGAGCCCCGAGATGGCACTTCGGCTTGGGAAAGTCTTTGGCATGTCGGCGGAATTCTGGCTCAACCTGCAGCGCAGCGTCGATCTCTGGGTTGCCGCGCGCGGACTTGAGCGGGAGCTCGCCGGCATCCGCCCGGTCGAGGTAGCATGACGAGGGCGCTCTCTCGCATGATCGGCTGGCCATGATCGGGTTCTTTCACGACGACGATCCGCGAATTTACGTCATTCAACGGAAAACCGGGCGGTTACCATTCAGGATTTGCTTTGGCAT
>REEG01000199.1 GCA_007695195.1 Gemmatimonadales bacterium | reverse complement strand
AACCCTCAACCTGCCGCTTACAAGGCGGCTGCTCTACCAGTTGAGCTACGTCAGCAGAAACAGAGCTTTGAAGTGTAATCCAGCTTCCGGGTGGTGTCAACCATGGAGCGAGGCCGGTCCCCCACCGGATTTCAGGGCTCCCCGGAGCCCGTGGCCACCCGCTTCCAGCGGGTCCCCTCCGGCCCGTCCTCGAGGACGATGCCCCGGTCCGAGAGTTCGTCGCGGATGGCGTCGGCTCGGCTCCAGTCCCGGTCCCGGCGCGCCTGGGCCCGGGCTTCGATCCGACCCTGCACCCACGCCTCCATCTCGGCGTCCACCACCCGCTCGCGGTCCGCCAGTCCCACCAGACCCAGGACCCTGTCCACCGAGTCCACCAGCGCCAGGGCGGCGTCCCGCTCCCCCGCCGCCAGCACCGGCTCACGGTCCAGGTGGGCGTTCACCTCGTTGACGAATGTGAAGAGGGCGCCCAGGGCACCGGAGATGTTCAGGTCGTCATCCATGGCCGATTCGAATCCGGCCCGCGCCTCATGGGCGGCCCGTGCCACCGGACCCGACTCCGTCCCCTCGGCCGCATCCACGGGGTGACGGCGCAGGCGGTCGCGGAAATCCACCAGCCGCGCCACCGCCTTCTCCGACGCCTCGAGTCCGGCACGGCTGAAGTTCAGCTCCCGGCGGTACTGGGCCGAGAGGAGCTGGTGCCGAATGGCCGCGCGGGACACGCCCTCATCCAGGAGCTGGCGCACCGTGATGAAGTTGCCCAGCGACTTGGACATCTTGCTCCCCTCGACCCGGAGATGCTTCACATGCAGCCAGTACCGGGCGAAGGGGTGACCGGTGGCTCCTTCGGACTGGGCGATCTCGTCCTCGTGATGGGGAAAGATGAGGTCCTCTCCTCCCAGGTGCAGGTCCAGGGTGGTGCCCACCTCCCGCAGGCCCATGACCGAGCACTCCAGATGCCACCCCGGCCGGCCCCGGCCCCAGGGCGCGTCCCACGCCGCCCCCACCTCCTCGTCCTCGGGCTTCACCGCCTTCCAGAGGGCGAAGTCCCGTACATCGTCCTTGCCGTATTCGTCGCCGGCCACCCGCTCCCCGGTGCGGACCTGCTCCAGATCCTTCCCCGACAGCTTCCCGTACTCCGGGAAGGCCGAGATGTCGAAGAAGACCGATCCGTCGTCGGTGACGTACGCCAGCTCCCGATCCAGCAGGGTCTGGACCAGCTCGATCATCCCATCCACGTATGCGGTTGCCCGGGGATAGAGGTCGAAGCGGGCCATACCCAGGGCATCGGCTTCTTCCAGGACGGCCACGGCGAAGGGCTCGGTGAACTCGTCGATCCCCACCCCCGCCTCCCGGGCGGCCCGGATCGTCTTGTCGTCCACATCGGTGAAGTTCATGACGAAGTGGACGCCGTACCCCTTCCACTCCAGATAGCGGTGCACCAGGTCGTAGAAGAGGAAGGTACGGAAATTCCCGATATGGGCGTGCCCATAGATGGTGGGGCCGCACCCGTAGATCCCCACCCGCTCGGGGTCCTGGGGTTCGAAGGGCTCGGTGGCGCGGGTCAACGTGTTGTGGAGGCGCAGTCCCATGGGGCTCCGTACGACCGGGAAGGGGGAGGGTGGGTGCCGAGAGGGTGGGTGCTGAACGGATCAGTTCAGAAAGGTGGGCGGGAGGAAGGGCGGTGTCGAGGCCCCGGGATTGCAGGCACCTGGCCCCCATGGGCTCAGGGAAGCACCCGCACCTCTTCCACCAGCCAGCGCCCGGAATCGTAGGTGAACCCCAGGAAGAGGGTTCGGCGGAGCCGCTGGGAGGTCCCAACCCGGTGGGCCGACCAGTGGAACTCGGCGAACCCCCGCTCGTCGGAGCCGGCCACCAGCGCCACCCGCCCCAACTCGACCCGACTCCCCTCGTAGCCCCGGAGGTAGTCCCGGAGCACCACGGCGGCCTGCCGGGGTGGAAGCCCGCCGGGCTGGCTCCCCTCCAGGTAGAGGGAGATGCGGCGGGAGGCCAGATGTGACGCCACCGCCCGCTCATTCCCGCCGGTCCAGGCCCGGCCCACCTGCTGCGCCGTGGCCACCAGGGCGTCATGCCCCTGGGCCTGGAGGCCGGCAGCGTCCTGCGCTCCGGTGACCTCGGCCCAGACCGGGGCCAGGACGAGGAGGAGGGGCAGGAGGAGGCCGCCGCGCTTCAGGTGACGCAGGCCGGTCATGTGGCCTCCAGGGTCCGGTGGATCTCCGCCAGGGCGCGGGACGGATCGGGGGCCCCGGTCACCGCCCGGCCAATGACGAGGTAGTCGGCGCCGGCGCGGATGGCCTGCTCCGGTGTGGCGATGCGGGCCTGATCGTGGGCCTCGCCCCCGGCCAGACGGATGCCCGGGGTCACCAGGAGGGGATCGGAGCCCAATCGCCGCCGGAGCGACTCCACCTCCAGGGGAGATGAGACCACGCCGTGGACTCCGGCGCCCACCGCCAGGTCGGCGAGCCGGGCCACCTCGTGGGTCGGATCCACTGGAGCCCGGCCCAGCGTCCGCTCCACTTCCTCCCGGGAGAGCGAAGTGAGAAGGGTCACAGCCAGGATTCGCACCGGCGGCGCGTGGGCGGGGGTGTCCGCTGCGTCTGCCACGGGTGCGTCTGCCACGGACCCGGCCGCCTCCACGGCCGCCTCCATCATGGCGCGCCCCCCGGCGGCGTGGACCGTGAGGAACTCGGCACCCAATCGGGACGCCGACCGGACGGCCCCGGCGACGGTGGCGGGGATGTCGTGGAACTTGAGGTCCAGGAAGACGCGCTTCCCCCGCCGTCGAAGCTCTTCCACCAAGGGCGCGCCGGCTCGGGTGAAGAGCTCCAGGCCCACCTTGTAGAAATCGGCCCCGTCGCCGAGGCGATCCACCAACTCCAGCGCCTGGGTCGGGTGGGGGTAGTCCAGGGCGATGATCACGCGTGACATGTCTCGATCCTCACTCCTGCCCCGGCTCCTGCGGTTTCTTGCGTTCGAGTCGCGCCGAGCCCACAAGCGCCCGGACATGGTCCAGGCCGCGCCGGCGGACGGCGTCGTCCAGCCACTTCACTACACGACCCGACGAGCGGGGGTCCCAGAATGAAGCGCTACCCATCTGCACCAGCGAAGCACCCGCCATGAGGTACTGCACCGCGTCTTCACCCTGGGCGATCCCGCCCACGCCCAGAAGGGGCAGACGGGTGTGGGCGGCGGCGCTCCACACCGCGTGGACCCCCACGGCTCGGATGGCCGGGCCGCTCATGCCTCCGGCGCCGGCGCCCAGCGCCGCTTCGCCGGTCTCGGGATCCAGCACCAGCCCCGGGAGGGTGTTCACCAGTGTGAATCCGTCCACCCCGGCTCCCTCCAGCGCCCGGATCACCGGGCCGAAGTCCGGGGTGTTGGGTGCCAACTTGGCCACAAGGGGTCGCTGGGTGCAGCCACGGACCCCCTCCAGCACACGCGCCGCCGCGTCGGGGTCCAGGGCGAAGGCCAGCCCTCCGCGCCGGGTGTCGTTGGGGCACGAGAGGTTGATCTCGTAGGCCTGGAACCCGTCGGCGTCGTCCAGGATCTCCACCACCCGGACGAATTCGTCGGGCGTGTGACCGGCCACGCTCACCAGAACCCGGGCCCGGCCCATCCGCTCCCGGAGCCAGGGGAGCTTGCGCTTCTTCACCTCATGGGCCCCCGGGTTGGCCAGCCCGATGGAATTCACCATGCCGGCACGGAACTCGGCCACCCTGGGCGCCGGATTCCCGGCCCTGGGCTCCAGCGTCACCGACTTGGTCACGAGCCCACCGAGACGGTCCAGCTCCACAACCTCGGCGATCTCCTCGCCGAAGCCGCACGTCCCCGCCGCCAGGAGAACCGGGTTCTGGAAGGTGGTCCCCAGGATTTCCTGAGCCATGGACGCGCTCATGGATCGCTCCGGCCAGGAGGGTATCGCTGGAAGAAGCGCTCAACGGATCGGGCCACCGCTTCGGCCACGGCATCGTGGAACTCGGACTCCATCAGGAGGCGCTCCTCGTCGGCGTTGGAGAGGAAGCCCACCTCGATGAGCACGGACGGCATCATGGCGTTGGTGATCACGGCGAAGGGTCCCTGTTTCACGCCCCGGTCCGGGCCGGGGTGGACCCGTCCCATCTCACTCTGAACCATATCGGCCAGGAGGGCCGACCACTGTTGGTGGTCGAAGGTCCGGAGGTCGCGGATGATCTCGGCCAGGAGAGGGTCGGCGGCGGCGGGGCGATCCTCGGGGCGCTCCATCTCGGCCGAGGCATTCTCGGCGGCGGCGACGCGCCGCTCGTGTTCGGTGCGGGCCTCCGAGAGGAAGTACGTCTCGAACCCCCGGACCGTCGGTCGGTCGGTGAGGGAGTTGGCGTGGATGGAGAGGAAGACGCCGGGTCGGTCACCCTTCCACTGGGTCGCCAGACCGCCCCGCTCCCAGAGGGGAACGAACTCGTCGGCCTCCCGGGTCAGCCGGACCTCCAGGTCGGGATCCTGGGAGAGCCTCCGGTAGAGCGCCAACGAGAGCGCCAATGCCACATCCTTCTCCATGACGCCGGATGGCCCGATGGCGCCGGTATCGTGGCCTCCATGCCCCGGGTCGATGACCACCAGGCGGGGAAGACGATCTCCGACGAGCGCCCGATCCTCGGCGTCGGGTGCTGCCCGGGCCACATCCGCCACCCCGGGATCGGCTGCCCGGTCGGCCTCCGTCGCCGGCGCGTCCGCCGCCCCGTCCGCATCCGCCGGGACGGCGCCCTCCACCAGGAGCTCCGAGCGCTCCGGATCCCACTGGTAGGCCACCGGCAGGAACCCTGGAAAGAGGTCCACCAGGAGCTGAACCGGGAGGTAGATGTCGTTGCCGAAGGCGTAGGGGGCATGGACCAACTGCACCGGCTGCTCGTCCCACCAGAAGAAGGGAGAACCGGGCCGGAAGGCCAACTCGAGCCCGGTGCGGTGGGTCAGGATGAACTCGTCGGCGTGGGAGGCTCCCTGCCACCCCAGCGGCTCCAGCGCACGGGCCGGGAAGGCGGCGAACCCGCGGTGACGGGCCGGCTCCAGCGTCAGGGTGCGCCCGTCGGGGAGGAGGATGTGGATGCGGTCGTCGGGGGTCACACTCGCCCCATGGGTCGCACCTGAGACCGATTCGGTTGCCCAGGCGAGAGGCCCCGCCACCAGTCCGGTCGTTCCGACCTCCGGGACGGAGGCGCCCCCCGGGACCACCGAGGCGCCCCACAGGAGCACGAGCCCCAGGAGGACCCGCAGAAACCCACTCATCACCGATAGGCCTGCATGGCGCGCTCCGCCTCTCGCTGCTGGGTCTGGCGCTTCATCTTCTCGCGCTTGTCGTGGAGGTTCTTCCCCCGGGCCAGGGCCAGGGTGACCTTGGCGTACCCGCGGCGGAAGTGGATGTCCAGCGGCACCAGGGTGAGGCCCTTCTCCTCTACCGACCCGATGAGCCTGCGGATCTCAGACGAGCGCAGGAGGAGCTTGCGGGTGCGGGTGGGATCCACGTTCTCCCGATTCGCCTGCTCGTAGGGAGAGATGTGGAGGCTGTAGAGCCAGACCTCACCGTTCTCGATCCGGGCGAAGGAATCCTGGAACGAAACCTTCCCCTGACGCAGCGACTTCACCTCGGGGCCCTTCAGGACGATCCCGGCCTCCCAGGTGTCCAGGATGTGGAACTCGTAGCGGGCCTTCCGGTTGGTGGCCACGGTCTTGCGCCCGTCATCGCCTGGAGACTTCGCCATGATCCCGGCTCAGTAGATGAGGACGGGGGTTCCCACCTCCACCAGGTGATAGAGCTGGCGGGCCGCCTCGTCGGTGAGTCGAATGCATCCGTGGGAGACCCGGCGGGCCTCGGGATCGTCATTCATGAGGAGTTCGGGACGGTCCGTGCCGTGGATGGCGATCCCGTCGCCCAGGAAGAGTGCCGAGGTTCCCAGCGTGCCCGACATGGACCGGGACGGATGGTTTCGCGCCGGCGGGGTGATGTTCCGCTGCACGAACCACCAGTCGGGAACGATCCACACCGGATCCTTCTCCTTCCGGAGCACCTGGAACATCCCCACGGGGGTCGTGAACGTCCATTCCTGTCCGGCGCCCTCGAGCTGGAAGCCGTGCCCCGTCCCGGCCGGGGCCGACCAGACCACCTCGCGCCCTTCCATGACGAAGACGCGGCTCTCGGCGATGTGGACCACCACGTAGGCTCCGTCGTGCTCCACCAGGGGAGCGTCCACCACCATCTCGCGCTCCAGCGACCGGTCGGCGAAGACCACGGCCTCTCCGGGGTTCAGCAGACCACCGGCCCCGTTCCCGCCGCCGCTCCCATTGCCACCAAAGGGGGCGAGCATCTGCGCACCCAGGGGGAGGGCCGCCAGGAAGGCCAGGGTCAGGGCGAAGAGGACGGCGAGGAGGGGGAGGGCCGGCGACGGGTTCGAACCGACACCCACCGAGCCGGCCTCGCCCTGGGAAGCTGCACCGCCCACGGACCCACCGCGGTGAATTCCCTCCCGCCCTTCGCCCCTGTCGTCCCGTCGAATCGATCCCCGTCCCATGGTCACCCCAGTCAGTTCCGGATGATGCCTCGCGCCCGCCGATCGATCTCGAACGAACGGGCCACGATGCCGCCCAAAATGAACACCACCGATCCGTAATAGATCCAGAAGAAGAGGATCGCCACCACCGCCAGACTCCCATAGGCGTTGGTGAAGTCGGCGAGGTTGGCCACGTACCACGTGAACCCCCACTTCATGAGTTCGTAACAGACGGCGGTGAAGGTGGCGCCCACCGCCGCCGTGGCCCACGCCACATGTCGCGCCGGAACGTATCGGTACAACAGGAAGAAGAGGACCCACGCCGACACGAAGGCGGCAAGCTGCCCGGCGATCCAGCGGGTGGCCGTCATGACGACACCGTCGAGACCCAGGAGCACCTCGCCCAGCGCCTGCACGGTCTGCAGTGCCACCGTGATCCCCACATTCAGCAAAAGGAGGATCCCGCCCACCACCACAACCAGAAGGTCGAAGAGCTTCCCCCGCACCAGGCCCCGATCGGCGTCGAGTTGGAAGGTATTGCGCAGAACGATGCGGAGGGTGGCCACGAGACGGGTGGCAATCCAGGCCAGGATGACGATCCCCAGGATACTGAACCCGGTCCGCTCCTCCACCACGCCGCCCACCACCTGGGCCACGCCCTGGGCCAGGTCGATATCCCCTTCCACCGCAGGCAGGTACTGGAGGAGAACCTGCAGGAGTTCGGCGGTGGGATCGTCGTAGCGGGCACTCAGCACGAAGCCGGCGATCCCCACCACCAGGAGCACCAGGGGGATGACGGCGATGACCACATTGAAGCTGATGGCCCCGGCCATGAAAAAGAGGTCGCTCTTCTCGAGATGCCTCCACAGGCTGGCCAGGAAGGCCCGCTTTCCCGCCGGGCGCTCCTCCTCTTCACTCCCGTCGTCAACCGAAACGGTCAATCCTCCGCGTCGGCCTCACCGGCGGGGGTCTCGGCGGCGGCGCCCTTGGCGGCGTCCACACCGGCGCGGTAGGCGGCCTTGGACCGCTCCAGCTTCTCTTCCAACTCTTCGCGGGCCTCGTGGGCGGCCTCTCGTCCGGAGTCCACCGCCTCGCGAACGGCATCGACCCGCTCCAGCAGTTCGGCCCGGGCCTGCTCCAATCGCTCCTCGATCTGCTCCTGCGCCTCCCGGACCCGCTCCTCGGCAGCGTCCCGGATCTTGATGGCGCGTTCCTTGATGTCCCGCTGGGTCTCCTCGCCCGAGCGCGGTGCGAAGAGCAGCGCCACCCCGGCACCCACCAGAGCACCGAGGAGGAACGGGCCCACCCCGCTCCCGGTTTCCCGCTCGATCACGTAGTAGGGTCCTCCGTCTCGCTCGCCCATGTGGCCTCCAATAGCTGTTCGGGACCCGCCGGTCTTGATCCTGTACCCGACCGAGGCCCCTCATTTCTCTCATCGTTCCGCCGGATCCGTCGGGGTCACCGACGGTCGGCCGCTTGAACCCTAAGTTAGACAGGACACGGGTCCGGGACCAGCGCCCCCCCCCGGCGGGAGGTGCGGCCCCGACGCGGCCAAGTGGCGGTCAGACCGACCATTGGGGATCGTCGGGTGGGGGGCCGTCCCCCTCCTCCCCCCCGGGGTCCAGCAGGCCGAGGGTCAGGCGCTTGCCCAGCTCCACCCCGGGCTGATCCAGGGGGTTCACGCCGTAGAGCGCCCCGGCCAGGACGGCCGCCACCTGCCAGAGCATGAAGAGCTCGCCGAGGGAATGGGCGTCGAGGCGGTCCACTTCCAGGGTGAGGGAGGGCCGGCCGCCGCGCCGGAGCGCCTCCACCGTAGCCCGAAGCTCCGTGTCCAGGAGTTCGGCCAGGGAGTGGCCACCGAGGCGGGAGAGGGCCGGCCGGTGGGGGTGGCTCCGGGGGATGGGGAGGGGCTCGTCCCGCTCCCGCACCCGCACGAAGGTGACGACCTTGTCACGAGGCCCGTCCATGAGGAGCTGCAGGAGGGAGTGCTGGTCCACCGCCCCCAGCGCCGCCAGGGGCGTGGGGCCCACCCCACCGGGGTCGCCGGGTCCCTGGACGTCCCCGGGGCTCGGGCCGGCCCCGGGATCCGGGTCCCGCCGCGGCGACGAACCGCTCCCGGTGGGCCGCTTCCCCAACGATTCGCCCCAGAGCTGCTGGAACCAGAGGGCCAGGCCGCGAAGCCGGTCCGAGTAGGGCATGAATACATGGACCCGCTGCCCCCGATCCACATCGGCGGCGTGGAGGAGGGTGGCCAGGAGGCCGGCGGGATTTCCGCGAAGCGACGGTGTGAGGCATCGGTCGCGCATCCGCCGCGCCCCGTCCAGAAGCTGATCCAGGTCCACCCCCACCACCGCCGCCGGAAGAAGTCCCACCGGTGACAGGACGGAGAACCGGCCGCCCACATTGGGTGGGACCGGAAGGGCCGGCACCTCCCGCTCCCCGGCCAGACCCCGCAGCGGACCGGTGGAGGGATCGGTGGTGAAGAGAAGGTGCCCTCGCACCCCTTCCTCCCCCAGTTCGGAACGAAGCCGGTCCTCGATGATGAGGTACTGGGCCAGGGTCTCGGCGGTGCCTCCGGATTTGCTCACCACGTTGAAGAGGGTGCGCCGCAGGTCCAGACGGTCCAGGAGCTCCCGGGTCGTATCGGGGTCGGCGTTCTCCAGGAAGTAGAGCCGGGGGAAGTGGTCCCGTTCCTCGTCGGAGCGCTCGTTCCAGAAGGGGCCCAGCAGGGCCTCGGCCAGGGCCCGGGCCCCGAGCCCCGAGCCGCCGATCCCCACCACCACCACCGCCTCGAACCACTGTCCGAAGGAATCGGCCAGCTCGCCGGTCTGACGAGCCAGCGCCTGATCATCGGGCAGATCCAGGAAGCCGAGCTCTCCCGCCTCACGGCGCCGATGCAGCTCGGCCATGGCGGCCTCGAAGCGGCGACACAGCTCGCCTCCGGCCTCGAGGGCGGCGGGATCCGGACCGCGATCCGGTCCCAGCAGGGGCCCCAGAACGTTCCCGTAGCACAGGGTGACCGGTGTCATGACGTCTCCTCCAGGTCGATGGTGAGGCCGTCCCACGCCGGGCGTACCTCCGGGGGAAGCCGCCGCTCCAGTTCGGCGTGCCCCACCCGGTGGGTGAGGTGGGTCAGGTAGGTGCGGCGGGCCCCCAGACGCTCGGCGACCTCCACCGCTTCTTCCACATTGAAGTGGGTGGGGTGGGGGTTTCCGAACCAGAGGGCGTTGAGCACCAGCGTGTCCACCCCCTCCAGAGCCGCGAAGGTGGCGTCGGGAAGGCGTTTGGCATCGGTAATATAGCCAAGGGAGCCGAGGCGGAACCCGAATACGGTCTGACGTCCGTGGGGCACCGGAAGGGGCAGGAAGGACTCTCCCGCCAGGATCTGCGGCCGCAGGGGCTCCAGGGGGTGGAGGCTGAGTTCGGGCTTGGAGGTTCCCTTCTCCACCCAGACGCCCTGATCGAAGATGTAGCGGAACCGGTCCTTTACCTCATCCAAGAGGTGGGAGGGCATGAAGATGGGAACGTTCCGCCGCGCCTTCACCGAGAAGATCCGCAGATCGTCGATTCCGTGGAGGTGATCGGCGTGGGAGTGGGTGTACCACACCGCATCCACCCGCTCCACGCCGGCCCGCAGGAGTTGCAGGCGGAGTTCAGGCGGGGTATCCACCAGGACACTGCGCCCATCGCCCCACTCCAGGAGCGCCGCGTGGCGGAAGCGATGATCCCGGCTGTCGCTCGAGGTACAGACCGGACAGCGGCAGCCCACCACGGGGACGCCAAAGGACGTTCCGGTGCCGAGGAAGGTGAGCCTCACCAGGTGGGGGGGGTGGGGGGACCGAGGCAGATCATGGGCACGCGGTGAATAGGAGCCAGGACTGCGCCTTCGACGCGCCCTGAGAGGCAATCATCGAGGCGCCCTGATGGCCATGCAGCCCTGCGCCATGAGGGGCATGGATGGATGCGCCATCAGGGGGAATCAGAGGACCTCCACGCGCATGGCATTGGTGGTTCCGGACTGGTGGAAGGGGAAGCCCGCGGTGATGAGGATGGGATCTCCCGTCTGGCCGATGCCGGAACTCCGGATTGCCTTCTTCCCGATGGCCGTGAGCGTATCGTAATTCACATCCTCCGTCTCGGCGAGGACCGGCACCACCCCCCACACGGCCGCCAGGCCCCGGTAGGTGGTGGCCTCGGTGGTGACTGCGAAGATGGGCACCGCCGGACGGTGCGACGAAACCAGACGGGCCGAGAAGCCGGATCTGGTAATGGTGAGGATGGCAGGGGCTCCCAGGTCCCGGGCGGCGGCCACGGCGGCCGACGCCACGGCGTGCTCCCGGGGTGAGGCGCCTGCCCGCTTGCCGTAATGGCGTGTACTGAGGTACCGGGGACCGTCGTCCAGGATCCCGCTGTTCTCGATCTCGCCAATGATCCGGGTGAGGGCATCCACGGCCCGGAGCGGGTACTTCCCCACGGCCGTCTCCGCCGAGAGCATGACGGCGTCGGTTCCGTCCAGGACGGCGTTGGCCACGTCCGACGCCTCGGCCCGGGTGGGTCTGGGGTAGTTGATCATGGACTCCAGCATCTGGGTGGCGGTGATGACCGGCCGGGCGTGGTAGTTGGCGAGCTGGATGATGCGCTTCTGGGCCAGGGGGACCCGCTCGTAGGGGAGTTCCACGCCCAGGTCCCCCCGGGCCACCATGACCAGGTCCGCCACGTTCAGGATGTCCTCGAGTTGGGTGAGGGCCCGGGCCATCTCGATCTTGGCGATGATGAGGGCGCGCCCGCCGACCCGTTCCCGGAGGCCTTCCACATCCCGCGCCTCCCGGACGAAGGAGAGGCCGATGAACTCCACGCCTTCCTCCAGCGCCAACTCCACGTCCCTCAGATCCTTCTCGGTGATGGACTGGGTCGAGAGGGCCCCGGTGGGGATGTTGATCCCCTTGCCGCTTCGCAACAGGCCGCCACGGATGACCTTGAAGACGGCCCGGTTGCCGTCGATGCGGGTGCACTCGAGCTCCAGCAGACCGTCGTCCAGGAGAACGGGATCGCCCGGTTCCACGTCGGAGGCCAGTTGCGGGTAGGTGGTGGGGATCTCCCCGGGGCCCGCTTCCGCTTCGGGAGCGAAGACGAAATCGCCGCCGTTCTCCAGGGAGATGGGCTGGGCGAGACGTCCCACCCGGATCTTCGGCCCCTGCAGGTCCAGGAGGACCGAGACGGATCGCTCAACCAGTTCGCCGGCCTGGCGCACCGCCCGGATGAGGGCCCGACGTTCCTCGGTGGTGCCATGGGACGCGTTGACCCGAGCCACGTTCATCCCGGCCAGGATGAGGTGTCCGATGGTATCGGGGTCCGAGGTGGCGGGACCCAGGGTACAGACGATCTTCGTACGCAACATGGCGCCCTCCCGGGCTCACCTGTGGGGATCCTTCTTGTTGGGAAGCAAGCGATAAAGGTCACCAGAATCCTGCCTGTGAGGCAAGGAAATTCGTCGGATCGTGACGAGAAGGGCGCCGTTTATGGAACAAACCACCGCCCCTGGTGGTAGTGGATGGCTTATCATCCGGCCGCGACTCGGCGATCGTCTCGAGCTCGGGGGGGAGAAGTGGCGCAGAGGCAGGCACAAGGACCCATGGACATCCGACTGATCGACCGCGACGACGAGCTGCAGCGCATGCAGGATGAGGTGGGCTCGGCGCGCCGCATCTCCCTCGACTGTGAGGCAGCGGGGTTCCATCGATACTCCGATCGCCTCTGCCTTGTTCAGCTCACGGCCGGGTCCACCACCTACATTCTCGATCCTTTCTCCGTGTCCCCGGAGACGGTCCTCCGTCCCCTCCTGGAGGATCCTTCACGGGAAGTGGTCATGCACGGCGCCGACTTCGACCTCCGGCTCCTGGATCGGGATCTGGGGATCCACATCTCCGGCCTCTTCGATACCCAGGTGGCGGCCACGCTCCTGGGAAAGTCCGGGATCGGACTCCAGAGCCTGCTCTCAACCGAGCTCGGGATCGACCTCCCCAAGAAGTACCAGCGCGCCGATTGGGCGCTGCGTCCCCTGCCCGACCCCATGCTGCAGTATGCGGCCAAGGATACCATCCACCTCATGGACCTGGCGGATCGGCTCAACGAGGAGGCGGAGCGGGCGGGTCGTCGGGGCTGGGTCGAAGAGGAGCTCCGGGAACTGGAGAAGATCCGCTTCAGCGAGCCTGAGCCGGCCGATCCCGCGGCCCGCATGAAGGCGAGCCGGGACCTCTCGGACCGGGAGGTGCACCGGCTCCGGGAGGCGCTGGAGTGGCGTGACGCCATCGCCCGGGAGCGGGACCGGGCACCCTTCCGCATCGCCAACGACTCGGTCCTGGTGGAGATCGCCAGGCAATCCCCCCAATCCATGGACGAACTCATGGATGTTCGGGGACTGAACGGCCGCCTGGCCCGGGAGTCCGGAGGCGAGCTTCTGGAACGGCTGGCCCGGGTGAATGCCCTTCCGGACGCCGAGGTCCAGGGGCTGCCGCGCCGGGACGGGAATGGGCGGGGACGCCCCCCGCCTGAAGAGGAAGAGCGCTTCTACCGGCTGAAGGATGTGCGGAACCAGACGGCCGAGCGGGTGGGGATTGATCGAGGCGCCCTCATCTCCAACTCCGTGTTGACGGAGCTGGCTGCACAGGTTCCCCGGGACATGGACGAACTCCTCCGGATTCCGGCCGTGCGGCGCTGGCAGGTGGAAGTGATGGGCTCCGAGCTCCTGGCTGCGTTGAACGGGTCGAGCTGAACGGAGCCTCGTCCGCCGAGTGGAGCGGGGGGCGGGGGGCGCAGGATCCCGCACCGCAGGGGCCGCAGGGGCCGCAGGGAGAGGATGCCGCGCGGCGAGGACAGGTGGGGCCAGGAGGGTGATGGGCCCCGGGAAGAGGTCGACGAACGGAACCAACGAGAGGACGAATAGACGCGCCGGATCACGGAATCCGGACCGGAGCGGCGGACCCGCAAGGTGCGCCGCTCCCTCAATGTGAACACGAAAGTCAGGGATACGGAGGTCACATGGCTTCGGAGATGCTGCAGCGGGACGATCTGTCCGTCTATGTGGTGGCGGGGGTGCCCAAGAGCTTCAAGAAGAAGCTTCAGAAGTTCGTGGAGAAGGAATCCAAGTCGGATGGGGACGTGATGCTCCTGGACGAGGAGATGACCGACTGGGTTCTGGCCCGTGTGCAGGGCGAGAAGAGGCGGAGCCACGAACAGACCCCGGCCTCCTCCGCGCTCTGGCGGGCATACCGTGCCCTCAGTGCCGCCCGCTACCACCTGCAGGATCAGCCCATCGAGAAGGAGATCCGTGGCCTCCGGGATCACATCGAGCGGCTCTGGCGGGACACGAGCCCCCTCTTCCCCGCCGATCAGGATCAGGAAGAGGGAGACGAGGAGTTGGAAGAGGTCAGCTGACCCCGGCGGATGCGACCGAGGCAGTCGACCGGAAGACGAAACGCGCCCCGGATCTCCTTGGAGGTCCCGGGCGCGTCGTTCGTTGCGCGACCAGAGCGCGATCAGGCGGTCGTGATAGGGTGGTGAGGACCCCCTTGGTCAGTGCGGGCCGCTACGACCCTACTCCGTGCTCGCCGCTGTGGGATCAGGCTCAGGCCGACTCCTCTTCCTCCAGCTTCTTCTTGTAGGCGATGCTGTAGCGGGCGTGGGGGACGGCGTCCAATCGCTCGAAGGCGATCATCTCGCCCGTCCCGTGGCAGCGACCGAAGGTCTCCGGGTCATTGTAGAGTCGCCGGAGGGCTTCCTCGATACGGTAGAGGTAGCGCCCCTCCTTGGTGGCGAAGAGGGCAGCCTTCTCCCGCTCCATGGCCTCTGTTCCCTGGTCGGCCATGTGATCGGTGTAGGCGGCCAGGGCGGAGTCACCCGATTCCCGATCGGCCTTGGCCATCTTGTCGAAGAGCCCAAGGGAGCGGAGGGCACGTGACCGTTCCTCCAACAACCTTTTTTCGATATGCTCCAACTGTTCCTTGGTCAGCATCCCGCAACCTCCGCAGTGGGGAAGTGGGTCGAAAGAGCTCGCCGATGGGCCCCCCACCGGATCTGAGCACCCTTCCAGATCAGCACAAAAACTTATTGTTGATTCGGGATTTCGTCCAGCGTAGGCTTTTATCCTACCGACGAGCCCCTGTTCCAAAGAGACCACCTCCAAATAGACCACCAGGAGTCGTAGTGATGGAAAGCATACAGTGCCGCCGCTGCAAAGACGAGCGTCCCGCCCTGCCCCGTCCCCCCTTCCGCAATGAACGGGGCGAACGGATCCAACGCGAGATCTGCCAGATCTGCTGGGGCGAGTGGCTCGGGCACCAGACGGCACTCATCAACCACTACGGGTTGGACCCCCGCGAGGCCGAGTCCCGCCGGTTCCTCTGGGAGCAGATCGACGACGTCCTCCTGGGCGACGGGGAGGGCAAGAAGGTGGATACCTCCGCGGAGGGATCCATTCAGTGGTAGGGCTGGCAGTGGTAGGGCTGGCGCATCGATAGGGGTCGTGGGCGGTGCAGGGGTCGTGGGCCGACGCCAGATGCGGCGCCCGACCCTTCGCCGACCGGCTCCGCAACCCAGCCCGGGCCAAGCACCGTCGTGTCAGAGCCGGGCACCACCCCCGAATCGGACCCCTTCCCCCCGCAGGACCGGCGCGATCTCTTCCAGCGCCGAGGCCAGGGTGTCCCGTTCAATGGTCAGGGGCGGGGCGAAGCGGATCACCTGGTGGTGGGTTTCCTTCGCCAGGATCCCGCGATCCAGCAAGGCTTCGCAGAAGGGGCGGGCCGGACCTGAAGAGGCCTTGATCACCACCCCGATCATGAGCCCACGCCCTCGGACGTGATCCACGTGGGGGGAGTCGATCTCCCGGAGCTGGTTCATGAACCACGTCCCCAGCTCATGGGAGCGCCGGGGCAGCTCCTCGTCGATGATGACCCGGAGGGACGCCCGTCCCACCGCCGCCCCCAGCGGATTGCCGCCGAAGGTGGAGCCGTGGTCGCCGGGCCGGAACACCTCCATGAACTCGTCATCGGCGATGGCGGCGGACACCGGATAGACCCCTCCCCCCAGCGCCTTTCCCACGATGAGGACATCGGGACGGACCTCCTCCCAGTCGCAGCAGAAGAGGCGGCCGGTGCGGCCGAGGCCGGTCTGGATCTCATCGGCCATGAAGGCCACCCGGTGCTCCGAGCAGATGTCCCGGGTTTCCCTCAGGTAGCCGTCCGGGGGCACCACCACGCCGCCCTCTCCCTGGATGGGTTCAACCAGGAAGCCCACCGTTCGGTCGGTGACGGCCTGGCGGAAGGCGTTCACATCGCCGTACGGCACCTCCCGGAATCCGGGGGTGAAGGGACCGAAGCCCTCCCGGTACTGCTCTTCCGACGAGAAGGAGATGATGGTGGTGGTGCGGCCGGAGAAGTTGCCGCGGCACACGATGATCTCGGCCTCGTCCCGGGGAATGCCGCGATGCTCGTACCCCCATTTCCGGACCATCTTGATGGCGGTCTCCACCGCCTCGGCCCCCGTGTTCATGGGGAGGGCCTTGTCGAACCCCGTGGCCTGGCAGAGCTCCTTGAGGAAGGGACCCATCTGATCGTTGTGGAAGGCCCGCGACGTGAGGGTGATGCGCTCCATCTGCTCCCGGGCCGCCTCCAGAATGGCCGGGTGTCGATGCCCCTGATTCAGGGCTGAGTACGCGGCGAGCATATCCAGATAGCGGCGCCCCTCCACATCCCAGACCCACACGCCTTCGCCTCTCTCCAGCACCACAGGGAGAGGCTTGTAGTTGTGGGCGCTGTATCGGTCCGCCTCCCGGAGGAAGCCCTCGGTGCGGGAGCCGGCGGGGGCGGCGGGGGCGGCGGGGTTGGGCGACGAGCCGGTGGTGGCCATCACGGACGCTCCGGTTTCGAGGGCACACAGCGGAACCCCTACCCTGGGAGAGGGGGGCTTTCATTGAAAGCTCTCAGGATCCGCCGGCCCGATCAACTGAGGGGGGGCGTGGGGGGGCGGTGCCGACCGGTGCGGGCCAGTGCGGTGCAAGAGCCCAAGGATGATCGGGCACGCTTGGGTCAGGAAACGACCCATCGACCCCCGCAGTTCAGCGCCCATATCGACGCGAACCCCCGCTCAACCGGTCAAAATTCGCTTCTCGATACCGCCGAAAGTACCGCGGTTGAGATTTTTCACCGCTGAGGAGCCGGTCCCACCCGCTTCGCCCCCTCTTCTTCTTCGAATTCGCGCCCACTTCTTCTTGGAGTCCGCGCTGACTTCTCGTTGGAGTCCGCGCCACCCTCGTCCTCGTATACCTACAAGTACCCCCCAGTGCCCCCCAGTCCCCCCCATGGGTGGCCCCCTGGGCGCTTGTTCTGGGATCGTGTTGGTGGCGCCTCCCTGGGCGGCGGCACCGTTCGAAGATGTGCGCGTGTGAATGAGGATCTGGGCGGGATGAGAGGGTAGCCTCGCAGAGGATGGGCGCACCTTGTCCGGACCCCGCCAACAGCAACCCAGAACGAACGCTGAGGGGCGGTAACAGTCACCCTTTACCCACGGAGCTCCAGGCCCGAGGGGGTGTGTGGCAGGATAGGGAGGGCCAGTGTGAGACGGGGGGGGCGGTGGGGGGGGCGCCTGGTGCGGTCGGGAGGGTGGTGTCGCGCGGGGAACCGGGCGTGAGGGTGCTGACGCGGCGGGCGGGCGCCGGGAGGGGAGGCGACGCGGCGAGGGTGCTGACGCGGCGAGGGGGCCGAAGGGAGGGGGCGAGAAGGACCAAATGCGAATCTGGATTCGCATTTTGGGCTCCGGTCCGACGTGGGATGGGGCCGGGGGGCCGGAGCTTACACAAAACGGGGGCCGGGGCTGTGGCCCCGACCCCCGTCCAGTCTCGCCATCACCGAGAGCCCGCCGAACCGCTTGGCGACCCGCCTACAGCACGAGGCTCACTTGTCAGTTGTGCCGATCGCTGCTCAGCCCTGCTCAGTCCAGCGGCAGGATCACCGTGTCGATGACGTGGATGATGCCGTTGGAGGCGGAGATATTGGGAGCCACGATAGTCGCGTTTTGACCGGCGATGTCGGTGATCACCCCGTTCCGGTCCACGGAGAAGGTAGCGCCCAGGAGAGTGGTGATGGTCCGGGCCCGAACCGGCGGCACCACGCTGTTGGCGGCGCGGCGACCCTCAACTACGTGGTAGAGGAGGACGTCCAGCACCAACTCAGCGTCGACCTCGGTGATCCCACCCACGCCAAGAACACCATACAGCGCCTCGAAGGCCTCATCGGTCGGCGCGAAGACCGTGAACTGATCCGTGCCGTTCAGGAAGAGGTCAACCAGTCCGGCGTCGAGCTCGGCATCCACATAGGAGAGGGCACCCACCAGCTCACTGAACCCGGCTTCGATAGCAATCGCGGCGATGCTCTCGGCGCCCGGCGCCGGAGCCCGCTGGGCGCCGGCGGCAGCACCGGGCCGCTCCAGGGTGGTGTCCGGGCCCAGGAGGGCGGCGTCGGGGCCGGTGGAGAGGTCGGCGCAGGCGCCGAGGGTGAAGGCGGCGGCCACAACGGCGGCGGCACGGATGGAACGGGTCATCGGGGTCTCCCAGGGTTGGGTTGGGGCGGGGTGAGCCCCATGCTCACCCCTGATGGATCCGCTCTGGATCCCCTCGTCAACACCCCAACCCGGAAGAGTGACCAGTCCACCTTCAACTGGACAATGAACCCTCCCCCTCGCCCCGCCGGTAGCGCACCGCAGGGTGGGGGCGCTCATCCACCTCCAGGCGGAAGACGTCGGGGCGTGCGTAGTGACCCACCACGTCGAATTCGAGGCGCTGCCGCGCCAGAAGCCCCGGCTCCAACTCGGCCAGGAGCATCCCTTCCTCCCCGAGGAGCGGTCCAGCGAGCACCTCGCCATCCGGTCCCACGATGACGCTCCCCCCGGGACAGAAGACCGCCGGCGCCGCCTCTCGCCCCTCCCGCCGATCTCGCCCCTCCCGCCGATCTCGTTGCCCCTGCCCCTCACCTGCCTCCCGCCCCTCGGGGATCAATTCCTTCCGGAGCGCCGCCCCTACCTCCGGGTCATGCAGCAGGCCGGCGTAATGTTGCAGGGTGACGAACTGGTTGCACCCAAGGACCCAGCAGCGGCCCTCGGTGGCGATGTGCCTCAGGGTGGCCTGCCACCGGTCCCGGGCATCGGCGGTGGGCGCCAGATACACCTCCACCCCCTTGCCGTAGAGCGCCATCCGGGCCAGGGGCATGTAGTTCTCCCAGCAGATGAGGCCCCCCACCCGCCCCACAGGCGTCTCCACCACGGGAAGGGTGCTCCCGTCGCCCTCGCCCCACACCAGGCGCTCGGCGGCAGTGGGCTTGAGCTTCCGGTGGACACCGGCCAACGCTCCGTCCGGCCCGAAGATGAGAAGGGTGCAGTAGAGCGTGCTGGCGGCCCCCGGCTCCCGCTCGATGACCCCCACCGCCAGCGTCACCCCCGCCTCCCGCGCCGCCCGGCCCAGCCGCTCGGTCTCCGGACCCGGCACGGGAATGGCCGACGCCCAGTAGCGCTGGAAGAGGCGCATGCCATCCGGCGTCCTCCCGCCCACCACCGTCCCGAAGTGGAGGCCCCACGGGTACCCGCCCACAAAGGCCTCGGGGAAGAGAACCAGGTGAGCCCCGGCCTCCGCCGCCTCCCGGGTCCGTCGCTCCACCTCGGCCAGGGCCCCCTCGGGATCAAAGGGAAAGGCCCGGGGCTGGACCACCGCCACGCGGTGACCGGCCCCGGACCCCTTCTTCCCCACCATGCCCTGGTCCTCGTCCCCGTCAGGGCTCAGCCGCACTCACTGAATCCGCAGACGTGGCACTTCACGCACCCCTCCTCGTACGCCAGCTGACTCGACCCGCACTCCGGGCAGCTCCCCAGGAAGGAGTGCTGGAGCTTGGTGGCCTGGTACGACCCCAGCGCCGGCTTCGCCCCCGAAGCCTGGACCACCGGCATGGGCCCGGAGGCCAGGGAGGTGGGCGCGGGGAGAAGCTCTTCCTGGACTCCCTCCTGCTCGGCCAGGTACCGCTCGATGGCCTGGGCGATGGCGTCGGGCGCCGACAGCACCTTGTGCGCCCCTACGCCCACGGCCCGATCACAGGAGATGCCGCGGAGCTGGTCCCGGATAGCGGTGATGGGGATGCCCGACCGGAGGGCCAGCGAAGCGAGGCGTCCGATGGCCTCGGTGTCGGCCATGGCGGCGCCGCCGGCCTTCCCCAGGGTGCAGAAGACCTCGAAGGGCCGCCCCGTCTCGTCCTCGTTGATGGTGACGTAGAGGTCACCCATAGGCGAGTTCATCTTGATGGTCCGCCCCCGGAGCATGGATGGGCGCTGCCGCTTGTGGCGACGGGCCCGGGCGTCCTCGTCCTGCTCCGCCAGCCGGGTCTGGAGCGCGTCCTTCTCGACCCGCAACCGGTGCGCCTCTTCCCGAGCGTCGGCGAGCTGCTGCTCGAGCTCGGCGGTGACGGCCGCGTCCGGCTCCTCGGTCTTCCCCGTCTTCCCGGTGGAGAGGACCTGCATGGGCCGGGAGCCGTCGCGGTACACGGTGACACCCTTGCACCCCAGCTCGAAGGCCAGCTCGTAGATGGCCCGCACGTCTTCCCGGCTGGCCTCGTGGGCGAAGTTGGTGGTCTTGGAGATGGCCGAGTCCGTGTGCTCCTGGAAGGCGGCCTGCATCCGCACATGCCACTCGGGGCTGATGTCGTGGGAGGTGACGAAGACGTCCTGCACCTCCTGCGGCACCTCGTCGAAGTGGATGTGCCCCTCGGTGGCGATGCGCTCCATGAGCTCATCGGAGTACCACCCCTGCTCCCGGGCCATGCGCACGAAGTCTTCGTTCACATCGGGCATCATGGCGCCGGCCTGGTTGCGCATGAAGGCCACGGCGAAGAGGGGCTCGATCCCGCCGGAGCACCCGGCGAAGATGGAGATGGTCCCGGTGGGGGCCACGGTGGTGAGGTTGCAGTTCCGGAGGCGCCGCTCGGGCCGGACCCGGGAGCCGTCGGCATGCCGGGCGCAGCTCTCGTCCGGTCCCCAGATGGACTCTTCCCAGGCGGGGAAGACGCCGCGGGTCTCGGCCAGACGCTCCGAGGCGTTCCGGGACTCCTCATTGATGAACTCCATCATCTTCCGCCCCAGGTCGACCCCTTCCACCGAGTTGTAGGGGACGCCCACCCGCACCAGCAGGTCGGCCCACCCCATGAGCCCGAGCCCGATGCGGCGGATGTTCTGGGCCAGGTCGGTGATCTCGTCCAGGGGGTACCGATTGGCGTCGATGACGTTGTCCAGGAAGTGGGTGGCCAGGTGCACCACGTGCCGGAGCGCCTCCCAGTCCACCTTCTCCTCGGGAGAGGCGTCGGCAGGGGCATCGGTCCGGACGAACTTGCCCACGTTCACGCTCCCCAGGTTGCACACATCGTAGGGGAGGAGGGGCTGCTCGCCGCAGGGGTTCGTGGCCTCGTAGCTCCCGAGCTTGGGAACCGGGTTGTACTCATTGGCCCGATCGATGAAGAACACACCGGGCTCCCCCGTCTTCCAGGCCCCCTCCACGATGAGGTCGAAGATCTGCCGGGCGTTCTCGGTACCCACCTTCTCCCCGGTCCGGGGGCTGTACAGGTCGTAGTCCCGCTCGGCCCGCACCGCGTCCATGAAGGCGTCGGTGACGGCCACCGAGATGTTGAAATTGGTCACCTGCGAGGTGTCGTCCTTACAGGTGATGAAGTCCCGGATGTCGGGATGGTCGACCCGCAGGATCCCCATGTTGGCGCCGCGCCGGGTGCCGCCCTGCTTCACCACCTCGGTGGAGGCGTCGTAGAGCTTCATGAAGGAGACGGGCCCCGAAGCCACACCCATGGTGGAGCGGACGTTGTCGCCGGTGGGCCGCAGCCGGGAGAAGGAGAACCCGGTCCCGCCCCCGGACTGGTGAACCAGCGCCATGGCCCGGAGGGTGTCGTAGATCCCGCTCTGGTTATTGGAGAGGGCGTCGTCCACGGGGAGGACGAAGCAGGCCGAGAGCTGCCCCAGGGGACGGCCCGCATTCATGAGGGTGGGGGAGTTGGGCTCGAACTCGCCCCGGGTCATGAGGCCGTAGAACTCCCGTGCCAGCTCTTCCACCGCCGCCTTCGACGCCCCGTGCCGCCGATCCTCGTCGGCGATGACCCGGGCCACCCGCCAGAACATGGTCTCAGGCTCTTCGGTGGGGTTGCCCTGTCCATCCTTCTTCAGGTACCGCCGGGCCAGCACCAGCCGTGCGTTGTCGGTGAGCTGGGCCGGAGGCAGGTCGTTGGGGGTGCGGTCGTCGAAGATCCAGGGCTCTCGGGCCTGGGCCGTCTTCGGGGTGGCGGGCATGGTCTGTACTCCTTCGGTGGATCGGAATGGCTGGGGCAGCGGGGCCCGGGGACAGGCGTTCCGTGGAAAACCCTGTGGAAGACAGGTGGAAACCCTGACCCCGACGGTGGAAAACCGCTCCGGAACGGCGTTCCGAAGGGCTTCTTCTGTGGAAAACCCTCGGAGCGGCACCACTGTATCTTGGTGCGGCCCTCATGATGGGGCACTAGATGTAGTGTGTCAAGCAGCCCCCTCTACATTCCAGCCACCCCCGGGCGCCAAGCGTCCATGGCGATGGCACATGGCCCTCCCGCCGGCGGGCCGTCCACCCGCTCCGGCGGGTCACCACGCACGACCCGTCAAAACGACCACCCCACCTGCAGATAGGGCCGGATCCCGCCACCGTCGTCCAGGGGAAGGGCCACCCCTCCCCGAATCCGCTGCTGCGGCGCGAAGAAGAAGCTGGCCAGCAGCGTCGCCTCCACACCCACCGATGAGCGACGCTCCCACCGACGATCCATCCCGTCGGGTCCCGGTCGCCCCACCCCCGCCACATCCGCGAACACGCCCGCCGCCAGACGGTCCAGGTGCACCGGCACCGTGCCCCGGGCCCGGTGGAGGTTCGCCACCGGAACGCGCATCTCCACGGAGGCGGCCCAGGCCTGATCTCCCCGGAGAGTGCCCCGCGGGGTCCCCCGCACCGAGAAGGTGGGATTCGGCTCCCAGAGGCTGAGCCCCCCGAGGCCGTCCCCTCTTCCCCCGCCTCCACCGGCGGAGAAGTGCCCGGCCCCGGCCCCGGAGCCATCCGCCACCCCCACCGCGCCCCGAACCGCCACCACCCCCCGGGCGAAGGAGGGGAAGGGTCCGGGCAGTTCCAGGGCCCGGTAGCCGTGGACGAGCCCCACGACCTCCCGGTACGACCCGTCGAACCCGGCAGCGCCCTGAAGCGAATCGGGGAGGTTCCGGTGGAAGCGCTCCCGGGCCTGCACCAGCACCGACGCGCCCGCCTCGGGAGAGATGGAGAAGGGGTGGCCGCGCACCGTGCCCGCGCCTACCGACGCCCGGAGTTCACCCAGGGCGCGCTCGGGCCGAGCCAGGCGAAGGCGATCACTCACCGACCCATCGGCTTCCCGGATCCCTCGGGACTCGCGGATCTCCCGTGCCCCCACGGAGAAGGAGACGGACGACCGGAGCCGGGCCCGGACCCAGAGGGCGTCGGCGCCCACCCGCCGCTCCCGGGAGGTGGGAAAGACCACGTCATCGGGTCCCGTGGCCCGATCGTCGGGGACCCGGAGGCGGCCCAGGCTTTCATGCCGTTCCTGGGCGGAGAAGATGAGGCGGGGTTGGCCCAGACCGCCCCAACTCCACAGGGCCAGAAGCTCCGGACGCTCCCCCGGGTCGGACCAGGGCACCGCCGCCTGCACCTCCCAGATGTGGCGACCCACCAGGTCGCGGCCCTGGGTCGTAAACCCAACCACCGCCGGCAGGACGTCGACGCCCGCCTCCCGCTCCGGCGCCGCCACGAAGGGAAGCCAGAAGCGCGGTCGAGCCGACGAGAGGGCGGACCAGCGTCGCACCTCGCCCCCCATAGCCTCCTGAGGCGCCGCC
>REEG01000208.1 GCA_007695195.1 Gemmatimonadales bacterium | reverse complement strand
CCGGAACCGGGACCTCCTCAATCTGCTCCCTGATCCCTCGGAGGAGGGCATCGGGGATGTCTCCTGCCGCACGGTCGACAACTGCCAGGAGAACGGAGCGCAGGACCACACCCACCACCTCCTGAAGCATGAGCCCATCCTGAAGCATGAGCTCACCACCAGGGGTGCCCCGCCCCGCCCCCACATCGGTGAGGCGGAGTTCATGAATGGGTACGCTCAGCCGTGCCGCCTCGCCCAACCGTGGCACCAGATCCAGATGGACCACCGCGTCTCGCACTACCAGGGTGTCGACGACAATTCTCAGGTCGGGGTTCCCGAGGTGCCGCCCTTCACGCACATAATGACCCAGGACCATGGTGTAGTTCCCCACGCCCTGCCTTCGCTCCAGATGGAGTTCCAGATCGGTCAGGGTGAGGTGCGAGAATTCCACCACGGGCCGGATGAGCGTCGTCATGCGGACTCGACCGTCCAGCCTCGGGAGGAGGATCATCCTGGGTGCATCGAAGGCCGAGGGGTTGTCCACTGCCAACCCGGAGAGGCGGATGCGACCGGTGAGAAGCCGGGTTGAGGCGTACTCGAGGGAGGTGGTGAGCCCCAGCGCCTGGGCGGTATGCTCCACCACGGTGGCCGCAGTCCGCTGGTTTGCCCACCACGTGGCCACGGCGTAGCCGCCGGCCAGGATGATGAGGCCCGAGAGCGCCAGGATCACTTTCAGCCTTGCTCCCACAGCGCTCCCCCCTGCCCCATTCGACGTCGGCTCCACGGATCCGAGTCCACCCACCGGGACGTTAACGGGCGCAGCGTGCCCCGGTCCAGAGGCGCAGGGGGTCGCCACCTGCCGTGGATCTCATCACTCAGCGGATGGCCATGCAGTCATCCTGGCCGGCCCGCCTTCACCGCACCTCAGTTCAGAGCTGAGCGGACGGTGGGCCAGACCTTGTTCCGCTGGTTCGCGTGGCTTCCGGCAAAGGTCAGAAGCTTGCCCGCCATCTCGGAAGACGACCGGAAGGAGAAGCCCGAATTTCCGAGGTACTCGGCGCCCCAGGGCTTCAGGTTGTCGATGAAGCGGGCACCCTCCTCGAATTCAGCCGTGGAGATCTCGCGCCCTGCATCGGTGAACATGGAGAGGTAGACCATCTTGTCGCCGCAGATCCCGCTGTTCAGCGTGAGGATGGCCAGGGCCGGTGAGTTGAGGGCCGACTTCCGATACCAGTGGGTGAATTCGAAGGGCCGCTTGTGGATGGCGCTGTCCGAATTCCGAGTGCGCCAGAATTCGCCCGCCTGCCGGAAGACCTTGTTCATGTGGCTGATCTCGAACATCCGGTAGATCATCTTGACGAGCATCTCGCTGAGGGAGACGACCACCTTGACGATCATGGAGGCTCCGGCGGAGGCACCGGAGAGCGCCAGGTCCCCTGCGCCCTTCATCAACTGATAGAGTCCCTCGAAGAGACTCATGTTCATGGCGCGCTTGATGGAATCCACGACGATGGTGGGGTGCCCCTTCGCCAGCTCGACCTTCTTCCCCTGATGCCAGGCGCGGAAGCGGACGAAGGCGGCATCCATGGTGTTGACCACGCCTTTGGCCACGTCGAGCCCCCCGGAGACGAAGGGCGCTGCCTTCTCCAGAAAGACGGACATGCACACGTTGACCAGGTTCTTCACTGCGGCGAAAGTCAGGCCCGGATCGCTGAACTTCTGCTTCAGGGTCTCCCACACCTTCTTGGCGAAGTCCTCGAACCACGCCCTGACCTTCTGGGCGACGGTGTGCGTCCCGGGTGTGATCCTGGCTTCGTATGCCGCCCCCTCGGCCGCGTTGAGGATGACATTCCCGGGGATCATGGCCGTCCCGAGATTCATGGCCTCGCCCGATTTCCCGGCGTATCCCAGGACACCCCCCGCTGCGCTCAGGCCTCCCTCCAGGATCAGGTTGAAGAAGTTCGAATCGACCTGAAGGTTGCCGAGGAGATAGACCACCCCGAGGCGGGCGTTCTCCAACTGGGGATGCATGAAGTCGGGCGCAATTCCCCAGGCGCTGTCCGTATCCCCCTGGCCGTTGAGGAGGGCCGTCAGATGCTCAATGGCCTGTTCGCGGCGGTTCCGGTCGGAGCGCTTCCACTCGTCGCCCGGTCCCTTCGAGCGCTTCCCGGCTTCGAAGCTTGCCCAACACCGTCGTGCGCTTGATCCAGTCTTTTTGGGGGATGAGGTCAGTGGGCATAGCGTCCTCCTCGGGGGGGGGTGGCTCCGCGGAGGTGCGACGCCCGTTCGAGCCGGTGCAGAGTGGCTCCAGGCTCGCAGGGTGTCAACAGTCCCCGCAGGGAGCACCGCGGAGTGCGGCGAAGAAAAGTCTTGCGGATGAGAATCAATTTCAACAAAATGGAAGTTCAGCGAGGCTGTTTCACCTTCCACCATCGAATTCCCCCATGCGTCCCACCCGAATCCCCACCGTCGGATGCTGCATCGCAGCGGCCATGGCTCTGATTCCAGTGACCCTCGAGGCGCAGACCCCGCCTTCCCAGACGCCGCTGGCGGCGGACTCGGTGGAGCGCCCGGTCATCCAGGAGCTTCCTGCCGTCGTGGAGCTGCCCGTCATCGAGGTGGTTGGCCGTGCCCAGGGCTCCGTCCTCCGCCAGACGGGGACGGTTCACACCCTGAGCCTTGAACAGATTGAGACGCTGCGGCCCATCTCCACGGAAGATGCAATGCGGCGCCTGCCGGGCATCAACACCAAATCCGAAGAAGAGACCTCCATCATCTCCAACATCGGGCTTCGCGGTCTCGCCGCCAGCGAAGCCAAATCGCTCCTCCTGGAAGACGGCGTGCCTGTGGCGCCCGGGCTGTTGATCGGAAACGATCGCTACTTCAATCCGCGGGTTCAGCGCATCGAACGCATCGAGGTGCTGAAGGGCTCTTCCTCCCTGCGGTTCGGTCCCTCCACCATCGGAGGCGTGGTCAACTTCCTGACCAAGACGCCGGCCGAGGGCCTCCTCCTCTCGGGGCGAACCGGCTCGTTTGGAACCCGGGAGTTGATGCTGGAAGCCGGCGCACGGAGTAGCGGCGGCGCGGCGTACGGCGGGCTGGTCGCTACCCACGCAAGGGGCGACGGGTTCATGGACAAGGGCTACAGGATGAACGACGTCATGGCCAAGGCCGGCCTTTCCGTTGGGAATCGGCATCGCCTCGGCCTCAAGCTCTCCTGGTATGAGAACGACGCCAACATCTCCTACCGTGGGCTGCTCCTGGACGAATTCCGGGAAGGCGCCACCAACAACCCTGCCCCCGACGACTGGTACCTGACGGACCGCACGGCGGTGGATCTGAACCATCGCTTTGAGATCAGCGACAGAGCGACCCTCACCAGCGTCGCCTACTGGAGCAACCTGAGGCGGGACTACTGGCGATACAATGTGGACACGGAAGCGTCCAACGCCGCGGGCCGCTGGGTGTATACGGATGCGCTGACCGGTAACAACCGATCCTTCGACCGCTTCGGTGTCGACACCCGGGTGAAGTTCGATCACGGGCTCTTCGGGTTCGCAAGCGACGCCGAGGTCGGCCTGCGCGGGTTCTACGAGGAGTCGGACGACCGGCGCATCCGGGCGACCCGAGCCCAGGACCGCACGGGGACGAACGATCGTCACCGCATCGACTCAGCCACCAGCATCGCCTTCCACCTGCACAATCGCATCCAGTTTTCGGACCGGTTCGCCCTCACTCCCGGTGTGCGATTGGAGAGCTATGAGCAGAAGCGGCGCGTGCTGAAGAGCGATGATGCGCCCGCCGCCACCTCCAATACCGAGTTCCTGCCGGGAGTCGGCACCACATACTCCCTCTCCGAGTCTGCGCAGCTCTACGGCGGGGTCTACCGTGCCTTCTCCCCTGCGTCCAACGGCGTGGCGCTGGATGGCATGACGGATCAGCTTCTCGAGGCCGAGCGCTCCACCAACTTCGAGGTCGGGGTCCGGGGAAGTCAGGGGCCCTTCGACTACGAACTCGCCCTGTTCCGCATGGACTTCCAGAACCAGGTGGTCACCGGGAACAGCGACCCGAGACTGTCGCGGTCCAATGCCGGAGCAACGCTGCACCAGGGGGCCGAGGTGTCGCTTGGGTACCGCCTCACAGACGCGCTCGGGCTCTCCGGGAACGTCACCTGGGTGCCGGTATCGCGCTTCGAGTCCGGAGAGAACGCGGGCAATCGCATTCCCTACGCTCCGCGGGTGCTTGCCAACCTGGCTCTGGACTTCCAGCACGGCCCGCTGCGCTCGAGCCTGCTCGTCCACCACCGGGGCGCACAGTTCGGCGATGAGACCAACCTGCGCGAGATCCCGAACAATGCGGCCGGGGGCATCTGGGGGGGGCTCATGCCCGCCTACACGACGCTCGATCTGACGGCGGAGTGGCGGGCAACCGGAGCCCTCTCGGTGTTCGGCGCACTCAAGAATCTCACCGACGAGCGCTACATCACCGGCCTGCGCCAGGGCATCTACGTGGGGCCCGGCCGCAGCTTCGAGGTGGGGGTGCGCCAGGGTCTCTAGGGCCGGGCCGTGAGGGCCCGGGTGCCCCCCGGGTGCCGAGCGCCCCCCGAGTGCCCCCCGAGTGCCCAGGGAGACATGGCCCCACTCCGGACTGCAAGGGCATCCCCGGCCTCAGCGGTCGCCGGAATCGTGCCCGCTTCGTCCTCGCTGCATCCGCGGCGCCTCGACCGGCACGTGTGAAATTAGAATCCAGATTCTAATTTCGGGTCTCAGGGGATCCATCGTATCGGCCCAAGGGCGGGGGCCGGTGTCAGATGCAGTGCGACCTTCGGGATGCACGAAGACCCGTTGCGGCTCCATTGCCGTGGGGGCGGCGGGGCTGTGGAGGCTGTGGGGGGGGCGTGCAGGATTTCACCCGCATGTGAACGAAAGTCTTCACGCAGTTCCCCTTCCGCGCCCCGCGGCCGGCGACTCCGTCCCCAAGGGCTCCGCGCCCATGGCCCCTG
>REEG01000194.1 GCA_007695195.1 Gemmatimonadales bacterium | reverse complement strand
CCGCGCCTCGCTCCAACCGGACGCCGTGGGCCCGGAGTCGCTCCACGACAGGTGTCAGGTGGGGAGGCACCAGGTAGGCGTGGGGGACCACCTCCTCCTCCGTCCCCACGAAGTGGACGAAGGCCGCCATGGGCGTCTCCACCACCACGTCTCGCCGACGCAGCATGGTCTCCCCTGTCCACGGGTGCGTCTCCTCGTCCACCTCTCCCAGGAGGATGGGGTGCAGATCACCCTGCTCGGGGAAGCCGGCACGAAGGGGGAGACGGCTCCCTCGGAGGTCCCTGGCGTCCTCAGCGTCCACCACCTCCATGATCCGGGCTCCATGGGTCCGGCTCCACGCCAGGATCTCGTCCACAAAGCGCTCGGTGGCCAGGATCCGGTCCTGGAAGGTGGCATAGCTGTAGGCCTCGCTCAGCACCGCCAACCGGTTCCGGACCCCCACGTAGTTGGTCACGAACCGGGGCCGGTGGTCGAAGGTCCACCAGGCCTCCCGGCCCTCCCGGGTGAACACATTCCCATAGTGCCACATGTGCCAGCCGTAGCGGTCCCGGACACCGTCGGTGGCGGCGGGAAGGAGGTCATCCCGCACCAGCGCGTCGATACTGGCCGGCGTCGCCGGATGAAGGCCCGGAGCGTAGGTGAGGTGATAGGCGATCCGGGTCCCGTTGGTGGTGTGGAGGTCCACCACCATATGGGGGTCGTAGTCCGTCATGAGCCGGGCCAGAGCCCGGGCTTCCGGAGCGTCCAGCTTCATCTGATCCCGGTTCAGGTCCAGCCCCTGGGCATTGGCCCGGGTTCCCATGCCGCCCACGGGGCCGTGCTGGCGGGGACGATTCCGGAGATCGATCCGGTCATTCCCGTCGGGGTTGTAGTTGGGTCCGATGAGGAGGATGAGTTCGTCCAGGAGCCCACCCCGGCGATCCAGCGCCAACTCCCGGACCAGGCGGAGGAGTGCTTCCTTCCCGGCCACCTCCCCGGCGTGGATGTTGGCCTGCAGGTAGAGGACCGGGAGCCCTTCCTCCCGGGATACCCGCCGAACCTCGACCGCCGACGCATCGGCCACGGGCCCCGCCACCAGGAGCGGGATCACCCTTCCTTCGTTGGAATACCCCATCCCGGTGAGGTGAAGCCGGGGGTGCAGCGTCGCCGCCTGCCGGAGCCACTCCATGACCTCCCCGCTGGACGCACTCTCCCGGAAGTCGGTGCGCTCGGCCCGGAGGGTCCAGTCCGGGTCGGCCGATTGGGCCGCCAGAAGGCTCGGCGTCCCCACGAGTAGAAGGGCGACAAGGGCCAGTAGGCGCGCCGGCGCGGCGGGGTTGGGTGCCAAACGGCGCGGCGGCGGGGCGGCGGCCGGTGACAGGATGCGCGTCAGCCCCGGAGCGGGGGCCTTCCCGGAAACGTGTCGGATCATGAATACCATGGCGGGAGTGGAAGGCGTGGCGTGGTTGATGGAAGAGGGCACGAAG
This sequence comes from Gemmatimonadales bacterium, assembly GCA_007695195.1. GTDB lineage: Bacteria > Gemmatimonadota > Gemmatimonadetes > Longimicrobiales > Gaopeijiaceae > PWLA01. The sequence goes on along the minus strand of REEG01000194.1, from coordinate 22,189 downwards.
GGCAACCGGCGTGAATGGAAGCGCTCCCCCGAAGCTCATCCCGGGGAGACGGTAGCCTCCCCTGCCCCACCCGTCTAGCTTTGGTGGGTTCATTTTCGGCTTGAGCGCTGTTTCGTCCCCCGCGTCCCCGTCACGGAGTCATCCCATGGTGAAGATCGGTACCCCAGGAACCCCCAACGCCACTCGGCTCCTTCTGCTGGGATCGGGCGAGTTGGGCAAGGAGGTGGCCATCGAGGCCCAACGCCTCGGGGTGGAGGTGGTGGCGTGCGACAGCTACGAGGGAGCCCCCGCCATGCAGGTAGCCCACCGGAGCCGTGTGTTCGATATGACGGACCCCGAGGCGCTGGAGGCCGTGCTCAGGGAAGAGCGCCCCACCCTGGTGGTCCCGGAGGTGGAGGCCATCGCCACCGACGTCCTCCTCCGAATGGAAGCGCAGCGATTCCGGGTCGTTCCCACGGCTCGGGCCACCCGTCTCACCATGGATCGGGAGGGGATCCGTCGACTCGCCGCCGAGGAGTTGGGACTCCTCACCTCGGGGTACCGCTTCTGCGACACCCTGGCCGAACTCGAGGCTGCAGGCGAGGCGCTGGGATTCCCCCTGGTGGTGAAGCCCGTCATGTCGTCGTCGGGGAAGGGACAGAGCCTGGCCCATGGTCCCGAAGAGATTGAGGCCGCGTGGGATCACGCCCAGGGGGCCGGGCGCGTGGCCAAGGGGCGGGTCATCGCCGAAGCCTTCGTGGACTTCGACTACGAGATCACCCTCCTCACCGTTCGCCATGTGGGAGGCACCAGCTTCTGCGCGCCCATCGGACATCGACAGGAAGGCGGAGACTACCAGGAATCCTGGCAGCCCCACCCCATGGCCCCCGCCGCCCACGCCGAGGCCCTGAAGATGGCCAAGACCATCACCGATGCCCTGGGCGGATGGGGCATTTTCGGTGTGGAGCTCTTCGTGAAGGGCGAGACGGTCTGGTTCAGCGAGGTGAGCCCCCGGCCCCACGACACGGGTCTGGTGACCCTGGCCGGGCAGGACCTCTCCGAGTTCGCCCTCCATGTGCGGGCCATCCTGGGACTCCCGGTGCACGGGATCCGACAGACGGGTCCGGCGGCGTCGGCGGTGATCCTGGGACACGGCGACCTGGACGCTCCCGTGTACGGTGGACTCGATGCAGCGCTGGCCGAGCCCGACACGGAGCTTCGCCTCTTCGGGAAGCCTCGCGTTCGGGGATACCGACGCATGGGGGTGGCCCTGGCCCGGGGGGAGAATGTGGATGTAGCCCGGGAACGGGCCCGGGCAGCGGCGGCGGCGGTCACGGTGGAGGAGGGCGAGGGATGATGCCGCTCACCCCCGGCCCCAGGCTCAACCGTCTCCTCCTTCCCCTGCTTCTACTCCCCGCTCTCCTGCTGGCAGCCTGCCAGGACGAGAGCGAGAGGGGCACCGTCGGCACGGAACCGTTGGAGGCCGCCGTGGCGGACCCCGACCTCCTTCCCCGGGACACGCCGCAGCGCGGGAGCGGCACCGAAGACCTGACCACCCACCAGGACATCCTGGCCTTTGTGGATGCCCTGGCGGCGGGGAGTTCCCGGATAGAGCGGGGCACCCTGGGGCAGTCGGTGGAGGGCCGGGAGATCCCCTACCTCCGGATCTCCGCCGGTGAGTTCGGCGCCGACCGGGACAACCGGACCCTGGCCCTGATCTTCGCCCTCCAGCACGGCAACGAGCACTCGGGGCTGGAGGGGACGCTGGAGATGGCGCTGGAGCTGGCCCGAGGCGACCACGACGAGCTCCTGGCGCACACGGATCTCCTGGTGGTGCCGTCGGTGAATCCCGACGGTGCCGACCGATACCAGCGCCGGAACGCCGCCGATGTGGACCTGAACCGCTCCCACCTCATCCTGGACGGGGTGGAGGTGGAGGCCCTGCGGGAACTCTTCCACCGCTGGGAGCCCGAGGTCACCCTGGACATCCACGAGTACTTCCCGTGGAGCGGGGCCTGGCTGGATCGGGGGTGGATCCGCCTCTTCGACCTCCAGATCGGACTGGCCACCAACCTGAACACCGATCCGGCCATCCAGACGCTGGCCGAGGACGCCTTCCTCCCCCGGGCCATTGCCACCCTGGAAGGGGCCGGCTTCACCTCCCACAACTACATCGTGGGATCACCCGACGGCCTCCGCTGGTCCACCACCAACATCAACGACGGCCGTCAGGGCTTCGCCATCCTCCACACCCTGTCGCTCATCTACGAGGGACGCCGGGAGCGGGAGTCGGGAGAGCGGATCCGCCACCGTGCCGAGGCCCAGCGCCTGGGCATCGAGACCTTCCTCCGATTCCTGGCCGACGACGGTGACCGGGTCCGGGAGACGGTCCGGGACGTGCGCCGCCGGGCCGAGGCCGGGGAAATCCGGGAGGTGGTCCTCACCATGGGTCGGGAGCACGGCGACGGCCCCCTGGTCATCCCGGTGGAGCAGGCCGAGGAGGTGAACGGCGAGTGGGTGGTGGTGGACACGGTGCAGGCCCGCATCGATGCCTTCCGACCGCGGGTGACCCGGGGACGGGTGGCGGAGCTCCCGGAGGCCTACCTGATCCCTGCCTCCCAGGGAGAGGTGGTGGCGCTCCTGCGGCGGCATCGGGTGGAGATGGAGGAACCTGCGGTGGGAACGGAGCTCCGGGTCGAGCGCCTCCGCATTGAGGGCTTCACCGTCGAGGAGCTGGAGAACCCCACCCGCATCCCGGATGTGTCGCGAACGCCGGAAACCATTTGGACCGAGCCCGGAGACGTCCTTATCCCCACAGCCCAGCTCAGGGGCGTCCTGGTGGCCACCGCCCTGGAGCCCGAGTCCATGCACGGCCTCTGGCGCTACGATGCCTTCGCCCACCTGGGCCGGGAGGGAGAGGTGCCCATCCTCCGGGTGGTGGCACCGGAGGGATGAAGCCGGAAAGAAGGGAGGGGGCCGGTCACTCCAGTGGAAACCGGTACCCCTCCCCTTCTCGCCGGAACCCCATCCGTTCCAGGTAGTGGGAGTGCTCCCGGGTCCCTGGACGTGAGCGGATCTCTTGGATCCCCTTCCGTCGGAAGTGGTCGGCCTGATCCCGGAAGAGGAACCGCCCCACCTTGAAGTCCCGGTAGTCCGGCGTCACGTAGTCCAACGCCACCTCCAACTGGCCCGGGGGGTGAACCTCTCCCACCAGGAGCCCGGCCGGCACCAGATCCCGTAGCACGAAGATGTGGAGCACGTCCTCGTCTCCACCTTCCAGCCCGGCGAACTCAGGCTGGAAGCGAGCGATGTCGTCGCGGTAGAAGTCCAGGAAGACTTGGAGGTATTCGTTGTCCCGTCCCACCGGAAGAAGGCGAAAGAACTCCCGGGACCGGTAGATCCGGAAGAGGTACCAGAGGTTCACCCCCACGATGAAGGTATTCACCGCCGCCACCGGGATGGACCCGATGAGGACGCCGTAGAGGGCGAAGGTGACGGCGCCCGCCAGGTTCACCACCCGGAGTCGGACGATCCGGGACATGGTGAGGGAGATGGCCACCAGGACGGAGGCCACATAGCCGATGATCTCGTAGATCAGGGGGGTGTCCATGGGTGTTCGCTACCGATGGGAGTCGGCGTGGATGGGGCGGCGGGACTGTAGCTGGAAGCCGGATATGGGTCGGGTCAGGTAGACCCGCTGGTGGACGGGCGGCCGTGGCGAACTCGACTCAGACCCGGATGGGCTCCACCGTACCCTGGAGCCGGCTCCGTTCCGCCGCGAAGGCCATGACGTGGCTCTCCACCGAGGCGTCCAGGCTGGAGGTGAGGATGGAGACATCCTGCTCGGCCACGGCCCGGACCCAGTTGGCCATGAGGCGCCAGTCCCCTCCTCCGTGCCCGTCCCCCCGCACCTGCTCCAGCTCAAGCGTCCGGGTCTCCAGCACCGTGTGTTCCCGGGTCCGGAAGTCGTGGATCTCCATCTGCCGCATGTCACCCTCGATGTACCCCATGCTCCCCATGATTCGGGTGCGGCGCCCACCCCAGGGTGTGAAGGCCTCCATGCTGAAGGCGGCGGTGATGCCGTCGCGGAAGCGGATGTTGGCGACGTAGTGATCGCACTGGTCATTCTCCATCCGGTAGACGCAGCGACCGTAATCAGTGGTGCGGAGCGCCTCCAGGATGGCGCCCTCCTGGAGTTCGGGCTCGTCCGGCAGGTCGAAGACGTGGAGCCGTTGCCGGTTCCGGTGGTAGATGCGGAGCGCCGAATAGGGGCACTGGGCCTCCACGGCGCACCCGTCCATGCACCGAGCCGTACTCCCCTCGGGGGCGTTCTCCCGCCGGAACCAGGAGAGGTCCCCAAAGGCCTGGATCGCCTCGCTCTCCCTCCCCACGATCCACCGGAGGATGTCCAGATCGTGGGACGATTTGGCCAGGATGATGGGAGCGGTGGCCACGCTGTCGTGCCAGTTCCCCCGGACGAAGGAGTGGGCCATGTGGACGTGCTCGATGGGCTCGAAGTGCTGGATGCTCACCAGCCGTCCGATGGCCCCGGACTGCACCAGCTCCCGGAGCCGCTCGAAGTACGGGGCGAAGCGGAGCACGTGGCAGACGGCGACGATCCGTCCCGTCTCCCGGGTCCGCTCCAGGATCTCCAGGCACTCCGCCTCCGACGGGGAGATGGGCTTCTCCAGGAGGATGTCGTACCCCAACCGCAACGCCTCCATGCAGGGGCCGTAGTGGAGGTCGTCGGGGGTGGCGATGATGATGGCATCGGCAAACTTCGGCCGCTGGAAGACGTGCTCCCAGGTGACGAAGGCGGCCTCTTCCGGGATCCCGTGATCCCGCATGTACCGCTCCCGCCGGATGGGAACAGGCTCGGCCACCCCCACGATCCGGATCTGCTCCGGGTACTCGAGGGCGTAGTTCCCGTAGATGTTGCCCCGGGCCCCGGCACCCAGCGTGATGGCGGTAATGGGTCGTTCCGGTTGTCCGCGCTCCTCCTCACGGGGAAGGATGAGGGGTCGGCCCGCCTCATCCCGGGCCCACTCGGACCAGGGGAAGAAGGCTCCCCCCACCAGGACGCCCATGGTGCGGATGGATTCACGGCGGGTGACGGGTCGACGCATGTCCTGGGCTCCTTAGGCGAGTCCTGAAGGCGGGAAGGGTGAACGAACCGGACCCTTCCCAGCCTACTCGCATCCGCCAATCCCGGCAAACCCCCCTGCGCCGGTGAGGAGGAAGGGGTCGCCGCCCCGGTGCTCAGGATACCGGGCCCCATAGTCCGCCGCCCATCGCTCCACGAAGTCCCGGGCGCCTTCCCGAGGCACCAGGGCCCAGACCGCTCCACCGAAGCCGGCCCCGAAGGCCGACGCCGCCGGGGCGCCCAACCGTCGGGCGCTGCGAACCAGGTATCGGGTTTCGGGCACCTGATTGCCCAGCACCTCTTCCGCCATGCGCTGGGAACGGTGAGCGGCTCGGGCCAGGAGTGCCAGGGCTCGCGACGGGGAGGATCCGTGGGACGGAAAGGAGCTCGGCGGCGGGAAGGGTTCCCCCCTTCCATCTCCCGCTGCGGCCAGAATCCCCAGAGCCCGAGACGCCTGGGGAACGATACGAGCACACTCCCCATGGAAGTGGCGGAGGCGGCGAATCAGGGACGGCTCCACCCCGGCGGCGGTGAGGCGAGCCTCCACGGCCCGGATCCCGGGCCCCGATTCGGTCAGGAGGAGAGCGCCGAGATGGGGCTCCCCACCGCCGGTCACCTCCCGCCACCTTGCCGCCGCCAGCTCCGTCTGCCTTGAGAGGTCATTGTACCGGTCCCGGACGCGCCCGGCCTTGGGCGCCCGGACCCCCGAAATGGCCACCGCCACGAGCCACGCGTCCGGGAAGGGGATCTCCTCCTCCACCTGCAGGGGCCGGTAGCTCAATTGGAGCGCCGAGCCTGCCTGGCCCAGTAGGATGGCGGCGTGGTCCTGACTCCCCCCCTCGGTCCCTGCCCCGCCTGCCTCTACCACCGCCAGGTATTCGGCCAGCCGGAGCCGGTCGGCCCCGCCCCATCGGTCTCCACCCTGCTCTATGGACCACGGCCCGGACCAGGGGGGCGGACCCAGCACCCCTCGGAGAAGGCCCAGGGCCACGGCCACCACCAGGGCCGTTGAACTGCTCATCCCGGCATCCCGGGGCAGCGTGGAGGTGAGCTCCAACTCCACCGCCACGGGCCGGCCCGCCAACCCGGGCACGTCCTGGACCAGTCGTCTCACCACCCCGGCTGGGTAGCGCTCCCAGTCCACCGGGAGGTCCTCCGCCGGCTCCGGACCCAGGGATGCCAGCGGGAAGGAAGCACGCCGCCCCCGGTCCCCATCGTGGACGACCAGACGCCCCGGGCCATCGGTCCGTCGAACCCACCCACGAACCGAGATTCCCTGCTCGGTGGCCATCACCAGACTCCGCCCTCCGGCGTAGTCGGTGTGCTTCCCCACCAGCTCGATGCGGCCGGGGACGAAGAGGGAGAAGGCAGGCCCACTCTCCCCCGCACTCTCTTCCCACCGCTTCCGGGCCCGACGCTCCAGACGTGCCTCCAGGCGGGGAATGTCGGCGCGACAGGTGAGGTCCAGCACGCCTTCCTCCGAGACCAGGACCCGAACCCCGATTCCGGTTTCCCGCTGTCGGGCCAGGACCGCCGCCGGGAGCTCGCGCTCGCCCCGGATGGACGGAGCCACCCGGGCGCAGGCCCGGAAGATTCCCGGCGTGAATCGCCAGCAGTTCATGCTCACCAGGGGATCCGGACCGTGCCGGGCCACCTCCTCCGGTGACGGCTTCTCATGCAGAGCGTTGAGCGATCCGTCACCGCTCACCTCAACCAGGGCGAAGGCGGCGATACGGTCCGGGTCGATGCCACCCTCCCTGGCCAGGGCTCGGGCCCGGAAGGCCATGAGAACGTCGCCGTCCGCTTCCACCAGGCGTCGGAGTGATGCCTCCGGGTAGAGGTTGTCTCCGTTCAGGACCAGGAAGGGGCGGTCTCCCACTACCGACTCCGCCGCCAGGACGGCGCCGGCCGAGCCGTCGGGTTGGGGCTGAATGGCGAACCGCAACTCCAATCCGGGGAGAGCCGCCCGAGCGAGGTGCGCCTGCACCGGGTCGTTCCCAGGCCGCACCACAACACAGACCTCCCGGACCCCCACTCGGCGCAGGATCTCCAGCTGCCGCTCCAGAATGGACCGGCCCAGGAGAGGAACGGCGCCCTTGGCTCCCACCTGGGCGGCGGCGGCCTGCTCCGCCGTCAACTCCGGGTCATGGGGATGGGCCCGCCGCAGGCGGCTCCCGCGCCCCGCCGCCAGGATCACGGCGGGGATCACCTCAGACCTCCATCTCCACCGCGCCACGCACCTTGGGCCAGAGGCGGATGAGGAAGAAAACGGCGCCGCCGGCCACCACCGTAGCCAGGACGGCGCCCTCCCACTGCCCATAGAGGAAGAGTCCGGTGGCGAAGAGAACGCCGTAGATGGCGAAGGTCCCCGCCACCATGCCGGCGATCCCCCGAGGTACCGTCCACTCCTCCTCCGCACCCGGGATGGGCTGCCCCTCCGCCTCCGCCGCCTGGACGATCCGCTCCCACCCGGGACCGCCGGGCCGGGTGAGGGCTACGAATTCCCGCAAGACCGCAGGATCCACCGGGCGGGTGATCAATGTCACCCCCACCCACGCCACCGTGGTGACGGCCACCCCGGTGAGGAGCCTGAAGGACATGGAGAGCTCCACCGCCGGGAAGGCCGCCGGATGAATCACCACCACGTAGAGGGCCACGAGGAACGAGACCACCATGGCGGTGATCTCGCTGTACGCGTTGATCCGCCACCAGAACCAGCGGAGGATGAAGAGGAGGCCGGTCCCGGCGCCGATCTGGAGGAGAACCTCGAAGGCCTGAAGGGCATTCTCCAGCCAGAGGGCCAGAGTGGCCGCCAGCGCCATGAGGGTCACCGTGCTGATCCGGCCGATGCGGACCAGCTTCCGTTCGCCGGCCTCCGGCTCCACGAACCTGGCCCAGAAGTCATGGACCACATAGGACGACCCCCAGTTCAGATGGGTCGAGATGGTGGACATGTACGCCGCCGCCAGCGACGCCGCCACCAGCCCCAGGACCCCGGCGGGGAGGAAGGTGAGCATGGCGGCGTAGGCCAGGTCGTGGCCCAGGATGGAGGCGGGAATCCCCGGGAAGGCCTCCCCGAGTGAATCCAGGGTGGGAAAGACCACCATGGAGGCCAGCGCCACCAGGATCCAGGGCCAGGGGCGCACCGCATAGTGGGCGGCGTTGAAGAGGAGGGTGGCGGCGGTGGCATCGCCCTCGCTCCGGGCCGCCAGCATGCGTTGGGCCACGTACCCTCCCCCGCCGGGCTCGGCCCCGGGGTACCAGACGCTCCACCACTGAACGGCGATGGGGATGATGAGGAGGGTCACCAGGGCATCGGTGTCGGAGAACTCGGGGATGAGGGAGAGGCTCCCACTCACCGCCGGATTCTCCAGAAGTCCACTCAGCCCTCCCACCTCCGGGAGCCCCAGCGCCACCCACGCCACGGCGATGGACCCGGCCAGCGCCGTGAAGAAGAGGAGGAGGTCGGTGAGGACCACCCCCCGGAAGCCACCGAGGGTGCTGAAGGCCACCGTGACCCCACCCGCCAGGAGCACGGTGGTGAGAGGCGAGATCCCCAGGAGCACCCCGGAGATCTTGATGGCCGCCAGCGTCACCGAGGCCATCACCACCACGTTGAAGAAGACCCCGAGATACAGAGCGCGAAATCCCCGGAGGAAGGCGGCCGGCTTCCCCCCGTAGCGGATCTCGTAGAACTCCAGATCCGTCAGGACCCCCGCCCGCCGCCACAGCTTGGCGTAGATGAAGACGGTGAGCATCCCCGTGAGGAGGAAGGCCCACCAGACCCAGTTCCCCGCTACCCCGTTCTGCCGGACGATGTCGGTGACCAGGTTGGGGGTGTCGGTGGAGAAGGTGGTGGCCACCATGGAGATCCCCAACAGCCACCACGGCATGTCCCGCCCCGAAAGGAAGAACTGCGAGGTATTCCGTCCCGCCCGGCGGCTCACCACTGCCCCTACCGCCAGGACCACGGCGAAGTAGAGGATGACGATGGACCAATCCAGCACCGATAGCTGCATGGGCACGGACTCCGGGGTGGTGGCGGAAACGACAGGGTCGTGGAGCTTGCGCGGTGAGAAGTGCTCCCGGCGGCCTACAGCCTACAGCCCGAACCCGGCTCGGACCAGACCGGCCGACTGCCGAAGCGACCCCATCACGGCCGGTCCAACTCGCCCGACAAGGTGGAAGGGAGCTTCCAGGAAGTTGCCGACCCTCGCGCTGAAGCAGGCCGACCCTCGCACCGAAGCAGGAAGATCCATAACTTCCGAACCCTGAAGGTGTCCTGTTTGGCCTCTGGCACGGGACGCGATCAGTGGAGCCTGATGCCGGACTCTCTTTGCCCCCACACGCCCACCGCAACGGCACCCATGAGCGCTTCAATCAGCGATGGATCGTCTCAGGATCTCCCCGAACTCGCCACCTGCGGAGGGCAGCCGGTCCCGGCTCCCGTGCAGGAAGGGTGGGAGACGCTCCTGACCCTCCCCAGTAGCGTGCTTCAAGCCTTTGCCGAGGTCCTCATGGCTTCGGTGGCGGAGGTGGACGAGGAGGCCCTGGGACAGGCGGTGGCGGAACTCTCAGGGCGCCACGGCCTGGATGTGGACGCGGTGGTCAGGGCCATCCAGGCGTGCCAGTTCCTCCTCAGACAGGCGGCCGTCCTGGATCTGGATGCCGCCACCTTCGCATCCGATCTGCAGCAGCTTTCAGGCGAACAAACCGGTCCACTCAGGCTTCTATTGGCGCGGTATGGCCCCATGAAGGCGCAGATTCGGGAGCGGCTCCTTCTCCAGACCCTCATGGATCACGGGAAGGTACTGGTAGGACTCGACTGGAGGGTCGATCGGGTGTCGGCCAGCAACCGGTTGAACGGACCCGCCAGCGATGTGGTCCTTCTGACACTGGAATTACAGTCCACCGCGGGGCCGGAGCGGGTCAGTATCCAACTCCCCAACCGTTCGCTGAATCTTCTCCGGGAGTTCTGTGCTCAGTTCAGCCCTCAGGGACGAGGCTGAACCCCTTCACGGAGCTACCAGAACCTTGACCTGACTGGGAGCGATCTGGGCCCCGGCAGGCATGTTGCTATTGGATCCGTTGTGCCCGGTCATGGCGGACAGGAATTCACAGTCCTGCCCCTCCACCTTCACCTTGGAGCTCCCCATCCGATACGTCACCTTGTCCATATTCCGATTGGAGACGACCCCGCCGGCGACGCCGGCCTCATCGCCCTGGGACATGGGGATTTCACTCTTCTTGGTGACCACCGGCTGCTGACAGATCTTGACCTTGGTGCTGGTCTTCACCGCCTGCATCACCTGGCCGATGTTGGGATAGGGAATGGGAACGGGACCCGCGGGAGGGGCGGGCGTCTTGCACACGTCAGGAAATGCAAAGCACTGCCCGCCTCCTTTCGTCGACGCTGGTAGCATGGGTCCCCTCTCCTTTCTCAGTTCTCGGTGGCGACTTGATCCCGGCCGTCTTGTGTGTGCCTCACCGCGGCGTCACCCCAGGTGGATGCGGTCGCCATCCACCTTGAAGGTCTCCTTGCTCCGCAGATCGGCCCGTCCGGAACGGGAAATCCACGACCCCTTCACCAGGCTACGCACCCGGCCGGCTCGAAACTGGGCCAGATCCCGAACCCAGCGCGTCAGGGTCCCGACCCGCTGCACCAGGGATTCGGCCTCGACCTCCATGGTTCTGGCTCGAGTCCGGAGGCGGTCGGTATCCAGCGACGCCTGCTCGGCCCGGAACCGGGACCGGGTCGCAACCAGATTGCTCTCCCCGGTCTCCACATTCACGGCGGCGGTCTTGACCTCGAGACCACCGCGGCCAAGGCCCAGTGAGCCCAGCACCCGGGATGCCAGGTCATGGACCAGGATCCGCACCGAGGAAAGGGTCTTCAACTGAATGCTACGGCCCTGAAGGTGAAGTCCCCCACCGGCGGCGATGGTCACCTCTCCCATGGGAGCCAGGAGCTCCAGGTCTCCTTCCAATACCTGGACCCGGGTCACTCCACGGGCCGGATCGTACTGGAAAAGAAGGCCCCCCTGGGCGTCGCGCACCTCCAGCATCTCCCCTGCTTCATCGCACACAACGGCGGCTGATGCCCCATCCCGGGTGGCGAGGCGGCGCTCCGGAGCATCCAGGATCCCGATAGCCCATACTTCATCCACCGACTCTCCCCTGGTCACCAGGACTCGGGATCCCTCGGTAAGGGACACCGATGCCGAGTAGGCGACTACCGCGTCGCGAGCCACCGTCTCCCCGGGAAGCAGCACCCTCAGTACCCCGGCAGAAGATGGTGCCGCTTCCACGACCCGGGCCGGACCGGTATAGCGACCGTCCCCCAGCCGCCCCGACGACGAAACGGATGCCCCCGGTGCGACGCCGGCGGCGGACGGGGCGGCAGAGAGCTCGTTGGCTACGGTGGTGGATGGGGTCATGGTTGATCTCCTTGAGCGGAGGGACGTTCGACGTCGGGGGGAAGCACGGGTCCGGGAGGCGGAGGCGGACGATACTCCTCGGCGGCCAAGAGGTCGGGATCGGTTCGGCGCGCGCCCCGCAGCCGCGCACCCTCCCACACGGCCCCGTCATCATCCAATCGGTGCAGATTCGCCTGCAGCAGGGAGGCCTGGCGGAAATCCGCGTTCCTGGCATCCATCTTCGACAGGTCCGAGTAGTCGAGAAGACAGTTTGCAAACCTCGCGCCACGGGCGCCGGACCCGACCCAACGGGTCCGATCCAATCGGGCCGAAGTGAAATCGGCTCCATCCGCCACGGCGCCGGACAGGTCGCTCATGCGAAGGTCGGCGCTGCGGAGATCGATCCCGTTCAGGTGGGCATCAACCAGGGTTGCTCCCACCCCGCGCACTCCGGATGCTCGGACCTCCCGCAGGTCGGCCCCGGTGAAGTCGGAGCCCTGGAGGTGGGCCCCCTCCAGCTTCGCTCCACGAAGATTGGCCCCCGACAGGTCGCATTCCGTGAACTCCATCCCGGAGAGGTCCAGGCCTTCAAAGCTGCAACTGATGAAGCTGCAAGCGCGGAAGCTCGTTCCCGTCATGGTCACCGTGGTGCAGTCCAGGCCGTCGAAGTCGCTTCGTTCCACGAGCGTATGGGAGAGGTCCACCCCCTCCAGGTCGGCTCCGGAAAGTTCGCAGAAATCGAACCGTCCTACGTTCCGGAACGAGGCCCCGGCGAGGTCGCATTCCAGGAAGGAGGTGGAGTCCAGAAGCGCTCCGCCGAGATCCGCAGACCGGAGGACGGCATTGGAGAAATCGGCTTCCGAGAGGTCGCACCCTCGCAGGATCAGGGCCTCACCGAAGACCCCCGAGAAGTCAGCCCCTGGAAACGCCGTACCCGACATGTCCACGCCCTGAAGGTTGCATCCGGGCCAACCCGTTTCCTCAAGACGAGCTTCGGGCCACTTCACCTCCTGCAGGTCGCAACGGGCCAGGACGCTGCCCGTCAGGTCCGCCCCATCGAATCGAGCCTGATTGAGGACACACCCTTCCAGGCGGGACTCCGTCAGGGAACACGCCGAAAGATCCATACCCGTCAGGTCGCAGTCCTGAAGGGTACTCCTGTCCATGGGCACTCCAGCCCAGGAAAGACCGTCCAGATGGCTGGCCGCCACCTGAAGTCCCACCGCCGACGCAGGACGGCCTGTGGTGCCCGAGAGACGGCAGGCCGAGATTTTCGTTCTCTCCAGACCCGTGCCGGAGAGGTCGGCGCGATCCAGGTCAACGGTGTCCAGGGAACACTCGGCCAGATCCGAACCTCCGAGATCGGACCCGGAGAGATCGCTGACGGTGATCCGGGCGTAGGAGAGATCCACATCACGGAGCCGGCTGGACCGGAAAAGACAGTCATCCAGGTGGGCGCCGGACAGGCCGGCCCCCTCGAGATTCGCACCGGAGAAATCCACGCCCGAACACTTGGCTCCCGTCAGAATGGCCCCGCGCAGATCGGCGTTGGACAGCGCGCAGCGGCCGGGCTCCAGGGCGCCCTCCTTGAGGGCCGAGATGCCCTGTTCCGCCACGGCCTCAAGCTCCTCTCGGCTCAGGGCCACATTCCATTCCCGCTCAAGGCTGGCTCCCACCAGATTCGCGCCGCTGAGCATGGCGCCATCCGCTGTCAGGTTCACCACCATGGCACCGGCAAGGCTGAGATGGGGAGCCTGGACTTCGGTGAGGTCAACATCCGTCAACATGGCACCCGCGAAATTGGCGCCCGCCAGCGACGACCCGGCCAGACGGACCCCACGAAGGCTTGCCATGGAGAGATCCACTCCGTCCAGGGTCATCCGGGAAAGATCGAGGTTCTCCAGAATGGCACCGGTCAACGGCTCTCCACGTTCCACCCGCTCAACCACCTCCTCGGCGGTCAGACGACGGGAGAAGTTCCGGAAGCGAGCCTCATCCTCCGGATCTCGCTCCCAGGACCGAGAGCCACCCTCGCCGGGATTCGTATTCCCCACCTCGGCCTCAACCATGCTTGGTCATCTTGAGGTTGGCACCGTCCACCAGGGTCTCCCAGAAGCGAGCCTCCAGAAACTCCGCCCCGTAGAAGTTGCCCTCCCGGAGATCGGCCCGGGCCAGATCGGCCCCGTCGAAGGAGGCCTCGAAGGCGTTGGCCGTGGCCAGACGCGCATCCAGGAGGTCGGCTTTGGAAAAGCGCGCCCCGCACAGGTGAGCGGCGTACAAGTCGGCTCCCTGCAGGTTGGCTCCGGTGAAGTCTGCGCCGTCCAGGACAGCCCAGGCCAACACCGCCCGGGTCAGGGTCGCTCCGCTCCAGTTCGAATCGGCGGCGACCACCTGTTGCAGGTTCGCCTCCGTGAAATCCAACGAGTCCGCCGCCCTGAGTCCCTCCAGATTGGCGCCGGCCAGCATGGCTCCCGGTGCCCGGACCCGGTAGAACTCGGCTCCCTTGAAGCCGGCCTCCCGGCCATCGACACCTGCCAGGGTCGCTCCAGAGAAGTCCGCCCCCGCAAACGAGCCCCGCATGAGCTGCGCACCGGTGAAATCGGCCGAAACGAACACCGCCTCACCTGCCTCGGCACGATAGAGTATAGCTGCCCGAAGATCGCATTCCTCCAATACGGCGCCCCTCAGGTCGGCCTCGGCCAGATCGGCCCGGGCGAGCACGGCCGAGGAGAAATCAGCTCCAGCCGCCGATACGGAACGAAGCCGAGCTCCGCTGAAGTCGGCCTCCAGGCAGATGGCTTCCCCCAGGCCACCGCCGCTCAGGTCCACATCGACCAGTCTCGCTCGGGTCAGATCCGCCCCCTTCAGCCGGACGTCCCGGAGATCGGCCCCGGTGAAGTCGGCTCCCACAGCCCGGAGACCCGACAGGTCAAGACCGGAGAGATCAAGGCCCCGGAGGTCCAGATCGTCCAGCGGGTCACCGGCCTCGTGGGCCGCCTCTACCATCTCCCGCGACCAGGTGACAGGGGGAGGTTCGGGCTCTATCCCCTCTTCCTCCTCCTCAACCATCTCCAGAAGGGCCACCAGGTCATGTAGCCCCGCCTCCCGAAAGAACTCCTTCGCCTGCTCCCGTTCCTCGGGAGTCGTCTCCCGGGGACGGTCCGGATCCAGACCCATGGCTTCCAGGTCCGCCCGGCGCTTGGCCTCCGGGTCGAAGGGGAGTTGCAGCTCCGGCTCCTCCTCATCCGGATCCTGATCACCGGAGGCACCTTCCTCCCCAGGCCAGGCGAAGGCGCCGCCGTCCCCATCCGAAGCCTCGTCGACGGGTGGCGCCATCATTTCATCCGCCTCCACGCCCTCCTCTGCATCCAGCGCCTCCCAGAAGAGGCGGCGGCACACTTCAAGGGACGCCGGCGCGCTTTCCAGGGGCTCTGCATGGACGAAGAGGTTGCGGATTTCGGCGAACTCTTCATTGCGGACCTCGGTATACCCGCGCCAGACCAATGCCACCAGCTCCTGTTCCGTGTCCACCCAGAGGGTATCCAGGTTCAGGGGAACTTCCCGGAAATCCATCTCGTCCCGGGATGGCGGCTGCCAATCTTCTCGCTCCAGCGCCGTGCGGGGTGGAGGCTCCACTCCAGACGGGAGGGCATCCACGAAGCACCGGACCCGGATGCCCGGAAGCCGCGTGTGGAAATGCGGTCGCTCGGGAAGGAGATTTTCAAGATAGATCTCCTCATCCCCCAGCAGGTATCTTTCAGACTGCATGCCGGCGGGGGCGGCGTTGAAGACGCCCCAATCCAGATCCGAGGGGAACCACGGCCACCGTTCACGGAGCCAGGCCGCGTCATAGGTGCCGGAGCGAGCCGACCGCGGCACCCAATCCATGGCAAGGGGTCCGAAGCCGGCGGGGGTTGGGCGATCTTCGGGAGCACCGACCCTCTGGCCGGGGAATTCGATGTTGGGCAGAGGCCAGGCTTCACGGCCATCCTCCAGGACCACCGGTTCATGGCCTCGCCCCGCCGGGTTGTCGGGACATGCGGGGCCACCGTAGGCCCGATCCCATCCCAACGCCATCTCGGTGAAGGGCGTGGGCTCGGTCATGGTGACCCGCCCCCCTTCCCCGGACCACCATCGATCTCCCGTGACCAGAAGCTCTTGAAGCCGATCCCCCACCTGAAAGGTGACGGGACACGACGGCAGAGCACGACCGCCCGGGGTATGGCAGCGCCCAACCAGGAGGAGGTCGGCCCGGGGCTTGTAGTGCACGAAGTCCGACGCGTACCGGATGGCGGAGGGCTCTTCTTCCGGGTCGCTCTCCGTCACGTCGCCGGTGGGGAAGGCCAGCTCGTCGTCCGGGACCGCAAGCCGGAGCGTCCCCTCCTCCAGACGAAACAACCCCTTGACCACCACGGTGAGGGTGTGCTCCGGGAAGGAGAGGCGCCCGGTCAGGGGAGCGGCGGACAGCGCATCCGGTGTAAGGATTTTCATGGGTGCCGATCGGATGATCCGGACTCGGTCCCAATGGGTCCGAACCGGGGAATCTCATGACCCCACCGAAGCCTTGACATCAGCCGATCTTGACCAAGGAATTGCCCTTGATCTTGACGATGTTCTTCGCGTCAATCGCCACGAGTGGGGCCTTGATACCCACCATGCCGTTATCTCCCTCCAGAATGACCACCGGAGCCTTGACATTGACTTCGGCTTCCGCCTCGACGTTTGCGCTCCCCATCCCCGTCAACGCCAGTGAGGCCATTGGGGCGTTCATGGGGATGTTTCCGGCCCCACCGGGCGCTCCAATGGCGGCCTCGGCCTTGAACCCTTTGCTGTCCAGGGTCAAGCGCGCATGAGGCGAACCGTGGATCTTCGCTCGGTTGACGGTGCGGGCCTTCTTCTTGATCGCGGCGAGAATAACGGCAGTAACCCCTGCGTCGATGGCCCCCAGACCCACCATGGTGCCGAGGCTCCCGTAGGCGGCGTTGGCATTGGCGTCGCCCTCATCCCCATCCCGAAAAGTGAAGATGTCACTGGCGACCGAACCCCCGATCGTGATACCGAGCCCGATGAGGGTGGAGATGGCGACGGCCCAGGCTGCCTTGGCCTGAGTGGCGGCCTCGAATCCGGGTCTGTGGGGGGCGAACTGAAGAGTCAGAGACTGCTTCGAAGCCTCCATGACCCCGCTGTTCCCTCCCGAGCCTCCGATCAAAAGGACGGAATCGTCCGAATGCAGTCGTGCACTATCCTTCACATGGTTGCTGAACCCACTGAGCTTCCACTGGTATTCCTCGCCGGCCGAGACCTTCGCGGACGGCCCCGCCGAAAGCTCGAATTTCTGGGAGAGGGATGCGTCAAACTTGTAGCCGGCGAACAGGCTCAGGGATCCGCCCAGATCTACCGAGGTCTTGAAGCCCACCGACACGCCGAGCCCCATGCCCAGCGTCACGATGCCCTTTTCTCCCTTCATGATCTCATACAGGTCGCTGTTCGACCGCCACTTGATGCTCTTCCCGATCTCCAGCAGTGACCTGTGGCTCGGCGAGTAGATCCGGATGTGCTCGTCGCCTGGTGTGGCATCCAGGACGATCTCATTTCCGTAGTCGTCCTCGATGATGCTCTTGTCGTGGTTCGCCGGAAGGGACTGGGGCGGCATCTGCTCATCGTTGTAGACCCGACCTGTGATGAGCGGACGGTCCGGATCCCCGTCCAGGAAGTCCACGATGACTTCATTGCCCACGTGGGGAATGAACATCCCACCCCAGTTGTTTCCGGCCCAGTTCTGGCTGACCCGGACCCAGCACGAGCTGTTCTCGTCCTCGCCTCCCAGCCGGTCCCAGAAGAAGTGGACCTTCACACGACTGTATTCGTCGACGTAGATCTTCTCTCCGGACGGACCCACCACACGGGCCGTCTGGCTCCCTGACACCACAGGCTTTCGGGCCCGGCGCGGCGGCCGATAGGGTGTGCCGTGGGGAATGCCCAGGAAGTCGTTCTGGTAATCCAGCTTCTCCGGCTCCCCCCCCGACACGAACGAGCCCGACCGGGCCCGATGCCGGACCTCCAGGAGGAGATATTCCTGGTTTGCGTCGCTACGGAAGTGGTCGTCCAGACGGAACTTCCGGCCGGTCTGGAAGCCCCGGCAGGTGCTCCGCCCCTGAATGGCGTTCCGTGTGGACTCCTCCCGCTCCAGCGCAATCCTGGCGTAACGGTCACCATCGGCGAGCTCGGTGAACTGGCTGTGGTGGTAATCGTAGAGCTCATTGGGCTCGTCATCGCCCAGGGCACTCCGCAATTCCAGCGACGGCTTGAGGTAGTCGTAGTCGGCCAGGGCGATGGCTCCCGTGTGGACGGACAGATCCTGGCGCAGTTCGGTGATCACGTCCATCCCGGGCCTCGCCCCCCCGTGGACCCGTAGTTCTTCCGGACCCATGCACGCCTCGGCCTGGGCGTAATCGGTGAGAACCAGGGTATGCCCTTCCTCGGTATGCTCGAAGAAGTAGAAGATCCCCTCTTCTTCCAGGAGCCGGGAGACGAAGTTGAGATCCGTCTCCCGGTACTGGACACAGTATTCACGGGGAGCGTAGTCCTGGGTCAGTCGGAAGCTGAAGTCCGAATACCCGTGGCCCTCGAAGACCTCCTGCACGATGTCGGGCACCGACGTGCCCTGAAAGATCCGGCAGTCCCGGGTGAGGGAGAGGAACCAGAGCCAGGGAACCACCTCGGCCCGGTAGGCGGTAAGCGGGCCCCTGCGCCCCCGGACCCCGAAGGAGCGGACAAGCCCATGGATCCGCCTCACCTCTCCATCCGGCATGTGGATCCCCACCGAGAGGGGAGTCCGGAGGAGACCTTCCGCATCGATGCCCGCATCCTCCGAGCGCAGGTCCAATTCCAGGAGGTACGGCTGGGAAAGCGCCTCCCGACCTACGAATCCGGCCAGGAGGAGTGTGTCTTCCTCCAGCACGGTGTCCACTCGGATCGGTTGCTTGGCCTGCGAATAGCCGGACATGACGGCCCTCCTGGGAAACGGGGGTGGCGGAAGATTATCCCCTCAGAACGTGAGAATACGCCCGGTGACAGGCCGGTGCAACCGAACCTTCCCCCGTCAGCGAACCCGGTACGGCACCAGAAGCAGGGGAAACGCAATTCGCCTGGCCACCTCCCGGCTCTGGCTCCCGAGGATGGCGCCGGGCAGGAGGCCTCTCCCCCGGGTTCCCATGACCACGAGGGTATGGTCGCTCTCGGCGGAGACGGCCAGTACCCGCTCCCAGGCCGTGCCCCGCTCCAGAACCGTCTCAACCCCGGTGACGCCGGCTGAGGTAAGCTCGTCCGCCAGTCTGCCAAGGCGGTCGCGAACCTCCTCTTCCGGGGTCGGGTCCCTGGCGTCCAGAACGTGGAGGACCGTGATGGGGAGGTTCTTCTCCAGCGCCAGCTCCCGGGCGAGGTCCAGAGCGCGTTGCGATGCATGGGAGAAGTCGGTGGGGTGGAGGATCCAGGTGTCATGGGGAGACACGAGGGGACGCCCCCGCCGACCGCGCAGGGCGGCGTGCGGGAAGAGGAGGACGGGGAGGTCCGAACGCCGAACCACCTCCAGGACCGTGCTCCCGACAATGGCCTCCTGGAGCCGCCCCCTAGCCCCCACACCCAGAACAATGAGGTTCGCGCCTCGGTCGCCTGCCTCCTCGGCCAGACACGCTCCCGCCGACCCACTCCGGAGGCAGAGTTCGACACCGAAGAAAGGGGAAAGCCAGGCGTTGGCCTGGGCGAGCTTGCCGCTCACGCCCTCGGTCTGGTCCACCTGATGGAGCAGGGGCACCGGAGACTCCCGGGATACGTGGGTGAGAATCACCGTCTCCACCCCCCAGGCCCGAAGGCCCGGCAGGGCGGCGACCAGTCCCCCGTCCTTCGTAGCAAGGTCCAGCCCCACTATGGCCTTCCGAAGCGTGCTCAAATCCCGATTCTCCGAGATGAATGTGGCGGGTCGCGTCCGGGGGGACACCCTGCTGCGCATCATCCTGCAGGCCGCAGTCACCGGGTGCAAGGACGGGGCCTCCCCGAGATGGTACCGAAACCTCGCTCCGGCCCATATCGTGATGCATCCCTGCGTCATTATCGTGCGTCCTTCCCGTAAGGTCTTCCCCCCATGTGAGTTCTTCCCCGAATTTGGATGGGGATCAGGACCAGGATGGGGATGGGCGCGGGAGGGCGAGGGGCTGAGGGCACGGGCGCGGATGGGCGAATTTTGATCGGTCAGGCAAGCACGAATGGCGAACTGTGCCCCGTCACCGTAGGGCTGGTGCACCTCACCGGCCCGTCCGGCCCGTCCAGCACCGTCCAGCACCGTCCAGCACCGTCTTGCACCGTCTTGCACGGAGATCGGGTAAGAGCCTAAGTAAGTAAGAATCGTTGTCTGTCCCGCTAGGGGACTCGCTCCATTTCAACCTCCGGGAGCACCCCCACCCCCGGGAGCGTCACCACCTCCGGGAGCACCACCACCTCCGACGTGACGACCATATCGGTCCGCCCAACCGGGATATCCGTGGCCCCACCGTACCTGAGGACAGCCCTGGTCCCCCTCCTCACCATCCTCGTCATCGGGGGAGGGGGCGTCGCCTGTCAACCGGATTCGCCCCCGGATTCTCCCCCGGTGGGCGCAGTGGCGGCCAGGGGGATGCTTGGTGCGGTGGAGATGGCCCTGGCGGATGCGGGCTACCGGGTCACGCCGGAAATCATGGACCGCCTTCTGCTCCTTGAGCACACCCCCATCCAGTCCCCCGCCTCCGATCTGGCCGAGGCCGTCCTGCTGAACCCCGGCATCCTGGGCGTGGTTGGACACTCCGGCTCGTCAGGAAGCCTCATGGCTTCTCCCATCTACAACCGAGCCCAGGTGGTTCAGATCGCCCCCACCTCCACGGCGCCGATCTACTCCGAGACCGGCCCATTCAGCTTTCGTCTGGTCCCGTCCGATGAGGTTCAGGGAGCCTTTCTGGCCGACGTGGTCAACGGGCGATTCCCACAGGGCACGCGGCTGGCGGTGTTCTACGCCAACGACGACTATGGCCGCTCGCTGAGGGCCGAGTTCCTGCAGGGCCTGGATCCGGAGAGGGCCGACGTGGTGCTCCAGGCCCCCCATGTGGAGGCCGAGACCCGACCGTTCGACGCCGAGGCCGCGGTGGCTTCGCTCCAGCTCACGGGTGCGGAGGTGGTCCTGTGGTTCGGACGCCCCCCTGAGCTGGACCACCTCCTCCCCTCGCTACGGGCGGCGCTGGGAGAGATCCCGGTCCTTGGGAGTGACGCCCTTTCCCGCGCCGAGATCCGAACCGAGCTGCATCCGGCGTGGCGAGGGGTCGAATATGCCGACTTCATGCTGCCCGATCCCGATCGGGATCTGTTTCGATTCCTGGATCGCTACCGGGCCCGGACCGGCGTCTCTGGAGGAATGCCGGAGGCACTGGCCTACGACGCCGCATCTCTCCTCCTTCAGGCAGTGGCGGAGGGTGCCCGGAGCGGTGAGGAAATCCGCCGCTATCTGTTGCGGCTCGGGAGGGACTCCCCCCCATTCCCTGGGCTCACCGGCCCGATCCAGTTCACGGATGAGGGGGACATGATGCGGGAATTCACGGTTCGGCAAGTCAGAATGCCCGGGGAGGAGGGGTGATCCGGATCCCCCGCAAGGTCTCGCTCCGAACCCGGGTCATCGCCGGCGGTTCGGCCTTCGCACTCACGGTTGTAGTGAGCGCCGTCGTCCTCTTCTCCATCGGCGACGCCGCCTGGTCCAGCCAGCAGGCCGCCGTCACCGACTTTCTGGAAGAACAGAGGATCGGGGACGAGATCAATCGGAATATCATGGTGCAACTGGCGGCCATGGCGGGGCTGAGCCCGGGTTCCGACGCCTCTCTTCCGTCGGCCTTTGAGACCGCCGGCGATGCGGTTCAAACCCAACTCCGCGTCTACCTCCTGCGGGATCTGAACCAGGAAGAGCGTCTTCAGCTTGAGGCCATGGGGCAGGCCCACCGTCATCTGGAGGTCGCCGCGTTTCAGGCCTCCCAACTGGCCGCCCTCGAACGGGACGAGGAAGCTCGCGAGGCCCGTCAGGCTCTCTTCGCGTCGGCGGAATCCTTCCTCCTGGCTGCAGATGATTTCCTGGCCTTGCGGCAGGTGGGAATCGAAAGGCTCCATGAACGGCAGGAGTCACGCCTGCGGGTCATCCAACTCCTGGCGGGAGGGGTGGCGACCATGGCGCTGCTGGGAACCCTCTTCCTGGTGCTGATGCTGGCTCGACGGGTGGTCACTCCCCTGGAAGAGCTGGCGGGCGCGAGCCGGACGCTGTCGAAGGGCGATTTCTCGATCCGGATTCGCGAAGGGGGGATGGATCGGGAATTCCACACCGTGGCCCACGCATTCAATGAGATGGCCGAAAACCTCCGGAACACCACCCGCAATCTGGAGAGGCGAAATACGGAACTGGGCCGAGCGCTCGAGACCATCCAGAAGACCCAGGCCGAACTGATCCAATCCGAGAAACTGGGTGCCCTGGGCCGCATGACCGCCGGCCTGGCACACGAACTGAACAATCCCCTGGCCAGCGTGCTGGGGTATGCCCAGATGCTGCAGGCCGAGCTCCGGAGTGACACCTCCCCGGATCGTGTCGCCC